>JAIVJG010000052.1 GCA_020200155.1 Acidobacteriota bacterium | reverse complement strand
GCCAATTGGCGAGCGCGGAGGCGAAGTCGTTCGTGTCCGCTCCGTTGTCGTTGTCGAGCAGGCGGCTGATGAGCGGCGTGTAGAGATTCCATCCGCGCTGCGGCTTGCCGCCGAACACCCAACTGAGATCATTCTTCAGAAACGCGTTGCGCGTGGCCGCCGCACTGAAGATCGTGGCCGTGGCGGCGGGGGACGCCTCCGGCAGCGTCGCGTTCGCACGCCTTTCGCGGACGATGGCGGTCGGCTGCACGTTCGTCACTGCCGAATCTCCGTCGGAGATTTTCTGCATCGTCTGAGACTGTCCGAAGCCGGGGCGCGCGGCGAGCGCGGCGAAGGCGACGAGCAGCACGACGGCTGCGACGAACACGACGGCGTGATTTTTGTATTGCTTCATCTTCAGCAAAAATTTTGTGGACGAGAAAGCGACTGACAGAGGAGGCGAACCAACCTAACAACTAATGTATCAGATGCGCGACCTCCCGTCACGGTTCGACGCGCGCGTAAAATTTTGTGTATCGTCGAGATCGGAAATCGCTACGACCGCGCGGGCCACAATCGTTCGCAACGGCTACGGTCAAAATGCCATACGAGCGAAGACTCTGCTAAACTGTCCACCTCAAAGCGCAGGCAGAGGGCGGCGGCGCACGCCGCGCACACGCCCTGCGGGCATCATTTGAGGCTCTACTTTCAAACATCGCCGACGGAGAACGACCATATGCTTGAATCAAACAGCGCGGCCAGCGTCTCGCCGAATCTTTCTTACGAACTGGAGAACGGCAGCACCTTCAAATTCAACTTTCAGATGGACGGGCGCATCACAATCATCGGCTTTCAGGACGGTCAGGCCGTCACCGGCGCGCTCACCGCCGAACAGGTCGAGCAACTGAAAGACGCTTTCGCCGAGTTCGTCAAAAAAAGAAAGGGGTGAGAAGAAATGATGAATGATGAATGCGGAGTGATGAATTAAGAAGCAAGGCCCCTGATCTTTCATTCATCATTCATCATTTCTTTCGTCTCCTTGACCGGCGCGATTCTCCACATGCAACATCGTCAACTCATGCTGTACCCAATCTCCGCCGCGCAACTCCCCGCGCGCGCAAGCCTTCGCTTCAGAAAATTCTCCCTGATAACGCTCGTGATAGCTCTCCTTATGTGCGGCGGGGCGGCGACGTTGGCGCACGCGCAAGGGTACGAACGTGAACTCGATGCGCCGGGGCGCGTCGAACTCCGCGTCAAAAACCGTGAGGGGCGCGTTACAGTCATCGCTTCCGGCGAGCAAAAGGGAATTTCCGTGCGCGCCAACTCGCCCGGCGCGCCCGTTACGGAACGGGACGTGCGCGTCGCGGCGAGCGGCGGCGTAGTCTCGATTGATGTCGAGCGCGAGGCGGAAAGAAAAAAGGTTGAAGTGACGGGACTCAAGAGGTCGGCGGCAAAACAGGCGGCGCTTGAGCGCGAGCGCATAGACATCACTGTGCGCGTGCCCGAACGCGCGAAGGTACACGTCGAGACGGAGGGCGGGGCCGTGGACGTGGTCGGCAACGTCTCTTCCGCGGAGGTTCAGACCGACACGGGGACGATCCGCGCCGACGTGCCTCTGGACGCACTGCACTACAGCTTCCACTGGACGCTCTCCCGCCCGCGTTTCTTCAGCGAGGTCGAGTTGCCGAAGATTAAACAGAAGCGCGGCGGCGCGTATGAAATCTCAGGCCGCTTCGGCGACAAGAAGGCGAAGCAGGACACACGCATCGAGCTTGATTTGACGACGGCGCGCGGCGTCGTGCTCTTCGGCGTTTCGGACGCGGCGATGGTGCCTTCGGATTTGCGCGAGCGCGCCCTGACGGAAGCCGCGCGTGCCATCATCCGCAGCGGCGATCAGGATTTGACGGGCGCTATTCGCAAGGTTGCGCCGCGCCTCGTCGGCGACTACACGCAGACGCTTCCGCCGCGCGGCACGGAACCGACGCTCACGTCGGCGCGCCGCAATCCCTTCAACGTCAGAATCGCCGCCGGCCAGAACCTCGCCCGGCTTCAGGCCAGCGTCACGGATCACAACGGGCGTGCCATCGGCGGACTTTCGGAAAAAGATTTCGCCGTCTTCGAGGACGGGCAGGAGCGCGGCGTCAAAGACGTGACGCAGTCGAGCGCGCCTTTCAACCTCGTGCTGCTGCTCGACGTGTCGGGCAGCGTCGAGGAACGACTGGACTTCATACGCAAGGCTGCGCTCAACTTCATCAACACCGTCAGCTCGCAGGATCGCGTCGCCATCATCAGCTTCCGCGACGACGTGCAACTCATCTCCGACTTCACGACCGACAGACGCCTGCTCGCCGAAAGAACGAAGAGCATCCAGGCTGGCGGAGCCACCGCGCTCTACGATTCGCTCGGCTACACGCTCGTCCACACTTTGAAACCCTTACGCGGCGAGCGCACAGCCATCGTCGTGCTCTCCGACGGCGACGACAACAGGTCGTTCATCCCTTTCCCCACGATCCTCGAAGCGATCATCGAATCCGGCGCGCTCGTCTACCCGCTCTACATCCCCTCCGGGCTGATCCCCGCGTCGAGCGCCGCCGCGCCTGAGAGCACGCTCGATCCGATGCGCGCCCGCTTCCTGACGCTCACGTCGCGCGCGGATGAGGAAGGCCGTAAACTCGCGAGCGTCTCCGGCGGCGTTTATTATCCGATCACGCGCCTCGAACAGTTGCAGCGCGCCTACGACGACGTGGTCGCGCAACTCCGCACGGCCTACACGATCACATACGAGTCGGGAGCGGACGTGCGACGCGAGGCGCGCATCAGAGTACGCGTCGCGCGCGACGGAGCGTCCGTGCGCCTGAGTCCGGCAATCGCCGTGGAAGCCAAAACGACGATGCCATAAGATTTCAAACTCTCCCGCCAAAACTAAATTCACACGAGGGGAAATTTCAGATGCGTTCACGCCTTTTAGCCTTGTCAATCGCCTTCGCGCTGCTCTTTGTCGGCGCGCCGCGCCACACACGCGCGCAAAACTCCGGCCCCGCGCCGCCGGCGGTCAGGCAGCGCACAATGCCCAAACCTGCGCCTACGCCGGGCGCGGACGCGGACGAAGAAGTCGAGCGCGTCGAGACAGACCTGACGAACATCCTGCTCACCGCGATTGATAAAAACCGGCGCTTCGTCACGACGCTCAAGCAGGAAGACGTGCGCGTGCTCGAAGACGGCGTGCCGCAGCAGCTCTTCGCCTTCCAGCGCGAGACAGACCTGCCGCTCTCGCTGGCACTCGTGATAGACATTAGTAAATCGCAGGAGCAGACGCTGCCGGATCAGAAGACCGCCGCACGCGCTTTCCTCGAAAGGGTCATGCGCCCGGACAGAGACAGCGTCGCCGTCGTCTCTTTCACGGGCAAGCCGCTCGTCCAGCAGGCGTTGACGGCTGACCGCGCGAGCCTGAACGTCGCGATAGAACGGCTCAAAGTGGAAGTGCCTCCCGACGACCCTGAGTGCGAACACAGCCAGACGGTTCAGGACGACACGCGCTGCTGGTCGAGCATCTGGGACGCGCTCTGGGCCACGACCAATCAGGTGCTGCTGCACACGCCGGAGCGCACGCGCCGCGCCGCCATACTGCTCTCCGACGGCTTCGACACGAGCAGCCTGACGAAGAAGGACGAGTTGATAGACTTCGCCGTCAAGTCCAACACGGTGATCTACGCAATCGGCATCAGCGACCGCGAAAACTACCCGACCGACGACGGCGCTTTGCGTAAAGTCTCCGAACGCACGGGCGGGCGCGCCTTCTTTCCCAAGAGCAGGGAAGACTTGGACGCGGCCTTCGCGCAGATCGAGCAGGAATTGCGCTCGCAATATCTCGTCTCCTACTCGCCCTCGAACAAAAAGCGCGACGGCTCTTTCCGCAAAGTGCAGATCGAGATCGTCAACCCCGCGCTCCGCAAGGAAAAACTGCGCCTGCTTTATCGTCAGGGCTACTACGCGAAAGCAGGGACGAAGTAGGAAACATGCGGGATGAGAGACGAGGAAAAAGAGGACGTTTGACGGCCACGTTTTCGTGCCTTCGCCTTCGTTTCTCATCCTTGCCTTTTCAACACTCATCCTTCATCCTTCACTTTCAACCATGACACGTCCTCTGCTCATGTCACTGTTCGACGAAACGGAGCGGCGACCGCTGACCGTCTCGGAACTCACCTCGCAGGTGCGCAGCGCGCTGGAGAATCGCTTCGCGTCCGTGTGGGTCGAGGGCGAAATCTCAAATTTCAAGGCGCACACTTCCGGCCACTGGTATTTCACCGTCAGGGATGAGTCGGCGCAGCTTCGCGCGACGTGCTTTCGCGGCGTCAATCGCGCGATTCGCTTCCGCCCCTCGGACGGATTGCTGGTGCGCGTGCGCGGACGCCTGACCGTCTACGAGCCGCGCGGCGAATACGAGTTGATGGTCGAGGGCTTAGACCCCGTGGGCGCGGGCGCGCTGCGCGTCGCCTTCGAGCAGTTGCGCGACCGCCTCTCGGCGGAAGGCTTATTCGACGAATCGCTCAAGCGCGAACTGCCGCTCCTGCCGCGACGCATCGGCGTCGTCACTTCGCCGGCGGGCGCGGCCATACGCGACATCATCCGCACCGTCGCGCGGCGCACGCGCACCGTCAGCATCCTGATTGCGCCCGCGCGCGTGCAGGGCGCGGGCGCAGGCCGTGAAGTCGCGCACGCCATACGACTCTTGAACGAGCAACACCGCGCGGCGCTCGCGGAGGGGCGGGCGCGCGATTGCGTGGACGCGATCATCGTGGGACGTGGCGGCGGTTCGAGCGAAGACCTGTGGGCGTTCAACGAAGAAGAAGTGGCGCGTGCGATTCGCGCGTCCGTCGTCCCTGTTATCTCTGCGGTCGGGCACGAGACGGATTTCACCATCGCGGACTTCGTCGCGGACGTGCGCGCAGCGACGCCGACGGCAGCCGCCGAACTCGTCGCCGAGCGCGAAGACGAGATCGCCTCTTACGTCGAAGACCTGACGCACAAGCTCGTCAACTCCCTGCGCTACCGCGTCATCACGGAACGCGCCCGCGTGGCGGAAGCGGCGATGTCCCACGGCTTCGACGAGGTACGCACACGCCTGCGCGCGTCGCTCGAAGAGTTGAGGGATGCGCGCGTGCGCCTTGAAAAACTGATGGCGGAAAGAGCCGTTCGCGCCCGTCGTCGTTTCGACGATGCCGTGTGTCGCCTGTCGCCGGCGCGCGCCGCGACACGCGCGTCCGCCGCGCGCGTGCGGCTGGCCGTGACGCACGCGGGAATGGAATCTGCGGCGCGTGCGCGCCTCGATGACGCGCGTGCGCGGCTGGCCGTCAACGTCGCATCGCTCGACGCGCTGTCGCCGCTCGCCGTGCTGGGTCGCGGCTACGCGCTGGCCGTGGACGAGCGCGGAAAGCTTTTGCGCTCGGCGCGTGCCTCGAAGACGGGCGAGCGCGTGCGCGTGCGTCTGGCCGAAGGCGCTTTGAGTTGCCGCGTGGAAGAGGTCGAGGCGGGGGAGGGCGTGTGATGATGTCGCAGCCTCCGTCGAAGCAGGGGAGCGGGCGCAGGAGCCGCATCGTGATTGATGTCGCGCAGGCGCAGGCGGACGCACGATTCGGGCGGCAGCGTAAAAGTTTCAGCTTCGGGCGCGGGGCGAAGATTCTGTCGGCGGGCGCGCTCATCGCCGTCGCGCTCGCCGTGGCGTTGCTCGTCGGCGGTTACGCCTGGTGGCAGCACTACAAGAAGAGTCCGGCTTACAGCCTCGCGCTTCTGGTTGACGCGGCGCAGCACGACGACACGCGTGCCGTCGAAGGGTTGATTGACAGCGACCGCATCACGCAGGGCTTCGCGCCGCAGGTGATAGAGAAATTAACGTCGGGCACGCTGCCCGTCACGCTCGCGCGCTCTCAGGTCGAGGCGGCGCTGCCGCAAATGCTCCCGCGCGTGCGCGAGACGATGCGCGAAGAGATCACACGCGCGGCCAAAAATTTCTCCGAGAAAAGCGGAGGCAGCACGCCTTTCATCCTCTTCGCGCTCGGCATCTCGCGCGCGTCGGAAATCAGGGAACAGGGCGACGCGGCGACGGTCGCGTTAAAGGCCGCTGACCGTCCCGTCGAACTGGCGATGCAGCGCAACGGCGAACGCTGGAAGGTAGTGACGGTCAAAGATGACGCGCTGGCCTCCGACATTGCCACTCGCGTCGCTTCGAGCCTGCCCGCGCCGGGCAGCATCCCGCCGCCGTCCGCCCCTCGACGTAAACGCGGCAGGTAGATACCGCCCGGCGAATCACGCGGTAGTGCGGAGGCCACACCATGAGGGAGGGCACGCGGGCTGTCGAGACGCGGTCTGAATGTAGAACGCCCGCAGGAAACCTGAAGATGCCGAAACGAGAACAAACAACGAAGACACGGACGCCCGTGGCCGAGTCTGCGAACTTCGAGACGCAACTGGCGGGGCTTGAGAGAATCGTGCGCGAGCTTGAGCGCGGCGATTTGCCGCTGGAGAAAAGTCTGGAACTCTTCGAGCAGGGCGTGCGCCTGTCGCGCGAGTGCCAGGAGCGACTCAACGAAGCCGAGCGGCGCATCGAGGTGCTGTTGCGTGACGGCGACGGGCGCACGTCGGTCGTCCCGTTCGAGACCGAAGAGTTCGATGCGAAAGAAGACGAAGACGAGGCGGAGGCTGATGAAAGCGTCTTTTGATGCGCGAGCGGCTTCGTCTTCATCCGTCGAAGAGGCGCGTGCCTACGCCGCACGCGCGCTCTCTCTGGTCGAGGCGAAGCTTGACGAACTCGTCCCCGGAGAGTCTGCGGGGGCGGGCGCGGTGCACGCCGCGATTCGTTGGAGCCTGTTCGCTCCGGCCAAGCGTTTCCGCCCCCTGCTGCTGCTGGCGACGGGTGAGACTTTCGGCGCGAAGACGGAACAGTTGCTCGCCACCGCCTGCGCCTTCGAGATGATTCACACATACTCGCTCGTCCACGACGACCTCCCGGCGATGGACGACGACGAACTGCGTCGCGGTCGTCCGACCTGCCACGTCAAGTTCGGCGAGACGACGGCCATCCTCGCGGGCGACGCGCTGCAAGCGCTAGCCTTTCAGACAATCGCGGAAGACGAGACGCTCGACGCGCCTCTGCGCGTCCATCTCATCGCCGAACTGGCGCGCGCGGCGGGGACGCCCGAAGGGATGGTCGCAGGACAGGCGCACGACCTCGCCGCCGAGTCGCGTGAGGATGTCGGCGGTGAAGAGTTGGAGTTGATCCACCGGCGGAAGACGGGCGCGCTCATACAGGCTGCGGCGCGCGCCGGTGCGATCATCGCGGGAGACTCCCGGCAAAGACGCGCGGGCGCGCAAAGCCACCTACCCGTCGCTCTACGGCCTCGACGCGGCGCGCGAGCGCGCACGTTCAGTCCACGCCGAAGCCAACGCCGCGCTCGACGAGATCAAACGCCCCACAGACACCCTGCGTGCCATCGCCCGCCTCATCCTCGAACGCCGCGCCTAAGAAGCAAAGGTGAACACCTCTGAGGAAGGCTGAATCTTAACAGCCACTTTCTCATCCTTTATCCTTCCACTCTCATTCCTACTTTTCGAGCATCACGACTTCGCCATCAACTACGCGCGCGAGAAATTCGCCGCCGCGCATGACCCATGCGACGCGTTGGCCGGCGCGTGCGCGTTCGGCCCAGTCGCTTTTCGTCTTCGGATTTTGTTCGATGAGGCGCGTGCCGCCCGGCAGTTCGACGTAGCGCAGTCGCGAGCGTGGAAAGCGCGCGACGCCACGACCGCCGCCGAAGAGTTTTTCAAACGCGACGAGGATCGCGCCGGCTGTTGGCGCGTCGAGGTCTTGAGGTTTGCGCTCGTCGTCCGGCATGCGCGTGTCGTCGGCCTACTGATGCCGCCGACCCTCTGTGTCGAGGAGGCTGTGGATCAGTTCGAGCAGTTCCTTGTGGTGATAGGGCTTGGAGATGTAGGCGTCGAAGCCCGCTTCGAGCACGCGCCGGCGATCCTCCGTGGCGGCGAAGGCCGTGAGGGCGACGCAGGGGAGGTCTCGCGTGCGTTCGTCCGCGCGCAACTCGCGGAGCGTGCCCCACCCGTCGAGCGCCGGCATCGAGATGTCAATCAGCGCCAGACTGACGGAACCGTCGCGCGCCACTTCGAGCGCCTCCAGACCGTTGCGCGCCTCGCGGATGGTGTAGCCTTCCGTCTCAAGGATCAGGCGCAGCAGTTCGCGCGTGTCGTCGTAGTCGTCGGCGATGAGTATGCTGCGGGGCATTGTTTAAATTTTAGATTTACGATTCGGATTTTAGATTGGCAATTTCCCGTCGCCTGTGCGATGACGAATGATAAGTCTAAAATCGAAAATCGCAAGTCTAAAATGACAAAAGAGTCTCTTGACACCCTTCCGCGTCGGCGTCCATAATCCGTGGAGCCGGCCCGAAGGGCTTTTCGCCGTGTCCGGCGTCACTCGCCAGTCTTCATCAAGAGCTGCCGGAAAGATGGCCCGCTTGAGGCCGGTCGAGACAGCTTCGATTCTGAAGCCCACACACAGCACAACGGAGGAAACCAGACGTGTCCAGCGGAGACTTGGAAAAAAGCTTGCGCGATGACATAGAGGCTTACGTTCAGGGTCGCATAGGCGGCTTGCAGGACGAGGTCGCGCGCCTGCAAAGCCAACTAAACGAGGCCTTCACGCGCCTCTCGGAGCGCATCGGGAGCGACGCGCAGACCGACGCGTCGCTCGCCGTCGCCGTCTCCGAGCACATACGCAACGCGCGCAACGCTGGGATAGAGGCGGCTGCCGAAAAGTCCACGCGCGCACGTTCGTCGAGCGAGATCGCGATCATCAAGGCCGCGATTGACGAACTGGACGGCCAGCGCACGCAATCCGACATACTCAACGCGCTCGTCAACCGTGCTGCCTCGTTCGCGCCGCGCGTGGCCTTCTTCGTCGTCAAGCAGGAACGCACGACGGGCTGGCGCGCACGCGGCCTCGAAGGGACGGTCGGCGACGACGCGGTGCGCGAAATCTCTCTGCCGCTCTCCTCCGACACACTGCTCGGCGAGGTGGTACGCACGCGCTCGACGTGGAGCGGCGGCCCCGGCCAGCACGCGGAAGACCACACGATCTTCAGTCATTTCGGCGAAGAGCCGCCGCAGCGCGCCGTCGCCGTGCCGCTCGTCGCGCGCGACAAAGCCGTCGCCGTGCTCTACGCCGACAGCGCCTTGCAGGACGCGGACGCGGTCAACCTCGAAGCCATCGAAACCCTCGTGCGCGTCGCCGGCATGGCCGTCGAACTGCTCGCCACGCAACGACCTTCGCACGCCTCCGCCCCGCAGCCGCAGACACAGACGGACGCCGCCGCCGTGCCCCCGCCGGCGACCGACGCCGAGCCGACGCGCGTGACCGACGAAGAAACCGCGCCGCACTCCGCTTTCGTCACGCCGCAGCCGGAGACGCAGGAGGCAGTCGAGCCGGAGGCAGCACCGGCGGAAGCCGAATCCGTCCACGCAGACGCGGAGAGTGCTCCGGCACACGTCGAACACACGCCCGCGGCGGAAGAGTTTCCGTCGGCCTCCGACACGTGGGGCAGCGGCGGCGCGGGCACGACTCCGATGAGTGGCGCGGCCTTCGCGCCGCCCTCGACCGCGACCGAAGGCTCGCCTTTGGGTGCGTCGCGAAGACAAAGCGCGGCGGACATGGACTTCCCCGTCGAAGTCCGCGAGGAAGAGAAGCGTTACCACAACGAGGCTCGCCGTTTCGCGCGCCTGCTCGTCTCCGAGATCAAGCTCTATAACGAACAGAAGGTGCAGGAGGGACGCGACGCGGGCGATCTCTACAACCGCCTGCGCGACGACATTGATCGCTCGCGACAGATGTACGACAAGCGCGTGCGCTCGGAGGTGGCCGAGCGCTACGACTACTTCCATCACGAACTGGTCAACGCGCTCGCCGGAGGCGACCCCGCCAAACTCGGCGACGGCTATCCCGGCGCGACCGTCTCCGTCTGAGCGACGCGCCAAACTCCGAACGCCGGAGGATGAACGGACAAGAGCCTGTCTCCCGTTCATCCTTCGGCGTTTTTGTTTTATCCTGAACGGGCGAACGGCTCTCCCGATTCGACGCATCAGAACCAGCAGGGCAACCCCGCGTGCCGGGAACGAAAGGTTAGAAGCGCATTGACTCGACAAAGCGGGGCGTCGCGTCGAGGCGCGTGCGGCCTACGAGCAACTCGCGCGCGACTACCCCAACTCTCTGCGAGCGCGCGAGGCGTCGCTGCGTGTCGCGCGTGCGCTCTCTCTCGACGCACAGGCGGCGGCTGTGCCCCTGACGCTGAAAAAACTGTCCGAACAGGACGACGCGGACGCGCTGCTCCTGACCGCCAAAGCTTACGAGCAGGGCGGCGACTCCCTGCGCGCCCTCGCCGCCTACCGGCGACTCTATTTCTACGCGCCCGTCTCGGCGACGAACGACGCGGAAGCATCGGCGGGCATCTCTCGCCTGAACTCCACGACCGCGCCCGCGACCGTCGAAGAGGCCGTGACGCGCGCCGAAAAACTTTTTCAGTCGAAGCGCCACGCAGACGCCGTCGCGGCTTACGCCGACGCCTTCGGTCGCTTCCCCGAAACCGCCACGCCGCAGGCGCAACTCCGTCGCGGCATCGCCGCCTACAACGCGCGCCGCGCCGCCGACACCATTGCGGCTTTGACCGCCGTGCCCATAAGCGCCGGCGACACGCGCGCCGAGGCGCTCTACAACCTCGTGCAGCATTACGCACGCGCGAAGCAGTGGGACGCGGCGCGCTCGACCGTCGAGGAGATGCGGCGCGCTTTTCCCGCGAATGCGTGGACGATGCGCGCACTCGTCGCCGCCGGGCAGACGGCGAAGGATGGCAGGAGTCAGGCGGACGCGCTCTACTTCGACCGCCTCGCCGTCCAGATGTTTGCGGGCGCGGCGGAAGTCGCGGGCGCGCAGTTCGAGACGGCGTGGGCCGCGCACGACGCGAAGAAGCGCGCAGACCAGTTGAGCGTCGTCGGCCTCGACGATCTCGCGCACGACGAGTTGGACAAGGCGCTTGAGTCCGCCCCGTCCAGCCCGCGCGTCGGACTCGCCAAGGCGCGCATCTACCGCTCGCACGACGACAACCTGCAAGCCTTCAACGTGCTCCGCAAGAGTTACCCCGACTACTCGCAGATGGAGCCGGAGGAACTGACGCGCGAGGAGTGGGACGTGTTCTACCCGCTCGGCTACTGGAACACGATCACACTGGAGTCGCGCGCCAAAAGCCTCGACCCCTACACGGTCGCCGGACTCATCCGCCAGGAATCAGTCTTCAACCCGCGCGCCGTCTCCGGAGCCAACGCCTACGGCCTGATGCAACTGCTTCCCGGCACGGCGCGGCTGACGGCGAAGACCGCCGGGGTCGAGAGCGCGATCAGCAACGAGTCGCTGTTCGATCCGGTCATCAACATCAAGCTCGGCACGACGTACCTACGCAGCAATCTCGACAAGTTCGGTCGCATCGAGTACGTCGCCGCCGCCTACAACGCGGGGCCGGGACGCGCCGTGCAGTGGCGCGCGACGCTCCCGCTTCAAATAGACGAGTGGGTCGAAGCCATCCCCTTCAGGGAGACGCGCGGCTACGTGCAGGGCGTCGTCCGCAACACGCTTCAGTACCGCCGTCTTTACGACGAGCAGGGACGCTTTCGCCCGGAAGTCGGAACGCGCGCCGTGCGTCCCGCAGGCAGTGCCGCGCCCACTCAGACCCCGAACGAGCAGGTGCGACCGCGCCGCGTGTCGGGCGGTGAAGAGGAAGAGGTGGTTAAGTGATGATTAAAGCATCGGGAATGTCGCCGCGAAAACAAGAGGATGTTGCGACGAGCGTGCGGCACGCGTTTCTCAACGTCGCGCCGTCTCCGGCGCTCGTGGCCGCGCGCGTGTTTGCGCTGGCGCTGGCGTTGAGCGCCGCCGTTTCAAACGGAGTCCGCGCGCAGAAGAAGGGCGAAGTCTGGCAAAGAGCGCCGGCCAAAACAATCAACGTTACTAAAACGTCTCCGGCGGCAGCGGCGTCTTCGTCGAAGACAATCACGGTGAGCACGCAACCCGGCGCAGCCGTCTGGGTTGACGAAGTGCGACGCGGCGTGGCGGACGCCGGAGGAAAACTGCAACTCAAAGTCTCGCCGGGGCGACATGTATTGCGTGTGCGCGCCGCCGGATTTCAGGAGCGTGTTCTGACGATCCTGCCGACGAAGCGCGGCGCGGTCGAAGTCCGTCTGACACCGACGAAAGATCAGGCCGAACTGCTTTTCCAGCAGGCAGAGGACGCACGCGAGCACGGCGGCGGCGATGAGGGACGCAAACGTGCCGTCGAGCTTTACCGGCAGGCGCTCCGCTTGCGCCCGCGCTTCCCTGCGGCGCACGTCGGCCTCGCGCGCGTCCTGTTGGCGATGGAAGATAACGACTCGGCGCTCGAACAGATCGCGGCGGCGCGGCGCGACCGTCCCGCCTACCCTGAAGCCTCCGCCGTCGAGGGGCGCATCATGCGCGCTCTGGCCGACCAGAACGCCGCCGTCGCCTCCTATCGTCGAGCCATCCGCGAGGGCCAGGGGTTTCAGCCGGAAGCTTACACCGGCATGGGCATCGTGCTCGAAGAGAAGGGCGATTATGAAGGCGCGGTCGCGGCCTTCCGCAAAGCCATCTCGCAACTCTCCGACTCCGAGCCGGCGCTCTACCAACTCACCGGCGCGGCTTACGAGAAACTGGAACGCTGGAAAGATGCCGTCTCCGCCTACGAAAAATATCTCGAACTCTCGCCCGAAGGCGCACAGGCCAGCGCCATCCGCTCCATCATTGACCAACTCCGCCAACAAGCCGCCGAGCAGCAGACGCCTCCACAGTAGAGAGTCGCCGCGTTTGGGCGACGCGCCGGTTCAGCGACGCGCCTCGAAGATGCGGTTGAAGGGCGTCTCGGCGGCGCGTCGAAACTGTGTGAAGCCGCCGGCGAGCACCGTTTCGCGGAGCGCGGCTTCGGTGGCGACTGCGCCGAGCGCGGGGCCGCCGAGCGCGAGCGAGTTGGCCGTGCAGCAGAGCGTCGAGGCGGCTGAGAAGGTGCGACCGATGATGTTGAAGTTACCTTCCACCGTGTCGCCCGCCATCGGCTCGACGATGAGCGCGCTGCCTTCGGGGGCGAGCGTATCGCATGCACGACGCGCCGCGCCGACGGGGTCGCCCATATCGTGCAGGCAGTCGAAGAAGGCGATCATGTCATAGTTCTCGCCGGGGAATTCGCTGGCCGACGCGACCTCGAAACTCACGCGGTCGCCGACTCCGGCCTCCTCAGCCGCGCGCCGCGCGTGCTCGATGGAGGGTGCGTGATTGTCGAAGCCACGGAAGCGCGAGTTCGGATAAGCCTTCGCCATGATGATCGTCGAAGCGCCGTGCCCGCAGCCGATGTCCGCGACCGTGCCGCCCGTCTTCAACTTTTCTTCGATGCCGTTGAGCGACGGTATCCATGTGTTGACGAGATGCGCGGTGTAGCCGGGACGGAAGAAGCGTTCAGTGCCGACGAAGAGGTCTGCGTCGTGCTCGCCCCAGAGCATCCCCTCGCCCGTGCGGAAGGCTTCGGTGATGCGCGGCTCGGCGCGTCCCATCGCCTTGACGACGTAGAAGCCGCCGCCCACGTAGAACGGGCTGTTCTCGTCCGTCAGCGCGACCGCCTGCTCCGGCGACATGTGATAGCGTCCCGCGCCCGCGTCGTATTCGACGTAGCCGCCCGATGCCTGATTGATGAGCCACTCGCGCACGTAACGCTCGGACGTGTTTGTCCTGGCGGCGAGTTCGGCGGGCGTCGCCGGCCCCGTTTGCGCGAGCGCAGCGTAGAGACCAAGTTTGATGCCGATGTAGGCGAGCGTCGAACTCAAGGCCGCGCCGAAGTCGCCGACCACCTTGCCCAGAAATTCGTGCATCCGGTCTTCGTTGACGGGTTGTGCCTGCTGGCTTGAACTCATAATGAAAAAGTCCTCCGTTGATGAATTTGTTTGACGAGGCGCAAGTGAAGTTTTGAGGCGCGTGCGAGGAACGCGAGAGAGGCTTCTACAACAAACACTACGGCCAAGTCAACGGCTCGGCGTGCGGTGTTTGCCACTCGCTCTCCGTCTGTGAGAGCATCGCGTTTCGTCCGGGCAGCCACTTCAAATTCAAGCGAGAGAAATACACATGACCAGACCCGTCGCTTCAAGTCGCCGCCACGTCTCGCAAAAGGCGAGCCGCTTTACAGAGTCCGTGATCCGCGAGATGACGCGCGAGGCGTTGAAGTATGAAGCCGTCAATCTTTCACAAGGCTTCCCCGACTTCGCCGCGCCGGAAGAGTTGAAACGCGCCGCGATGCGGGCAATAGAAGACGACGTTAACCAGTATGCGATTACGTGGGGCGCGAAGGATTTCCGCGACGCGGTTGCCGCGAAGACGAAATGGTCGCTCGGCTTGGACGTTGACCCGGAGACGGAGTTGACCGTCACCTGCGGCTCGACCGAAGGCATGATCGCCGCGATGATGGCGACGGTTGACCCCACTGAGGAGGTCGTCATCTTCGAGCCGTTTTATGAAAACTACGCGCCCGACGCGATTCTCTCCGACGCGCGCCCGCGCTACGTGCCCCTTCGCGCGCCCGACTGGACGTTCGACCAAGCAGAGTTGCGCGCCGCCTTCAACGAACGCACGAAGGCCATCATCATCTGCAACCCCAACAACCCGACCGGCAAAGTCTTCACGCGCGACGAACTCGAATTCATCGCCGCGCTTTGTCAGGAACACGACGCGCTCTGCTTCACAGACGAAATCTACGAGCACATCATCTACCCGCGCGAAGACGCGGAAGTCGCGCACATCTCGATGGCGCAACTGCCGGGGATGCGCGAGCGCACCGTCATCGTCAACTCGATGTCGAAGACTTACTCCGTCACAGGCTGGCGCGTCGGCTACTGCATCGCGCCGCCCGAAATCACCAGCGCGATACGCAAGGTACACGACTTCCTCACCGTCGGAGCCGCCGCGCCGCTCCAACGCGCAGGGGCTTACGCCCTCTCCCTGCCGCCCGAATACTACGAACACCTGCAAAAAGAATACCTGCGCCGCCGCGACATGCTCCTGCCCGCGCTTGAAGAAGCGGGATTCCGCGTCTTCCGACCCGACGGCGCTTACTACATTATGACCGACATCAGCCGCTTCGGTTTCCGGGACGACGTGGAGTTCACGCGCCACCTCGTCCGCGAGATCGGCGTCGCCTGTGTGCCCGGCTCCAGCTTCTACAGCCGCCCCGAACTCGGCGCGCAGCAGGTGCGCTTCTGCTTCTGCAAACGAGACGAGACGCTCGAAGCGGCTGCGGAACGTCTGCGAAAGCTTCAAAAGCAGTGACCAACAACGGGTGACGAGTGAACGACTTGTTTTCAGATCGTCGCTCGGATTCGACCGGAATTACGGAGGGGCTTGCGCGCGGTGTGGGACAGAAAACGTCAAATCATCTGGCTGGGGGCCGGCGTCGTCTTCGGCACGTTCTTCATCTACCCGCTCGCCTACGACGAATCACAACGCTTCGACTGGCAATACTTCGCACAGCTCGAAGCCCTGCTGCTCCTCATCATCACCGTGATGTTCTACATCTACTCAAGAAAGAAGTGATAAGTGATGAGTGATAAGTGATAAGGAAAGACCTGCTTGTTTTTTCTTATCACTCATCTCTTATCACTGTGCTGGCTGTTTCTGTTTGTAGCGAACGCTCACGCCTTCGTCGGGGATGATGAGCAGGCGGCGCGTCTCGTAGAAGGGAACGCTCCTGGGCTTGTAGGCGAGGACGTAGCGATTCCTGCGTAACTCGTCGCAGATCGTTTTGGCGGCCTCGCGCGGCTCCGTCGCGGAGAGGATGCGCCCGCCCGTGCCTTCGACGAGTTGCTGGATGACCTGCATGGGCTTCGGCTTGTCGCGGCGAAGTGCGCCGCCCGTGCGGTCTGGTATCTGAAGCGCGTAGACGGTGATGTCCTGCTTTTGCAACTCCGCGAGGATGTCTTTGAACTGCGACTTGCTGCCTCGGTCGAGGCCGTCTGCGACCAGCACGATGATGCGCTTGCGGTTCCCGCCAGCGTAAGGGCGCATGGCGTCGCTCATCACCGCGCTCAACGCATCGAACAAGCGAGGCTCGCCGCGTTTGCGAAAGGTGGGGAGCGCGGCCTCAATCTTCTTCGCGTCGTCCGTCCAGTCGCTGATGATTTCGGGTTGTTGGTCGTAACCGACAACCAACACCTGATCGCCTTCGTAAATCTCGTAAGCGAACTCGCGCGTGGCCTGCTGTAGTTTTTCCACGTCGGCGCGCAGTCCCAGCGAGTTGTCCACGAGCAGGACGATGCGCGCAGGGCCGGGGTCGGGCGTGAGACTCTGGATAGTCTGCTCCATGCCGCCGTCGAAAAGTGAAAGGTCTCTGGTTGTGACCGGCGAGTCAGAGCCTTCGCGCGCGGCGACGACGTTGAGCAGAATGCTGCGGTCTCCCGACGGGGTGAGCGTAGCGCCGGTATGCCTGCCGACCTGCCCGAACGCCGCGCCAGCCAGCACGGCGCAGAAAAGAATGATCAGAAAATTATGGTGCGCGCGCATTGCCATCCCTGTTTAGTCGCCACTCTTTGCCGTGCCGGTTGAAGCAGTCGCGGGTGCTTTCGTGGCCTTCTTGCCGTCCGACTTTTTGGTATCAGGTTTCTCGACGCCGTCGGCCTTCGTTTGCGTCGCCTCGACTTTAGTATCTTTGCTCTCCTTGCTCTCTTTACCTTCTTTCGCCTCGCCCTCTTTCGCCTCGGACTTGCGCCCGGAGTAGTCGGTCACGTACCAGCCGGAGCCTTTGAGCTGGAAGCTCGTCTGCGACCACTCTTTCTCCAACTTCCCGCCGCATTGCGCGTGGCGCGCGAGCGGCTTGTCGGAAATCCTCTGCATAATTTCAAAGTGCTCTCCGCACTTTCGACAACTGTACTCGTAAATCGGCATGGTTCTCAGTCTCTCCGGTCTGTGATGTCTCTGTTTAAAAAGTGTAGCTTACTCGAAATAATAGGGCAAAACCGTCACGCCTGAACAGGACGAACGTTCGATGCGCTGTGAAGCGTTCGCGTCTGCTACACCATATTGAATGCAAAACTTTTTCGTCGGGAACGCAAGAAATTCGTCTGCCTTCAATACGAGGCGAGCGTCGCGGAGGCCTCAAACCATCGCTCACGATGAACGATTGCGGGAGAAAATCAAGCTATATCAGAACTTCGGGGCGGCTGAATTAAATACATACGACAAAAGGACTTAAACGCATAGGTTCGATGCGCCCCAAGCAACCGCCGAAGCACTTCGTCCATCTTATTCTCGGTTTCGATAGACTGCTCTTTTAAGAACGCAGGTTAATCGTTTCCACCATGCGCAGCCCCCAAAACCCTTGCGTCGCACGCGGCGCAATCGTCGCTGGCCCGCCGGCGTCATTTAACGGCAAGCCAACCGCTCACATGGAGAACGACCTGGAATGCACCAAACTCGACTGTTCCCTCGCTTTCGCTCTTTCAAATTCTTTTCTTTCGCGCTCATCGCGCTTTTCCTTTTCACGAACCTGACGGACACGTCCTTTACACGCGCGCTCGCGCCGACCGTCGAGGCCAAAACAGCCGTAGACGAGAACTTTATTCCGTCCGACATCCCTTCCTCCGGCGATCAGGAACTCGATCAGATCATTTATCACGCGGGCCTCGACACCGGCGTTGACCCGCGACTGCTTCACGCCGTCATCTGGCAGGAATCGAAGTACAAGGCGACTGCCCTTTCGGGCAAAGGCGCGCAAGGGCTGATGCAGATGATGCCGGCGACCGCCAAACGCTTTAACTGCCAGGATACCTCAGACCCGAAAGAGAACATCGGTGCGGGCGCGCGTTACCTGCGCTGGCTGCTTGAAAGATTCGACGGCGATGTCGTGCTCGCCCTCGCCGGTTACAACGCCGGCGAAGGTTCTGTTGACAAGTACGCAGGCGTGCCGCCCTACGGCGAGACGCAGAACTACGTTCGCATCATCACGGGCCGTTACGGCAAGACCTACCACCCGCTGCTCGCACCCGAAGAGGCGCGCGTCGAGTTTCATCTCTTGCCTGAACTCGCTCAGAAATAAGTTGACAGGATAGACAAGGTTAAAGAGCAGGCGAAGGATGCGCATCCTCCGCCTGCTCTTTATTTTTCTACTTCTCTTACTTGTCCCTATCCTATACAGTCATCTATTTGTCTTCAACTTTATCCTGTTTATCCTGTCAATCCCTTCTAATTCTTTCCTTCCTGTTTCGACGCTCGGCAATCGCGCCGCCGTTCGCTTGGCAATCGCGCGTGCGCTTCGTTATGATTTGCGCCCGGCGAAAAATCACGCGGCTCGAAGCTTAAGTCCTCCGGCACACTCCTCGATTAATCTCTGCCGAGAACCTTCGGGCGGCGAGCGCGCCGGTTAAGGAGACTGACAGCACGCTTGTCTTTAGAGCGCCCTATGTCCAGTACGATGGTGCAGACGCTCTCGCTTGAGCGCAAGACGAAAATGCATGAGGCGCGCGAGGCGATCATCAACCGGCTCGCGCCGAGTATCCACTCCGAGATTGACCTCGATAAATTCCTGCGCGCCATCGTCGCCGAACTCGGTCGGATGATGGACGTTGACCGTTGCGACGTGATCCAGCTTGCGGCGGCGGGCGAGTTGCGTATCAGCCACGAGTGGCGCGCCGCCGAAGACGTGCCTTCAAGCCTCGGTACGTCATTCCCCGTGGACATCCGGCAACTAGCCGAACGTTTTAACCTGACGCAGCCGATTCGTCTCGACGACACCGCCGCGCCGGGACTCGACCCGCGCATCGGCCTGCTGCCCGCGAGCCTCGGCACGCGCTCGCTCCTGATCGTGCCCGTCGTGCTGGACGGCAACGTGCTCGGCCTCGTCGGCCTGCACACGACGCGCGAGGTGCGACGCTGGCTCGACGAAGAAGTCTCCTTCCTACAGTCCATCGCGCGCCAGATCGCCGTCGGCTACCAGTACGCGCGCCTCTTTACGGACAAGCAGCGCGAGGCCGACCGCACGCGCGCCCTTTTGGAAATCGCCAACACACTGAACGCGCGCTCGGACTTCGGCGAAGTTACTTCCAACGTCCTTGAGCGCGCCATCGCGCTTGTCGGCGCGGACTACTGCGCGCTCGGCGTGATCGAGCCGTCGGGCAAGGCAATCAGCCTCGCCGCCTTCAAGGCCGCGCCGCACGTCTCGACAAAGAGCGTGCGCGATCTTATCGAGACGCACGGCAAGTCAATAGACATCACGGCCTTCCCGGCGGTCGTGGATTTACTGGCCGAGCGACGGACGCTGACCTTGCTCGACACAACGCTTCCGCCGCCCGTCCGCCTCGCCTTCAACGCCACGCTCGGCGGGCGCGCGGCGCTCGTCTCGCCTGTCCGCATCGGCGACCAGACGTTCGGACTCCTCGGCTTCGTCTGGAGCGAACTGCGCGAGGGCTTCGACGAGCACGAGATCGCTCTGGTCGAAGGCATCGCCGTGCAAATCGGGACGGCGCTCGAACGCGACCAGCTTTCAGCAGAGGTGATGCGGCTCAAGAACGTGCTGCACGAAAAGCACTCCGAGTCGCGCATCATCGGCCAAGCCCCGGCGCTCAGGCGCGCCATCGAACTCGCGCTGAACGTTGCAGACACGCAGACCTCCGTGCTCATACAAGGCGAGAGCGGCACGGGCAAGGAACTGCTCGCCAATCTCATCCACTTCAATTCGCCGCGCAGGGACGGGGCATACATCAAAGTCAACTGCGGCGCGATTCCCGAATCGCTGCTCGAATCGGAACTCTTCGGACACGAGAAGGGATCGTTTACGGGCGCGCACGCGCGTCGTCGCGGGCGATTTGAAGAGGCCGACTGCGGCACGCTTTTTCTCGACGAAATCGGCGAGATGAGTTTATCGGCGCAGGTCAGCCTGCTGCGCGTCTTGCAGGACGGCGAGTACACACGCGTCGGCGGCGGCGAGGTGTTGAAGGGTGATGTGCGTGTCGTCGCCGCCTCGAATGTTGACCTCAAGCGCGCGGTGGAGCAGGGCACGTTTCGCTCCGACCTCTTCTATCGCCTTTCCGTCTTCCCCATTCAACTGCCCGCGCTGCGCGAGCGTCCCGGCGACATTCACCCGCTCGTCATCCACTTCCTCGAACATTACAAACAAAAGACCGGGCGCTTCATCTCCGGCATCTCGCGACAGGCGTTGCAGGCGCTCGTCAACTACGATTGGCCCGGCAACGTGCGCGAGCTTGAGAATGCCGTCGAGCGCGCCGTCATCATCGCCTCCGGGCGGCAAATCGAACTCGACGACCTGCCGGAAGCGATCAGCGGCAGCGTCCACGAAGAACGTGCGCGCGTGCGCGGCGAGCGCGAGCGCGCCGCCGAAGAAGGCCGCGACATCAGACTCGAAATCCACGTCCCCTCCACCGTTGACGAAATCGAGCGCCGCGCCATCGAAGCCACGCTCGACTACACCGGCGGCGCTTGTCCCTGCCCGCCGCGCGGTGACACTCGACTCGAATTTCAATGGAGCGATGCGGGCAGGGACAAGCCCTGCCCCTACAAAATCTTCCGGTGCCATCGGTTTTGTTAGATGTTCTAAAGCCAGAACAGAGGCTGAAGGCCGCAGACTTGGCTGTTGAAGCCTCCGGCAAGCTTCTAGTCCCCGGCCTCCAGCCTCTTTACATTGCGCCGCTTCGAGCGCATTTGTTATAGTGCGGGACGGGTGGCGAAGCGACGGCCTCGATGAAATTCAAACGCACTGTAAAGCTTCTTTTTTTTGAGGAGGAGGCGTGATGTCAAAGCAAATCCAACGCGAGAGGCGCGCCAGAGAAGGTGCGGAACTCTCGACGCGGCTGACGTACTTCGTGATCGGCGGCACGGTCGGGGCCGTCGTGGCGCTGCTGCTCGCGCCGAAGTCAGGCCGCGAACTGCGCGAAGACCTCGCAGACGTGACGCGCAAGGGCGTTGACCGCACGCGCGAGACGGCCTCGCAGGTCGGCGCGAAGGCGGGCGAATATTACGAAGTCGCGGCGGGCAAGGCGGGCGAACTCGCAGGCGCGGCGCGCGAGGCGGCGTCCCGGCGCGGCGAGAACCTTTCCGCCGCCATCGAGGCCGGCAAGCGCGCCTATCAGGAAGAAAAGCGCCGCACCGAATCCACGAGCATGGAGCTGGCTCCGACTTATTACGAAGGCGAGAAGAAGTGAATTTTAGATTTTTGATTTGCGATTGACGGCATACGGACGTGCCGGGTTCTGAATTTCAAATCTCGAATCTCTGGCCGGGTCTTCAAATCGCGGAACTGAAATCGCAAATCCTTATGCTGGCACTGCAAATGAGCACGAATGATCCGGCGTTCTGGGTGATGGTGATGGTCGCCGTCTCTTTCGTCGTGATCGCGTTGGCGATGATCGCGATTGCCGTCATCGTGAGTCGCGTCGTGCGAACGGTGTCGAACGTCGAGCGTCGCGTCGAACCCTTGATGGAGCGCGTCAGCGCGCTCACGGATCAAGTGCGCCAGATCGCCGCGCAAGGGCGCGAGGTCGCCGAGCAGGTCAACGTCATGTCGGGCCATCTCTCGACCGCGATGCTGCACTTCTCGGAATCCATGTCGCTCATCAAGGACGAGGTGCGCGAACTCAAGGAGATCGTCGGCCTCTCGACCGAAATGGCGCGCGACAAGGTCGAGATGATTAGCCGCTCGATAGACCAGACGCACGGGCAGTTGATCGCGACGACGACGTTCCTGAACGCCAGGGTCATCAAGCCGGCCCGCGAACTCGCGGCGATTATGGCGGGCGTCCGGCGAGGTCTGGAAGTGCTGGCCGCCCCCACACCAAAACAGATTGACCGGACTTACGGAGAGGACGAGTTGTTTATCGGCTGAACTCTGATCCTTAACAGAAGCGTAAAGCGCCCGCGCCATTCTCTCCGACAGACGAGCATGGTTCGGGCGCTTTAGTTTGCAGAGTGTGTGAGCTAGTATTACAAATTCGCGAAGCCGCGCCGGAGCTGACCGCGCGAGCGTCGCGTATTGGAGAAAGTGAGTCGCTGGTATGTCCACCGAAACACCGCTTGAGCTGAAAAAGACTCTTAACCTGCCGAAGACAGGCTTCGCGCAGAAGGCGAATCTGTCCCAGAGTGAACCCGCGCGCCTGAAGAAGTGGGCGGAGATGAACTTGTACGATTTGATTCGCCGTTCGCGCGAGGGGCGCGAGAAGTTCATCCTGCACGACGGGCCGCCCTACGCCAATTCGGACATTCACCTCGGCACGGCGCTCAACAAGATTCTCAAGGACATCGTCGTCAAGTCCCGCACGATGATGGGCTACGACGCGCCCTACGTGCCGGGCTACGACTGCCACGGCCTGCCCATCGAGTTGTACGTCGAGCGAAAACTCGGCGAGAAGAAAGCGCAGATGCCCGCGACGAGCATCCGCCGCGCGTGTCGCGAGCACGCCGCCGCCGCCCTCAAGAGCCAGACGCGCGACTTCCAGCGCCTCGGCGTGCTGGGGCTGTGGGAGAATCCCTACCTGACGATGTCGAACCAGTACGAGGCGGAGACGGCACGCCTCTTCGGTCGCTTCGTCGAGCGCGGCTACGTCTACAAGGGCGCGCGTCCCGTCTACTGGTGCATTCACGACCAGACGGCGCTGGCCGAAGCGGAAGTCGAGTACGCAGAGCACACGAGTCCGTCCGTGTATGTCAAGTTTCCGCTCTCGGATGAGACGCTCGACGGCAAGGCGTTCAAGCGTGAACTGCTCGGCTCGGAGGACGACCCGCGCCGCGTCTTCTTCCTCATCTGGACGACGACGCCCTGGACGCTTCCCGCCAACCTCGGCATCGCCGTCAACCCTGCGTTCGAGTACGCGGCCATCGAGAGCGGCGGCGAGGTCTACGTCGTCGCCGCCGAACTCGTCGAAGCCGTGACTGAGAAGTGTGGACTGAGTGCGCCGAAAGTTTTGGCGCGTTTCATGGGCGCGAAGCTCGACCGGCTCGAAGCGCGTCACGCGTGGCTCGACCGTCCGAGTTTGCTGATGCTCGGCGACCACGTCACGCTCGGCGGCGAGGCGGACGCCGAAACTGAGTTGGACGTGAAAGAGGCGCGCGACCGGAAGGGGACGGGCAAGGCGGGCACAGGACTCGTCCATACCGCGCCCGGCCACGGCCACGACGACTTCGTGATCGGCAAGGCTTACGGCCTAGACATCTATTGTCCGGTGGACAACGCCGGGCGCTTCACGCCGGAAGTGGAACACTTCGCGGGCCAGCGCGTCTTCGAGGCGAACCCGAAGATCGTAGAGTTTTTGCGCGAGAGCGGCGCGCTCCTCTTCAGCGAAAATTACGCGCACCGCTACCCGCACTGCTGGCGCTGCAAGAACCCTGTCATCTTCCGCGCGACGCCGCAGTGGTTCATCTCGCTCGACGCGCTTTCGGCAGACGCGCAGCAGTTCGAGCAGGACGACGACGGGCGCGACCGCACGAACTACACCGACAACGAAGAGGGCGCGCCGGAGTCTCTGCGCGATGGCGCGCTGCGCGAAGTGGAGCGCGTCGAGTGGGTGCCGGCGTGGGGCGAGGATCGCATGCGGAACATGCTGCGTGGCCGTCCCGACTGGTGCATCTCGCGCCAGAGGGTGTGGGGCGTGCCGATTCCGGCCTTCTATTGCGACGCGTGCGGCGAAGCCGTGGCCGACCCGTCTGTCATCAAACACGTCACAGACATCTTCGAGCGCGAGTCTTCGGACGCGTGGTACACGCGCGAGACGAAAGACCTGCTGCCTGAAAATTTCATGTGCCCGAAGTGCGGCGCGTCGGGCTGGACGAAGGAGACGGACATCCTCGACGTGTGGTTCGACAGCGGCTCGTCTTCCATCGCCGTGCTCGAAAAGTACGAGGGCTTGAGCTGGCCCGCCGACGTGTACTTGGAAGGCGGCGACCAGTATCGCGGCTGGTTCAACTCGTCTCTGATGGTGGGTCTGGCCGTGCACGAACGCGCGCCTTACAGGGCTGTGCTCACGCACGGCTGGCTCCTCGACGGGCAAGGCAAGGCGATGCACAAGTCCGGCGGGAACGCCATCTCGCCGAACGACGTGATTAAGGAGTCGGGCGCGGAAATCCTGCGCCTGTGGGTGGCGTCGTCCGTCTACTACGAGGACATGAGCTGCTCGCCCGACATTCTGCAACGCGCCGCAGACGCCTACCGCAAGATGCGTAACACCGCCCGCTTCGCGCTCGGCAACCTCGACGGCTTCGACCCGGAGCGCGACCGCGTCGCGTTGCCGGAACTGCCGGAGCTTGATCGTTGGGCGCTGGCGGAACTGGACACCGTCATCGAGCGCGTGCTCGAAGCTTACAAGGCTTACGAGTTCCACACGGTCTATCACGCGCTCTACAACTTCTGCACCGTGACGCTCTCGGCGCGCTACTTCGACATCATCAAGGACAGGCTCTACACCTACGCGCCGAAGTCGCACGCGCGGCGCGCGGCACAGACCGCGCTCTTTGAGATCGCCGACGCGCTGGCCCGGCTGCTCGCGCCGATTCTGGTTTTCACGGCGGACGAAATCTGGGAGAACCTGCCTTCGTCGAAGCCGGAGGGCGATCAGGCGACGGCGACGACGGCGTCGGTTCACGTCGCCGATTTCCCGCTCGCAAGCGGCGCACGCGACGCGGGGATGCTCGCGCGCTGGACGCGTCTGTTCGAGGTGCGCGATGTGGTGTTGCGCTCTCTCGAAGAAGCGCGCGTCGCGAAGCTCATCGGGAGCGGCCTTGAAGCGAAGGTGCGGCTGGACGTGAGCAGGGACGTGTACGAACTACTACAGCACTACCGGGACGAACTGCGCTACATCTTCATCGTCTCGCAGGTTGACCTGAGCATCGCCGAAAACGGGGCGACTGAGCCGGTGCGCGTGTCCGTCGTGCGCGCCGACGGCGAAAAGTGTGAACGCTGCTGGACGTACTCCGAGCACGTCGGCGCGTCTACACGCTACCCGACCGCGTGCGAGCGTTGCACGGCGGCGCTCGCGGAGATCGAGGCCGGGGAGGACGCGTGACGTTGAGAAGTACACGGCATTTCGGCTGGCGCGCGGCCTACCTCCTGGCGGCCTTCGGCATTTACCTCGTTGACCAGGCGAGCAAGGCGTGGGCGTTGCGCTCTCTGCGTTTCGGCGAGAGCCGCACGGTCTTTGATCGCGTGCTCTATCTCGCCTATGCGGAGAATCGCGGCATCGCCTTCGGGCAGTTGCAGGAAGGCGGCGAGTTCAGTCGCTGGATGCTGGTCGCGCTGGCGTCGCTGGCGGCGGTCGGGGTGCTCGCTTATTTCTGGCGCACGCCGCGCGCGGACGACCGCATCCTCGGCGCGTGCGCTCTACTGCTCGCGGGCATCACGGGGAACCTGACCGACCGCCTCCGCCTCGCGCACGTCATAGACTTTATCGAAGTGCACATCGGCACGTACCAGTGGCCGACTTTCAATATCGCCGACGCGGCCATCTGCGCCGGCGCGTTCCTTCTCGCCTTCGATTTGTTTTTAGAAGGCAGGACGGCGGAGAACAAAGAAGGTAGAAAGCAGAACGCGGAAGGCGGACGAAAAGCACTGATGAGTGATGGGTAATGAATGATGAGTCGGAAGCGGCTTGTCACTCATCATTCATCGCTTATCACTCATCACTTAAAAGATGTATCCAGAAATTTTTCGCATCGGCAATTTTCCCATCAACACCTACGGCGTGCTGCTGGCGTTGGCGTTTTTGGCGGCGCTGCTCGTGGCGGCGCGGCTGGGCGAGCGCGACGGGTTGAAGCGCGAGCGCGTCTACGACCTCGGCTTGTGGATGCTTCTGGCGGCGCTCGTCGGCTCGAAGCTTCTGATGCTGGTGGCTGAGCCTGAGTACCGGCAAGACCCTCTGCGTCTCTTCTCGCTCGACTTCCTGCGTTCGGGCGGCGTCTTCTACGGCGGCTTCCTCGGCGGACTCGCCGCCGCCGTCTTCCTGATGCGACGCTACCGCCTGCCGTTCTGGAAGACTGCGGACGCGTTCGCGCCGGGCCTCGCCATCGGGCAGGCCGTCGGGCGGCAGGGCTGCTTCGCCGCAGGGTGTTGTTGGGGCAAACCGACGACGCTGCCCTGGGGCGTCGAGTTCACCGAAGCCGGACACGCGGTAACGGGCGTGCCCCTCGGCGTTCATCTCCACCCGACGCAGCTTTACGAATCGTTCACGATGCTCGCCGTCTTCCTCTTCTTACTCTGGCTGCATCGCCGGAAACGTTTTTCGGGCCAGGTCGTGCTGACCTACGCGTTGATCTACGGCGTCGTCCGCTTCATCATCGAATTTTTCCGCGACGACCCGCGCGGCGACATCCTCGGACTAACGACCTTGACCGGCCTCTCCACTTCGCAACTCATCAGCCTTCCCTCGCGCCCGAAGATATTCCGCTCGACATCATTCACGAAGACGGCGAGATTATCGTGGTCAACAAACCCGCAGGGATGGTCATCCACCCGGCGGCGGGCGTGCGCGACGGCACGCTCGCCAATGCCCTCGCCTTCCACTTCGATCAACTCTCCACACGCGCGGGCGCGTTGCGTCCGGGCATCGTGCACAGGCTGGACAGAGGCACGTCGGGCATCGTCGTCGTCGCCAAGACCGCGACGGCGCACGAGCATCTCGCAGACCAGTTTCGCGCGCGCGAAGTTTTCAAGTCCTACGTCGCGCTCGTGCACGGGCTGGTCGCGCGCGAGGCCCGCGACGCGAACGCCGCAGGGGGCACGTTGACGACGCGCGGGCGCATCGAGGAGCCAATCGGTCGCGACCCGCGCCATCGCACGCGCATGGCCGTCATGCGCGGCGGTCGCACGGCGCTGACGCTCTATCGCGCACGACGCTGGTTCGAGCGTTTCACTTTGCTCGACGTGGAAATCAAGACGGGCAGGACGCATCAGATTCGCGTCCACCTCGCGTGGCTCAAGCACCCGGTCGTGGGCGACGAAGTTTACGGCGGCGGGCGCGACCAGAACGTCCACGAACCGCGCTTCCGCGCACTGATTCGCACACTCAACCGGCAGTTCCTGCACGCAGAGCAAATCGGCTTTCGACACCCGCGCACGGGCGACTATTTGCGCTTCAACGCGCCGCTCCCGCCTGAGCTGGCGGGATTTCTCGAAGCGTTGGAAGCCGGTTAAAACGAACACAGTATCGCCCGGTCGCCGGGTGGATGGCGGTGCGGTCGCGTTGCTATACTGTCGGCCTCCGTTGAAGCAACGAGAGTTGGCGCGGCCAGCATCGAAGCACGTGCCAGAAGCGTTGTCGGAACTCTTTAAGAAATCGTTAACACTCCCGCGCTCCCTACAAACTAGATATGAAAATTGTCGGTTATTCAGTGTCATCAATCATTCTTGCGCTCAGCCTGTGCGTCTTGGCCGCGCCGCAGCAGCCCACGCCGACGCCCGCGAAAGCGCAGCAGAGGCCGACTCTGCCGTCCACGCCGGAGGCAGCGCAGTCGGACAACAAGGAAGTAGTCACCATCCGCGAGGTACGTATCCCCGTGACCGTGATTGACAAGAAGGGGCAGCCGGTGACGGGCTTGCAGGCGGGCGACTTTCTCGTGCTCGAAGACAAGAAGCCGCAGGCTTTCAAGTTCGTCAGCGAACTCAGGGAACTCGAAAAGCTGCCGATCTACGTGGGCGTGCTGATGGACACGTCCGCCTCGACCTCCGGCAAGCTCAAGTTCGAGCAGGAAGCCGCGCTCAACTTCATCTACACCGTCCTGCGCTCGCGCAAAGATCAGGTGGCCTTCGTCACCTTCGACGACGAGGTCAACCTGCGACAGGACTTCACGACGAACCTCGACCTGCTCAACCGCGCCGTCAACGGCGTCAGGAAGCCGGGCGCGCACACTTCACTCTACGACGCCGTCTGGCAGTTCTGCGACGAGAAGATGCGCGGCGTCGGCACGGGCGGGCGGCGCGTGCTCGTGGTTATCACGGACGGCGACGACACATACAGCCGCGCGACCCTGCGCGACGCCATAGAGATCGCGCAGAAGACGGACACGATAGTTTTCGGCGTCTCGACCAAGGGCGGCTTCGCGGGGAGCGCCGTGCCGGGCGTGGAGGCCGGGACGGTCAAGGACAGCGGCGATACGGAACTCGGCAAGCTCGCAGACGAGACGGGCGGGCGCTCCTTCTTCACCGGCGACATCCTCGCGCTCGAACGCGCCTTCAAGAAAATCGGCGACTCCCTGCGCTCTCAGTATTTGCTTGCGTACACGCCGGACAATAGTAAGTTCGACGGCAGTTACCGCCGCATCGAAGTCAAACTGTCGGGCAAGGGCGACGGCCTTAAAATCAAGGCCAAGCGCGGCTACAAGGCGGACAGGGACATGGTTAGATAGTGAGTCGTGAATCGTCAATCGTGAACAGAAAGAACAGCTTTAATCCACGGATGATTAACGATTGATGTTAAGGGGAAGCAGATGTTTTATCGCAGACTAATCGCGTGCGCTTTCGCGTTCATGTTGGGGATGGCGGTGTTGCTGGGAGCAATCGCCGGGCCGGTGTCCGTGCGCGCACGACAGAATTCTTACGCGCCGCCGCAGCAACAACAGGAGAACACGGCGAGCCGCCCGCGCCGCACAGGCGACGCGCCCGCCGCGCAGCCCGCAGCCACTCCGCCGCAAAAGCCCGCGCCCGCGAAGGGCGACGAGAAGGCGATTGACGAGGACGAGGTGCTGCGCGTCGAGACGGATTTGACCAACACACTTTTCACGGCGGTTGACAGGAACAAGCGTTTCATCACGACGCTCAAGCAGGAAGACGTGCGCGTCTTCGAGGACAACGTCGAGCAGCAGGTCTTCACCTTCCAGCGCGAGACGGCACGCCCGCTCTCGCTCGCCATCGTGATAGACACCAGCGCCTCCGAAGAGAGGATTATGCCGGAGTTGAAGAACGCCGCGCGCGGCTTCGTGGACGCCGTGATTCGCCCGAACAAGGACGAGGTCGCAGTGCTTTCGTTCACCGGCGAAACCACGCTGGAGCAGGGGCTGACGGGCAACACTACGCGCGTTCGCCGCGCCATTGACCGCGTGGAATTCGTCCCGCCGTCGGGCTACGTCGGCGGCGGCGTCGTCGTTCCCGGCACGCCGCCCATCTCCGACACCAACCAGCGGCTCGCCGGTTCGACCGCCATCTGGGACGCTGTCTGGGTCACATCCAAAGATGTGCTCTCGGAGTCTTCCGACAAGACGCGCCGCGCGATCATCCTGCTGACGGACGGCGTGGACACGAGCAGCCAGACGCACATGAGCGATGCGGTTGACCGTGCCATCAAGACCGACGCCATCATCTACGCCATCGGCATTGGCGACAACTTCTTCGACGGCGTGGACAGAGGCTCGCTCAACAAGGTCGCGGAGCGCACGGGCGGGCGCGCATACTTCCCGCGCAACGAGGAAGACCTGCGCGGGGCATTCGCGCAAATTCAGGAGGAACTGCGTTCGCAATATCTCCTCGCCTACTCGCCGACCAACAAGGCGAAGGACGGCTCTTACAGACAGGTTCGCATCGAAGTCGTCAACCCGGAGCTACGCAAACAGAATCTGCGCCTCACCTATCGTCAGGGCTACTTCGCGCAGGCGACGACGGCCACAAACCCCTCTAAGTCTCGCCGGCCATAAGGCCAACGAGCGACACTGCCGGACAAGCAAAAGCCGCCCTCACTGTGAAGGGCGGCTCGCGCGCGGTCTTTAGTTCCTCTTTATTGCAGTACGAAGTTATAAGTGATGACGCCCGACACTTTCACGGGCTTGCCGGATAGTCGAGTGGGAGAGAGTTGCGCCTCACGCGCGGCTTTCACGGCGGCGGCTTGCAGCAGCGGGTGTCCGCTGACGGCCTGAGCCGCCATGACCTTGCCGTCTTCGTCCACAATTATCTGCACCACCACTGTCCCCTGCGCGCGTGCCGCTTTAGCAATCGTCGGGTAGACGGGCTGCGGCTTGACGATGGCTTTACCATTGAGAACGCCGCCGGAGACGACGACGCCCCGCACTGAGGAAGGTTGCTGCGCTTGAGCATCGTCCGCATTGCCGATCACTGTTTTATTTTCCTCGCGCAATCTTTTCAGCAGCCTGTCAACCTCGCCCTCCGTTCCGACGAACGAGGCTTGCCCCTGCGCCTCGCCGGACTGCGCAGAGGTTTCGCCGACCGGCCCCGATGTGAGCTTGAATGAATCGAGGAATCTGGCAGCCGTTTCGTCGTGAAACCGTGCGGCGGCTTCGGGCGCGTCTTTGTCCCACATCGTGACCCCCAACTGGTAGAGACGATTCTTCACGACGTAGAATTTAACTCGCATGACGTAACCATCGCCCACGCGCACCTTGATGATGCGACCGGGGTGTCCGTCGAGCGATGTCTCCTTCTCTTCGAGCAGCGTCCCGTTGACGCCCTTCACGCCGCCGTCACGAGCGCCGTCGAGAAACTGTTTGGCCGCGCCCGAATCCTCCATTGTCCGTGGGTAGTCAACGAACATGACGCCATACTGCATGGAAGTCGTCAGCGTGAAGGTGTGCACGTCGAGCTTGCCGATGGCCGTGTCCTGTGTTTGGACTTGCGGGGTAGGCGTACCCGGCAGCAGAACCGTGAACCGCCCTTCCGCCGAAGAGAATTCCTTCCACGCCTTCGAGCTGTATTCTACGGCGACAGGTGGCGGCGGCTCGACGGAGGGTTTACCCGTCTGTGCGAAGCCGGGCAAAGCGCCGGCGACGAGCGCGGCGAGCAGCAGCGATGTGCGTCCGAGTTCTTTCAAAATCTTTCCTCCTCAAATAGCTGAACTTGAAGCTGCGGCGAGAGACGAGAGAATATCATCCGGCGTATTCGGCGACAACTTCCGCGCCCGCCGCCGCGCCTCGTTGTCGAACGCGGGCGTGCGCACAGCCGTAAAATTTGTTGACACGGCCTCGCGCGTCAGCCTAGACTCCGCCCGTCTCCCCTGAGAATACAAAAAGTCTTGCCTCACGAAAGGGCTGTGCATGTCCGAAGATAAGAGTGCTGCGCGAACGTTGCTGGTGGTTGATGATTACGACGACTCGCGCGGCCTGATTGCGCTGGATTTAAAGTCGGAAGGCTACAGGGTGGTGGAGGCTGAGAACGGCAGGGACGCGATAGATGTCGCGCGGCGTGAGCGCCCCGACCTGATCCTGATGGACTTGAGTTTGCCCGCGCTCGACGGGCTTTCCGCCACCTGCCGCATTCGCGAGACGAAAGAGTTGGAAGGAGTGCCGGTCGTGGCCTTCTCCGCGCATCAGGCGGACACACATCGCGCCGCCGCTCTTGCCGTCGGGTGCGACGACTATCTCGAAAAGCCTATTGACATGGATGTGCTGAAGCGAGTCGTGGCGCGGCTCCTAACGCGAGCAGAAGGTGAAGGCGGCGGTCACTATACTGAGGCGCGAAGGCCGAAGATAGAATCCAGTTTGCTCAGCGACGACGAGCTACAAAACGCCATTGACCGCCTGCTGTCGGAATCCACACGCGCGCCGGGCGAATAGTCGGCGGTGCTCCGTCATTACTTTCCGCCACTATTTCTCGCCGCGCTCCATTTCCACCTCGGTTTCCAGTTCGACCACGAGCTTGCGTATGCTGGCGTTGTCCATCGGCTCGATCAGGCGCAACGCTTCGTCGAGGATACGGCGCTGGTGCTCCTTCCAACCGGGCCGCCCGGCGACGCAGCCCAGCTCACCCTTGTAAAAAACGCCGCGCGGCGGGCGCACGCTATCAACTATGCCGCGTTCGACGGCCAGCATCATCGTCGGGATGCCTGCGCCTTCGAGCGCACGCGCCGCGAGCGCCATCGTCTGATGGCACAGGCGCGACGCAGGGATAAGCAGCGCCGCCTGCACCTCGTACCTCGTGACGCGCTCGGCGAGGCGCGGCAGCATCTCCTCGACGAGACGACCCGCGTCCGGGATGAAGCCGCAGAGGCTCCACCACACGGGATTGAGTTGCCCGATGATGCCGTTGCCCTCAAACTCTTGCAGGCGCGCGACCGGAGCCTGCGCGTTCATGTCTTCGAGCACCGCCGCGGGGTCGTAGCCGCGCGACGACCACTTCAAATCCCCCGCTTCAACCTCCACGGGAATTTCGCGGAAAGACACATCGCCGTCCGGCGCGCTTGTGTCGAACGCTTCGGTGCCGTCAATGTGCGCGCCCGCAGACGTGATGAGCGCGAGGTTGAGCATCGGCAGCGCGCGGCGCGCGGGCGTGAAGGGCGCGTGCTTGTTCTCCACCCACGGATAGTGCTCGCCCACGTCGCCCTCGCGCAGTTCGTTGATACGCTTCCAGCGATTGTAGTAAGCGCGCCACGCGTTCGGATGCTCGATCATCACTCTGGTCTGTATCGGCTGCACTGTCCAAACCCTCCCCGCCTCAAATCGAAAACGTCGAGAAACTTTTTAGCATCCCGCGAAGGCTGCGCCCACGCGCCTGTCAAACGACCGTGCGAGCGCGCCTCGCGATCAACAGCAGTGCGACGATTGCCGCCAGCATCGCGATGCTGAGCGCCGCCACTGAATATCCATGCAGGCTGTTGAAAGCGACGCGCAAAGGTTCGTCCTGCGCGACCGAATCAATCGGCGCACCCATCCTCGCGCGCAGGGCGAGCAGTCGCGCCGCGATCACCAATTGGCCGACCGCCGTGGCGACGGCAATCAGCACGAGCGACCCCGCCTCCGCGAAGAGTGCGCGACGGGTCGTCGCGCCCTTCTCGAACGGGAGACTGAGCAGCAAGAGCAGGCTGAGGAAAAAGCCGCCGACGTTGACCACCGAGAGCGTGCGCGTGACCAGCGTGCCCGCGAGTTCGCGCGTGGGCAGGACGCCGAAGGCAGCGGGCGCGACCGCGAAACTGAAGAACACCGCCGCGCCTAGCCACACGGCGATGAGCAGCAGCCGCGCGTCGCACACGACGACACCGGCCAGCGACGCGCCTACGCGCCGCACGGCTTCGTCTTCGTGCGCGTCGTCCTTCGCCGTCGCGTGCGCGACGATCTTCCGCCTTCTCACTTCCGCACTCATCAATCGTACTCCATCACTTCCGGCAGCAGGCATATGCGCGGCAACTCGAACTCCGGCGGCGTGATCTCGCGCGGGTCGGGCACGGCCAGCAGCCACGAAAGCGCGCGGTCGAGTTGCGCCTGATAGTCGCGCAAATCAAGCGACATGAAGCGGTCTGTGCCCATGCGCGCGAACTTCTCCGTCGCCATCTGGTACATCCGCCGCGCCGCGCCGCGCCGCCCGATTTCCAGATGATGAAATGCGACCGCCGATTGAATCAACGCCTGCAAAAAAAGCTTCTCCGACGGCCCAGCCTCGTCGCGCCAGCGATCTTCCCATGCGTCGTGCGCCGCGTGAAACTCTCCCGCGTTGTATAGCTCGATCCCCGCGATGTAATTCTCCGGGTACGCCAACGCGTGTGCCTCGCTGTACGCCGGACTCTCAGACATAAATGATAAGTGATGAATGCCGCAATGATGAATGAAGACAAGAGCGTTGCCTTTTATTCTTCAGACTCGCTTTCATCATCTTCCGGCTTTAGATACTCCCGCGCCCCATGTCTCACCCGGAGCACAAATACCGTCTCGCCTTCGACGGTAAAGAGGATACGATATTTGCCGTAGATGAGCTGGCGTATCTCTTCCTCGAAAAAGGCGCTCTCCGGCGCGAACGGGCAGCGCAGAGGGTTCTTTTCCAGCGACCGCAAGGCTTTCATTAGCCCTTCGTACCAGCGAAGCGCTGCCACTTCCGACTGTTCGTTAATCCAAAAATAGACTTCCCCCGCATCAACCAGAGCTTTGTCGGTCGGCTCAACACGATAGACCGTCATCGCTTTTTCGGGACGCGAACCTTCTTCCGCATCTCCTTATCGAATCGGTCGAGCGGCATCGTTTTCCCCTGCCTGACGGATTCCAGTCCTTCCCGAATCGCCTCGATGGTCTCCGCCCGATCAAGCAACTCAAGCATTCGCTGATAGCTTTTCGCGTCCTGCACGATAATCTCGGCCTTACCGTTGACCGTGAGGACAAGCGGGGTGCCGCTCTTCTTAATCTTCTTCACGTACTCGGTAGTGTTGCGCTTAAAGGCAGTGAGCGATTCAATATCTTTCAGGCTAATCATAAATACCCTCTCTCAGGATGAGCATACAATAAGATGCTAATTCAATACGGAATTTTTAGCAAAGACTTATCCAGCATTCATCGCTCCGCATTTATCACTTTCCTCCTGTCAGTATCGCGGCACCGTGCGGTCAACTTCACACGACCAGCGGTCAATGCCGCCCGACAGGTTGAGCAGATTAGTAAATCCCTGTCGAGATAGCGCGGCGCAGACCTGCGCGCTGCGGATGCCGTGATGGCACATGATGATTGTCTCGCGTTCGGGGTCGAGCTTCGCGGCCCACTCGTTGAAGCGACTGAGCGGCAGAAGTTGCGCGCCTTCGATGCGCGCCAAGTCAAACTCATCCTGCTCGCGCACGTCTATCAGGAGCAGGTCGTCGTCGCCGCCGCGCTGGCGTCGCTCGTCCAACTCCGCCGGAGTGATTTTCCCAAATCCCATTATTTTTTCCGTGTGCGGACAAAAGTACCAGCGCCGCACGGAGAACGCAAACTCGTTCCCGGCGCGACCGAGCGACGCCTGCGCTCGTGTACTGTCAACGGCGATTGAGTCGCGCGGCGAGGACTTTGGCGGCGGTCGCACCCGCGCCGGTCGCGCCGCTGATCGTGGGCGCGAGCGGGTTGGACACGTCGCCCACGGCGAAGACGTTTTCCGCGCTCGTCTCCTGCTCGCCTGTCACGACGACGTAGCCGCGCGCGTCCATGTGAATCTGATCGCCGAACAATTCCGTGTTCGGCTCAACGCCGACGCGTATGAGGACGCCGCGCACGGCCATGCGGAAAGGCTTGAGCGCGCCCTCGCGCAGAATCTCGACGGCCTCGACATGCTCTTTGCCGAGGATGTGTTGAAGCGTCGCGCCCGTGAAGACGGTGATGCAGTGCTCGCCCTTGATGCGTTCGACGAACTGCTCCCGCGCGCCCAACTTTTTCCCACGGTGGACGAGCGTCACGGTCGGGCAAACTTCGGCCAGCAGCAAAGCGTTTTCCGCCGCCGCGTCGCCGCCGCCCACGACACACACGTCTTCGCCCGCGACGAGGTCGCGGGCGCGCGTCGCGGACTCGATAACGCCACGCCCCGCGAACTCCGCCTCGCCCGGAACATTCAGACGCCTGCGGCGCACGCCCGTCGCGATGATGATGCCGATGGACTGCAACGTCTCGCCCGTGCTCAGGCGAACCTGCTTCGCGCGCAGGTCAACGCTTTCGATTTGAGTCTGAGTCCACACATCGAATTCTTTCTCAGCGACCTGCGCTGCGAAACGGTCGCATGCAGGATTTCCCAGTCGTCAAAGAGCGCGCGAAGCTCGCCCGGCTCAAGTAAAAATTCCGGGTTCATTGGTTTGACTTCGGGATGCGCGTCAACCATGTGAATCGCGGCGACGAACAATCCTCCGCGCCTGACGCTCGCGCGAACGTCGTGGAAGAGATCGCGCTGAAGATAATAAAAATCGCAGACGATGTCGTAAACGCACGGCTCAAACTCGAACTCTCCGCGCTCAAGGTCTGCGACGCGGGCGTCCAGGCGAAGTCCACGCTCGCGGGCGCGTCGCTCCACCATCTCGACGCCGACGCGCGAGGCGTCCACCGCCGTCACGTTAAAGCCTTGTGCGGCCAGATAAATCGCGTGGCGTCCCGCGCCGCATGCGAGGTCGAGAGCGCGTCTCGCCGCGAGCTTTTCATCCACGCTCTCGCGGGCCAACATCTCGACCGCGCGCACGAGCAGGCGGCTCGGTTCCACGCCCGCATGTTCGCCGCGACGGTAACGCTCATCCCAATCGCTCAAGCGCTTACGCCTCCCGCGCGATTGCGCCGCTCGCGTCTCCGGCGCGTGAAGAAACTTTTGCCGCCCCCTCAAGAAGCACGCCGCGCATCTCTTTCGCCACCACGTCCGGCGTCAGGCTCGAAGCTTGAAGCACGCCGCCCGCGTCCGTGAACTTCAACGCCGAAGTCAGCTCGCCAGTGTCCGGTTTCCAGCGCGCGTCTTCGTTACGCTCCAACTCGTTGAGGCGCGCGACGAGCGGCGCGAAATTTCTTCGCACGACGGGCGGGCGCACGACGGTGACGGCCCATGAGTAGTAAGGATAGTCAACGCGGTAAGCCCAGCCGCCCGCGAAAGGCGTGGCGATAAGATAAACCTCGCCGCGCGCGTGCCGGGAGATGGCCGTGTAAGGTGCGGCGTGGCGCGTCGGTTTGAAGCCCGCTGCGCCGTAGAGTTCGGGCGCGAGCGTGACGATGGAGAGGTGTGCTTCCGCGTCTTCCTCAACGCGCGAAGCCCCACGCGCGAAGCTCTCCAGCGCCGACGCGATGCCCGCCCACCCTTCGCGCCACAGCGGCTCGTACACGTCTGTGCGCGTCAGCACGCGCTCGACTTCCGGCAGCACGAGTTCATAAGCGCGCCGCTCGTCCACGTCCGCGCCGCCCGCGAGATGTCGCGCCAGCGGCGAGGAAACTCCGTTCGTGGGGATGGGACTGTCCGCGCCCTGTATGGCGAGGCTCGCGCGAATCGCACTCTCGTTCGTGTACTCGGAAAAATCTCCGGCCTCTGCGGCGGGAATAAGTTTGTCACGCAGGTCGAGCGCGCGAGCGCCCGCGAGCACCGTCCAGACGGAGAGGACGCCGTCCGTGTCGAAGTGGTTGTTGGTGACAAGCTTGATGCCCTGCGTCAACTCGTCGCGTTGCGGCGAGCCGACGAGGTTCAGCGCGATTTCGGTCGAAGTGTCTGCGCGCAAACTCCGGGGCGTTCGGTTGCCCTGCCAGTGCGAGAGGTGTACGGCGTTCTCGACCGTGCCGTCAACTGAGAGCTTCGGCACGTCCGACAGGCCATCGTGATAATACTCAAAGCGCATCGCGTTGAAACCCTTCTTCAAAATGTATGAGATTGGCGTCGCCGTCGTGGCCGGCGCGTTTGAAAGTGAGTGTAGCGTATCCGGCTGAGAGAAAGAAATCCGCGCTCTCGGAATGGCCGCGAGAAAGTTCGTCCACACGCGAGGCGTGCGCGTCTAGGGGCAAAAGAAGATGAGGGCAAGGCTGCTGGCCTCGCCCTCATCTTTTTCAACGCAGGCGCGCGTGCCCGGCGGCGTTGTTGAAAGCTATTTGTTGATACCCTCTATTTGGACGTGCGGGCTGAGGCGCGTAATAACAAGTCCTTCGCGCGCGTCGAAGCGGCAGGAGAGTGCGGGTTTGTCGCTGGCCTCCGTCTGTCCCGTCTCGTGATACCAGAACTGGCAGTTGGTGCAGTCGCCGTTCCAGCAGAAGTCGCCGTAAGAGATCGTGCTCATCGAAAGAAACTGGAAGCAGCGCAGCAGGCGATTGTTCTCCGGCACCTCGACGCGCCGGCCCAGCACTTCGATGACGACTAACTTCTCGTAAGGATCAAGCAGGTCGCTTTCGTTCAATGCGCGAATTGTCTCCGGCCTCGTAAGTTGGCAGAGCATCGGGGAGGAGCGGAGTATAACGAAAAGAGCCGGGACTGACGAG
>JAIVJG010000291.1 GCA_020200155.1 Acidobacteriota bacterium | reverse complement strand
GTCGCGCTCAATCTTCATCCGCCCGCCGCGCCCGTAGCCCCACTGCCGGCGCTCAAGCTCACGATTGATCGCCTCCGCGTCAACCGCCAGCCCTGCGGGCAGACCTTCGACTATCGCGACGAGCGCGCGTCCATGTGATTCTCCGGCGGTGGTGAAACGAAACATATGGAGCGATCAGCAATCAGCTGGACACAGGGAGAAATATTAACAGGGATGGACAGGATAGACAGGATAAAGAATGACGGATTTCAAATCTCAAATCTCAAGTTCCTGAATCCCTGCATTGCTTTTATCCTGTTCATCCTGTCCATCCCTGTTAATTCTTCCGCTCAAAAAGGAACTCTTCCGAAAAGATATTACCCTGACCGAGAATGCATGCAGGGTCAAAGGCGCGTTTGAGCGCGGCCATCTCGCGCAGGTGTTCGTCGCCGTAGAGCACGCGCAGGTATTCGCGCTTGATTTTGCCGACGCCGTGCTCGGCTGAGATCGTGCCGCCGACAGAGACGGCGCGGCGAATGAAGCGCATATAGATGTCGCGCGCGGCAAGCGCCTCCACGTCGTCGCGGGGCATGATGTTGACGTGGACGTGGTTGTCGCCGATGTGTCCGAAGATGACGTATTGCAGGCGACTCGTGCGCAAAGTGTCCTGATAGAAACGAAGCATCGCCGGAAACTCCGCGTCGGGCACGGCCATGTCGGTCGAGACCTTGCGCTGGTTGTGGCGCGTGAGCCATTCGTTGACCATCACGGGCAGTTGATGCCGGAACTCGCGCATCTCCGCGCGGTCGTGCTCGTTCGTGCCGAACCACGAATCGTCGAGAAGGGCGTTGTGGCGCTCAAGCAGTTCGAGCCACGTCGCGAGCAGCGTTTCTTCCGTCTCGACGGTAATCTCCTGCTCGAAAAAAATCGCGCCCGCCGCGCCGAAGGGCACGAGCGCGTATCGCTCGTGCAGGAAGTTGAGCGACTCCACGTCGAAATATTCAAGCGCACGCGCGTCAAACACGCCGCCAGTTTGCCCGTGCGCGCGTGATTGTAGAGAGCGCTCGCGCGCCTCTTGGACGAAGGCGAGCAGGCTGTCTTCACTTTTGAAGAAGACGATGCCGCATAAGACTCCCTCCGGCTGCGGCAGCAGTTCGACTTCCAACTCGGTGACGACGCCGAGCGTGCCCTCGCTGCCGATGAACAAGTCGAGCACGTCCATTCCCGGCGCGACGTAGTAGCCAGCGGCGTGCTTTCGGGTGTGCGGCATGATGTACGTGGGCAGGCGCGCGTGAATGCTCTTCCCGCCTGCGAGGGGGAGTTGGAGTTCCCCGTCGCGGTCGGCAAAGATTTCACCACGTCGCAGGTCGATGATTGAGACGATGAGTCGAAAGCACCGCGCCGCCGAAAGGCACACGCCCGCCGACGAGTCCAGTGCCCGCGCCCGCGATTGTCAGTGGCGTGCGTTCGCGCGAGGCGGCGGCGAGCGCTTCGGCTACCTCACCCGCGTTTTCGGGAATCAAAACGCGCGCCGCGCGCCCGCCCTTGAGATTGCTGGCGTCGGTGAGGAAAGATTGTATCTCGTCCGTGTTCGAGTTGGTGAGCATCTGAAATTACGAAGCGCCAAGGCCGTCGAGTGGGTTCTTCGCGACGTAGAAGGCCGAATCCTCGGCGTCGCCGTCGTAATGCCTCAGACCGCGAAACTCAAAGCCTGTCTTTTCGAGCACGCGACGCGAAGCATGATTCTCCTGCACGGTGTTGGCCGTGACTTCCACGAAGCCGAATTGCTCGAAGCCGTAGCGGAGCGCGGCGCGTGCCGCCTCGGTCGCGAAACCACGGCCCCAGTTGTCGCGCGCGAAGACGTAGCCGAAATCCACCTCGGAGAGGGCCGGCAAAAACGAAAAGCCGCAACTGCCGATAATCCTCCCGCTCGTCTTCTCCGACACGGCCCACGGCCCGTAGCCGCGCTCCCTGTAGCTCTTGCCCACTCGTTCGAGCCACGCGTGCGCACGCTCGATGCCGGCCCACGCCAGGCCGTCTCCGATGTAGCGCATCACTTCCTGATCGCCGGCAAAGCTGAATAAAGCCGCCGCGTCCGTGGGCGTCCAGTGGCGCAGCACGAGCCGCTCTGTCTCGACGATGATTGACATTGTCTATAGACTTAGTCCACTTGCAGACCATGCAGGTTGGCGACGCTCTTCTATTGCGGTAGCAACCGCCGGAAGCCAGCTTGCTCGAAATGATGGTCTGTGGTGAGCGCGTCCGCGACTCTCGACCGCTGCATGAGGATAATGCTGACGGCGTCGCACAGCGACCAGTCTTTGTCGGGACGCGCACGCAACAGTTCCAAAGCCTCTCGGTGGAGAGCCTCGTCCGCCCAGACGACCTCGACCTCCACATCATCCTGTAAATCCGCGACGAGATTCAGAGCGGCGACACGCGGCACTCCGCGCACGTGAGCCAGGGCGACGAACTCAGCGAGGACGTAGTTATGTGTGAGGCGCGCGGGCGCGGTGTCGTAAAAGGTTTGCGCGTCCGTGTGGCGGAAGTCGCGCCGGTCGAAGAGACACATCAGCCCGGAGGTATCGAGTAGCATTTTTGTTCAGCGTTGGCGGGAGCCGTCATACTCGCGCGCTAGATCGCGGTCAATTCTTTCGTTGTCAGCCGAATGCTCGTCGCCGCTGTCCCACGCGCCGAAGTGTCGCCGGGCCTTTCCCGCCTCCGCCGTCGTTTGCGAAGTAGCCCGACTGACTCCGGCCAGCAACCGCTCGGCGAGTCTACGCTGCTGCTCCGCCGGGAGTTGCCGCGCCGCCTCCAGGAGAGTTTCGTAACTTTCACTCATCGCCTTCACCTCACCGCCTCCTGTCTTCCGCCTGATTATACGGGCGATTGCCCGAACTGGAAATAGTGCCGACGGGCTTCAACCCACTTGTAGTTCGCGCTCGCGCAGGTACTTGATGCGGTCGCGCAGTTCGGCGGCGCGCTCGAACTCCATTCCCTTCGCGGCGTGGCGCATCTCGGCGTCGAGCCGTGAGATGGTCGCGGCGATGTTGGCCTTCGAGTAGTCTTCCATGGCGTCGAGGTCGAGCGGGATTTTGAAGTAGTCTGCCTCGTAGGCAGTGACGAGCGTTGATTCGATTGCCTTGATGATGGTCTGCGGAGTGATGCCGTGCTCGCGGTTGTATTCTTCCTGAATGGCGCGGCGGCGCTCGGTTTCGCCAATCGCCCGGCTCATCGAATCGGTCATCTTGTCGGCGTAGAGGATTGCCATCCCGGAGGCGTTGCGCGCCGCGCGTCCCATCGTTTGAATCAGAGACGACTCGGAGCGCAGGAAGCCTTCCTTGTCTGCGTCGAGAATGGCGACGAGGGAGACTTCCGGCAAGTCCAGTCCTTCGCGCAGGAGGTTGATGCCGACGAGCACGTCGAACTCGCCGCGACGCAGGTCGCGCAGAATCTTGATGCGTTCGAGCGTCTCGATGTCGGAGTGGAGATAGCGGACGCGCACATTCACCTCGGAGAAATATTCCGTCAGGTCTTCGGACATCTTCTTCGTCAGCGTCGTGACGAGCACGCGCTCGTTGCGCTCGGCGCGGAGGCGGCACTCTTCCAGCAAATCGTCAATCTGGCCTTTGACCGGGCGGACGACGACTCGCGGGTCTGTCAATCCGGTCGGGCGGATGATCTGCTCGACGACTTCGCCGCCCGTCTTCGTCAACTCATACGGCCCCGGCGTCGCCGAGACGTAGATGGTTTGTCCGACACGCTGCTCGAACTCCGTGAAGTTGAGCGGGCGGTTGTCCATCGCCGAAGGCAGGCGGAAGCCGTATTCGACGAGCGTGCGCTTTCTGGACTGGTCGCCGTTGAACATGCCGCGCACCTGCGGGACGGTCTGGTGCGATTCGTCTATCACGACCATCGTGCCTTCTGGGAGATAGTCGAGGAGCGTGGGCGGCGGCGAGCCGGGCGGTTTGCCCGTCAGGTGTCGCGAGTAGTTTTCGATGCCGCGACAGAAGCCCATCTCCTTAATCATCTCAAGGTCGTACATCGTGCGCTGATGAAGGCGCTGCGCCTCGACGAGTTTGCCTTCCTGAATCAGCTTCGGCTCCCACCAATCGAGTTCCGCCTTGATGGTCTTGATGGAACGCTTGAGCGTGGCTTTAGGCATCACGTAGTGCGTCTTCGGATAGATGGGCAGGCGCGACGTGTGTTTGTGCAGGACTTCGCCGAGCAGCGGGTCTATCGTCGAGATCGCGTCAATCTCGTCGCCCCACAACTCGATGCGGTAAGCCTGATCCTGATAACTCGGATAAATCTCGACCGTGTCG
>JAIVJG010000051.1 GCA_020200155.1 Acidobacteriota bacterium | reverse complement strand
CGAGGTGACGCGCGTCGGCTCGCGCAATTTTCTGATGGTCGGCGTTCACGTCGCGCACAACTGCGAGGTCGGCGACGACAACGTCTTCGCCAACGGCGCGGCGCTCGCCGGCCACATCAACGTCGAGGATCACGTCTTCCTTTCGTCAAACGTCGGCTGCCATCAGTTCGTCCGCCTCGGTCGCTACGCCATGGTCGGCGGCAAGTCGAAGATCGTGCAGGACGTGCTGCCGTTCTTCACGACCGATGGCAACCCGCCGCGCGTGCGCGGTCTCAACGCGGTCGGCCTCCGTCGCGGAGGTTTTACAGCGGACGCGCGCAACGCGTTGAAGCGTGCCTATCAACTACTCTTCCGCGAAGCTCTGCCGCTCGCCGACGCGCTCCGCGAAATGGAGCAGATGAACGACGAGCATGTCACGCACCTTGTCAATTTCATACGCGACTCGCGCCGCAGTTTCACACGCGCAGTGCGACGAGAAGCCGATGCGCTTGAAGAATCGAGTGTTTCTTAATTGCAACTGTCAGAGGTGAAAAGATGACCACGGAAGGAAAGACCGTCGGCGAACTGGCTGCGCTCGTCGGTGGGCGAGTGGTTGCCGGCGACGAGACGACGCGCATCAACCGCGTGGCGAGCGTCGAGGGCGCGGGCGCGGGCGACATCGTGTTCGTGGAGGGCGAAAAGTTTTTGGAGGGAGCGCGGGAGAGTCAAGCGTCGTGCGTGATCGTGCCGCAGGGGGCGAAGCTGGAGGGCACGGCGTGCGTGATCGAGGCGGCGCGTCCGAAGCTGGCGTTCGCGTTGATGGCGGAAGTGCTACACCACCGAAAGCGTTTCGGGGGGCTGATTCACCCGGCGGCCAACATCGCGGCGAGCGCGCAAGTTGGAGACGGCGTGTACGTCGGGGCAGGCGTGTGCGTTGGGGTCGGGGCGCGCGTCGGGGCGGGGACGCAGATTCACGCGGGCGTCATCATTGGCGACGATGTGACCATCGGGCGCGACTGCGTGCTGCATCCGAACGTGGTGCTCTACGACGGCGTCACTCTCGGCGACGGTGTGATTCTGCACGCGGGCGTCGCGGTGGGCGCGGACGGCTTCGGCTACGTGCGTGACGAGGCGGGCGCGTACCGCAAGTTTCCGCAGGTCGGCACGGTCATCATCGAAGACGACGTGGAAATTGGAGCGCATAGTTGCGTTGATCGCGGCGCGTTGGGCGAGACGCGCATCGGGCGCGGGACGAAGATTGATAACCTCGTGCAGGTGGCGCACAACGTGCGAATCGGCGAGCGCGTGGTGATCGCTTCGCAGACGGGAATTTCCGGGAGCACTGTGATTGAAGACGACGCGGTGATCGGCGGACAGGTCGGGATGGGCGACCACGCGCGGGTCGAGCGCGGCGCGGTCGTCGGGTCGAAGGCGGGGATTCTGCCGGGCAAGATCGTGCGCGCGGGCACGGTCGTGTGGGGCATCCCTGTGCGCCCGCTCGACGAGTACAAACGGCTCAACGCGCACTTCGGTCGCCTGCCGCGAATGCGCGAGGAGATAGACCAACTGAAGAAGCAGGTCAAGGATTTAGCGGCGCAATTGAGCGGGAAGGGGAAGCAGTAAAGAACTTCTCGCTGGTGCTCATCTGGGAGCGCGGGCATCCCTGCCCGCTTGAGCGCAAAGCGCGAAAAGAATGCGCGCGAAACTCAACCTTGAATTATCGTGAAACCTGATGAGCGTGCTGACGCACGCTTGCGGGTAAGGATGCGCGCTCTCCCGGCAAAGCGCTCTCACTTATTCGCCTGACCATTTCCAATGTCTGATGGCACGCAGCATGACATCGGCGGCACGCAGAGATGCGCCGCCTTCGCCGAGTTGCGCGGTGGCGGCGCGCAGCGCGTCGCGGACAGCGGCGTTGCGCGCGGGTTCGAGCAGCGCAGAGAGTTCGCGCGCGAGACTCTCGCCCGTGAAATCATTCTGCATCAGTTCGGGCACGAGCCGCTCGCCCGCGATGAGATTGACGAGGCCGTAGTGTTCGACGTTGATGAGACGACCGAGCGTGTGCCAGTTGAGCGCGGACTCTTTGTAGACGACGACGAGCGGCGTGGCGATGAGCGCGGCTTCGAGCGTCGCCGTGCCGCTCGCGACCGCCGCCACGTCCGCCGCCGCGAGCGCCTCGCGCGTCTCGTACTGCGTGACGCGCAGGTTGGCTGCGAGCGATGAACTGTTCGCGGCGGCGATGAACTGTTCGACTTCGGCGGGCGAATGTCGCGAGCCGAGCGCGACGACGAACTGCGCGCTCGCGTGCGTCTGTGAAAGGCGCGCGGCGGCGTCGAGCATGACAGGCAGAATGCGTTGCAGTTCTTTGCGGCGACTGCCGGCGCGCCACGCCCAGAGTTGCGGGCTGATGTAGTAGATGACATGGAAGCCTTGACGGTGGAGCGCGCGTGCGAGCGGGAGGTTGAAGTCCGGCCAGTCAACGAGCACGACGGCGTCGGGCCTGCGCTTCCTCGCGGCGCGTTTGAGCGCGCGGTAAGCGTTGGCGAAACGCGGCAGAGAGAGCGCGATTTCCAGCAGACCCGTAATCGCCAGATCGTCCTCGCGTATCACCGACTCGACGCCCACGACGCGCATCTGCTCGCCGGTCGAGCCGAACAACTCGAAACCGACTCCCGGCGCACGCTCGCGCAGTGCGCACACGAGCGAGGCCGCGTGCGCGTCGCCCGAATCCTCGCCCGCGACGATCATCAGCCGCAGCCTCTCAACGGTCTTTCCTTCCATCAACGTGGATAGTAGCAAGTGGCGGCTGAAAGATAACAGGGGACGTGAGCAAATCGCGTCGCTACCGGGGCACTTTTGATGAGGTCGAACGGAAGATGACAGTGGCGACACTATTCAGCGACCTCCTGTCGAATCAGGAAAGCAGCAGGTTGAAAGACGGACAACGAGACAGAGTGATGATCATGTCTCGTTCAATAATCATTTAGTTATTTTGTTCATTCCTAAGAAGCGATGCTATCGGGCGAGCAGATGGAAATGACTTGTGAGGTGCGGCTTGCAATGACTATGTGCGCCTGATTCTTTCTCTCCCGGTCTATTCCGGTTTCCAGTTCCTGTCCTTACTTTGCTTCTTCGCAGCAAGGACTTTTCCCAGTAATTCCTGCGCGTTTTTCTTCGATTCTTTGACGGTTTGCTCCATCGCTTTGGAAGCTTCTTCAAAGGTTTTATTCGTGATGTTTTTTGGATTGCCCATGTCGTTATTGGGCATTCCACATCCGCAGTTGTAGCACATAGAACATCTCCTTCTTTATTGTCCGGCGGCTGTCCGGGCAACCGTCAAATGGTATGGACAGAGGTTGTTGCTTTTGCGAGCGGCGATAATGGTGATGGCAATGGCGATGAGATTGATGCTCTGGACAATCATGAACAGATAATCACGGCGAAGGATGCAGTGGATTAAAAGGAGCGTGCTGGCAATCAGCCAGATCACCCAGGTTGAAATGCTCAACCCCCACGCGCACCTTTCGACCAGCAGATGATGTATCTGAGGGTAGTAAGCGATGATGACGAGCGCTGTTCCCGCCCAGCCGATGACTTCCATCTTCAGCACACTCAATTGATTTTAACCGCCCTTGAGAGAAGCCACTGATGATGACTTCTCTCAAGAAGCGGCAAGAAAGCTACTCGTCTCGACACGTCAGACGGCGCGTTTCAACTCGTCAACGAACTTCAGCGCCTCGCGCCGAACATGGTCAGCCAATCGGGGGTCAATGATGCTCTTAATGCGAGCTGCCTCGATGCCCCTGGCCGCCTTCGTCTTAAAATCAAGGATTGTTTCCGCCGCGCTCAACACGGCGCTGGTCTCCGGGTTTTGCACGAGCGAATCAACAACCGTTCCCGGTTCGTGAACAAGCGCCGTTGCGGCTCCCACGACACGTCCGTGGTTATGCAGGTCGGCGAAAACACGGCTCGTTTTCATGGCCGTCTCAATCAGTTCATATTCATCCGGGTCGAGCAAATGAGCGACGAAGCGCGCATGCTCGTCCATGATATTCGTCCAGAACTTCGTCACCTCGACCCGGTCAAGCTCCGACTCTCCCTGCGCCAATGTTTCAAGACGGCGCGTCCAGCGTTCGGCCTCATGCCGTGCGTGGTCGAAGAAGAGCGGCCAGACGAGGCTCCGCAATTTGCCGCTGCGCTGCGCGTCGCCGAGTTTGGCTTTGTACTCGATGAACGGCTTGATCTGCTCTACCACATTGTTTGCAAATCGCTTCAGTTCGCTGCGCTCAGGCGGAGCGGCGGCGTCAATCTGCTGATACAGGTCTGTAAAGATTTTGGAGAAGCGAAGCGCTTCAGCACGCTCCGCGCCCGCGACTTCCGGCGGCATTAGTAACGCAAAGAAGAGCGCGTGCTCAGCCATGATGTCGGTGGCAAAACGCGCATCCGTCCAGGCGTGTGTCGCCGGGTCCTTGTTGTCGGCGGCAGGCATGACAACCGTTTTCTCGTATGGTTGCTCCAACTCTTTTCCACCGCTTCGGGTATAAACCGTCAGCCCGTTTTGGCCGCTCATTCCGACTGCTTGTTGTGTCATCTTTTCTTTCTCCCTTTGTTTGTATGCTCTCCGGTGAATGCTTTACAGCGACTTCAGGAACTCGACCAGATCGTTTTTCTCCGGCTCGGTCAGATTTAACTTCTTGAAGCTGTTGTAATGGTTGACCACGTCGAGCAGCGTTGCGAAACGTCCGTCGTGGTAGAAGCCGCCCTTCATGTGCGTGAAGAGTCCGCGCAGGGGTGACGTGCGGTAGCTGTCATCGGGCGAACGGCTCGCTTGAAAATTGTCTATGCCGATCTCCGAAGCCTTATGCGCGTTCCAGCCCGGCTCGGTGAAGAGCGGCGGCACGTGGCACTGCGCGCAAGTGGCCTTGCCTTTGAAGATCATTTCTCCACGCGCGGCTGCCGTCTGATCGAAGCTGCCTGCGGGCGGCACCGGCGCGGGAATCGCCAGTTGATAAAATTGAAGCGCGCCCATTTTCGCGCTCACCATATCCACGTCGCTCCGCTTGTTTCCGAAACCGGCACGCGCCGCGACCGGGTACTTCTTCGCATCGTTCAGGCGCGCGTCGAAGAACGTGCCCTGTCCCTGCAATTCGAGGTTGGCGACGAAGGCGTTCCAGTATGTGACCGTGCCCCAGCCACCCGTCCACGTGTGCAGGTTGACGCCCGCCATCCCGAAGGCGGGAGGAATCAGTGTGGCGGCAGCTTTACCGTCAGGCCGAAACGCTTTGCCGTCCAGATTCAACTCGGCGTCGAACTTTCCCGGCCCCCAACTGGCGAGCACCTTCCTGACCGTGGCCTCGTCAACGTTGAGCAGACTGGTGAACGCGCTCAAGTCCGGGGCGAGCGAGATGACCGCGCCGGTGTTGAGATCGCGATTGGGCCAACCGTCGAGGCGATGACCGATGCCGGGCGCGAAAGCGTCGTCAACCGTGGAGTGGCAGACGGCGCAACTGAGGCCGACAGCCTTCAGACTGCCGTCCCCGTTAAATGTCCCCTTCACGCCCAAGACCGCGTTGAGTTTAATCAGGGCCAGCGTGGTCGCGGGGTCGTCCATGTTGACCTCGCCCCGCTTGACCTTCGCCACGAGGTCTGCGGGCAGCGCATCCATGTCAACTTTCAAGCCGACAGAGAGCGCAGTCTTCGGGCTGACGCCGGGGCCGACGACGCCGAGCTTCGCGCCCGCGATGGCGCGTTGGAGTTTGAGCTTGTCGGTCCAGAAAACTTCGTCGCCGAAAGTGTCGAAGCGAAAGATTCGCTTCCCCTGCTCCAGCATCTGTTGCGAGTTTTCGCTGATCTGACGGTCAAAATTGTTGCCTTCCTGATTTCGGCTTCGATCACTACTGCGTTGGGCATAACTCCATGTAGCCAGACACAGCAGGGCGGCCACGCCGACCAGCAGTAAGACCGTCTTGTCACTCCTCAAAATCAGCCCGTCTATTTTCCGTGTTTCATGTCTCATCGCTTAACCTCTTCATCGCTGCTCTCTGACGTGTCCCGTCATGTCGAGAAAAAACTTCAACGCATTACCCGCGCCGTTCCCGCTGATAACTCCGAATGATGTTAGTATTAGATTGTTTCCTAAAACAGTTTTAGGATACGCCCTAAAACTGAATCTGTAAAGGAGTAATCATGGCTGTTCCTGATAATCTTCAAGGCTTACGATTTGCTTGTGACTGTGTGTCGGCGCTGCCTGGCGGTGAGAGCGACCCGTGGGCGTGCATTGCCCAAAACAATCTGCTGCCTGACGGTACTAAAGAAGGGATTCTGAATCTCGTGGCGCACGAGCCAAAGACAATTTCCCAACTCGCCGAGGCGCTCGCACTTTCGCCGCCGAGCGTTCACACGCACATTAACGACATGATGAAAAGCGAACTGCTGCGCGAATCCGAAGAGTGGGAGAAGCGCTATCCGACCGAGCGTTACTATGAACCTAACTTCCCCGTCGTGCGCGCGGACGAACGCGCGGCGCTTGATGCACTCTGCGAGGAGTTGGCAGAGCGCGTGGCGGCGATTTTTGAGAAGAAGCAAATACATCTGAAACGGGCTTTCAACAAAACGACTCTCCGGGAGCAAGGCTGGGAATTCTCAGACCTAACGCAATATTTATATGCCAACGTGCAACGCCGTGCGCGCCAAATGCTGGAGGAGCGCAGTGTGTTACAGCTACCGGAGCAGCACGGCAATGGTGTGAAATGGGTCTTCTGGGCTGATGTTCCGCAAGCGGATTCCGATCAGTAGTTACACACGGCCTTACCCCGAATGCTTATGCAGTAAAGCATTTTGATCGCAGTCACAGCCTTGTTTGAGTGAGCGGGACAGGAATACTCAGATGTCCCGTTCTTATACCCTTAAGGTGCGCCACCCAAATCGCTGGAGAGACCTTCACAGTTATTCTCGCTGCCTACCTCCTTGTCGCACGTCGCGGGCGGCTTCTGACGGTGTGTGCCGGAGGCCTGTGCCTGCTCGCCGCCGCTCCGTCGCGCGTCGCGGCGCAGCAGACGAATCCGGTCGAGCGCAAGGTCGAGAACCCGATCACCGACACGCCGAACGTCAACCCACTCTCACGCGAACAGCCGCCGATACTTCCGCGACGCACGAACAAGACGGGCGACAAGAAGGCCGGGGCTGCGCTGCAAGCAACGGACGTGCTGGACGTGCGCGCCGACAAGAATACCGTCACCGGCACGGAAAAGGCGCACGTCTTTTTGTACGAAGGAAACGTGGACGCGCGCGTCGGTATCTATCGTTTGCAGGCCGACAAGGTGACGGTCTACGAGGCGACGAACAAGGTCTTGGCCGAAGGCAATGTCGTCTTCGATCAGGGCGAGTTCCAGCGCATCACGGGCACGCGCGCCGAATGGAATTACGGGACGAAGCTCGGCTTCTTCGAGAACACGACCGGCTTCACCAACCAGACGCAGGACGGCACCATCCTCTATTTCACCGCCGACCACGTCGAGAAGGTGAGCGGCAACCGCATCGTCATCATCAACGGCGTGATTACCGCCTGCGACGAGGAGAAGCCGAAGTGGAGCTTCAAGGCGAAGCGCGCGACGATCACCATGAACGACCGCGTGCGTATCAAGTCGCCGACCTTCCGCGTCAAGGGCGTCCCCGTCGCCTATCTCCCCTACGCCTCCATCTCGATCAAGCCGCGCGACCGCGCTTCCGGTTTCCTGACACCGACCTTTGGCGGCTCCGGCAGGAAAGGTCTCCGTCTCTCGAACGCCTACTACCTGACGCTCGGACGCTCTGCCGACCTGACCGTGCGTAACGACATCTTCACATCGCGCGGCGTCGGCCTCGGCGCGGATTTGCGGACGCGCGCCAACTCGCGCTCCTATTTCAACATGGGCTTCTACACCGTCAAGGATCGCATCTTCGGCGCGAAGAAGAGCGACAAGAACCCGGATCAGGGCGGGTCGAGCTTTTACGTTGACGGCGTGCACTACTTCCCGAACGGCTTTCTGGCCGCCGCCGACATCAACATCACGTCGAACCTCGCGTTCCGGCAGGTCTTCTCCGACTCGATTCAGCAGGCCATCTCGCCGGAAGAACGCTCGCAGGTTTTCGTCAACAAAAACTTCGGCGACTACAGCTTCAACTTTCTGGCGCGCACGCAGGTCACTTCGATTCCGAACGTCCGCATACGCATGCGCCAGCTTCCCTCAATCTCGCTCGACAAGCGTCCCTCACAACTTTCGTTCTTCGAGAAACTCCCGCTCTACTTCTCTTTCGAGGGCAGCCTCGACGGCGTCAGCCGCAAGGAGACGGTCGAAGACTTCTCGTCGTTTCATGCCGACGGCAACGCCAATCCTGTTCTGACGCCGTCCATCGTCCAGCGGCTCGACTTTCACCCGACCTTCACACTGCCGTTCAGCGTCGGCGGCTGGGGCGTGACGGCTTCGGCTGGCGTGCGCGGGACGTTTTACTCGAACTCGCTCGACCCCGCGACGCGTTTCGTGCTCCCGCGCAACGTCGTGCGCGGCTACGGCGAGTTGAGCCTCGACTTGCGGCCCCCCGCGCTCGCACGCAATTTCCGCCGCAACGGCGCGTTTTGGTTCCGGCACGTCATCGAACCGTACTTCACCTACCGCAAAATTTCCGGCATCTCGAACTTCGAGCGCATCATCCGCTTCGACACGGCGGACACCGTCGCAGATACGAACGAGATCGAGTACGGCGTTGCCAACCGCTTCTTCACGCGTCGCTCGACCGAAAGCGTGACCGGCAAAGCATCCGCGAAAAAGAGTGCAGACATGCCGCCGCTGACGCGACAACCCTACGAATTTTTGTCCATCACGATCAGGCAGAAGTATTTCTTCGACCCGCGCTTCGGAGGTGCGCTCATTCCGGGCCGCCGCAACCAGTTTTACCCGCTCAACACTTTCTCCGGCTTCACATACGGCGGCGTCCCGCGTCGTTTCTCGCCGCTCAACGTCGAGGCGCGGCTCAGACAGATTCAAAAGTCCAACCGGGAATTGTTCGCAGAGGTGCGGATGGATTTGGACGCGCTCGGCAACGGCGGCGGCCTGCGCGATCTGGTCGTCTCGTTCGGCCTCAAGCGCAAGGTTCCGCGCGTGCGCCTGCTCGAAGTCTTCCAGACTTTTTATTACACGCGCGCCGTCACGCTCGCGCCTTCCTTGCGGCAGTTCAGCGACCGGCGCGGCAATGAGCCGGGCACGCTGCAAGGCTCGCAGTGGAGTCCGTCCTTCTTCCTCGGCAACCGCGACCGTGGACTGTTCGGCGGCGCGTCCTTCTTCTTCGATTTCCAGAACCGACCGGGCAAGGGCAGCAGTTCGCTCGTCAGTTCCACCAACACCATCGGCTATGCATGGGACTGCTGCGCCGTGACGGCCCAGCACACGACCTTTAACGTCGGTCTCCGGCAGGAGAAACAGACCATCTTCAGCTTTCGCCTGAACGGCATCGGCACGTTCGGCACGGAGAAGTACGGGCAGAGATTTTAAGCCGCCGCGCCCACGCATTTTGGCGCGGGAACGCCGGGGAAAAGTGCCTCCCGAATGCATCTTTTGCACGCTCCGGCGCATCTGATGTTGGTTCCTATCGAGGAACCTTATTTTCAAGCAGCTTAATCCCCCACAACTCACGTTCTTTTTCAGCGACCGGCCTTCGGAGAGTCTTGCGTCTGAAGCAATCTCTTCGAGAGAAGTTCAAAGGCCGGGAGAAAATCAGCCCGTCCGGGGTTTCGGTCGCGCCGGTTTTATCAGGCATAATTAACTAACACAGGAGAGCACCCTAATGTTTCGTTCCCCTCTGCGTGCCGTGCGTTCTTCCCGCGCCGGGAAACGTCATTCGAGATTTTCGACTCGCCTCGGCTCCTCGCTGGCGCTGCTGCTGGCGTTGATGCTCGGTTTGTTCTCGCCCCTCTCGACAGGCGTTTTCGCACAGGCGGACGGCGCGGACGCCCCGGCAAAGGGCAACGCGTACGTCGCGGCTAACAGGACGACTTTCGTTATTTCCCAGGCGGAAGACGGGGAGACCGCCTGCCATGAAGCGACGCCGGAAGAAGCTCGCATTTATAACCACGAGTCGGGCGTCGGGCTGCACCGGATCAATCACCTCGAACAGGAGTCGAACTCCGCGCTGGCTCCTGAGGCGTCCGGGAGCAACGCGCTCAATTCGAGCACGGGGCTGACAATTGTTCTGCGCGCCACGACGCAACTTGAGCAGAACGCCGAGGCCAAGGCCGCGTTCATCCGCGCGGCGGCGACGTGGGAATCAATCATCACAAGCCCCATCACCATCATCATTGACGTGGATTTCGGCACGACCCACTTCGGCACGCCCTTCTCTTCTTCAAACGTCCTGGGCGCTACCAACACGCAACTCCTGTTCTTCGCAAATAACTACCCGTCCATTCGCAGCAGGCTGATCGGGCGCGCCTCCAACGCCGAGGAGACGGCGCTCTACAACAACCTGCCGGCGACCACCATCCCCACCGATCTGGGCGACGTTCCGACTGTGGTCGTACCGAGTCCGATTCTGCGTGCACTCGGCTCCATCGCTCCCGTCGCCAACCCTGACACGGAGACGAACTTCGGGCCAGTGCCGCAAATCGGCTTCAACTCCGCCTTCGGCTTCGACTTCGATCCGAGCAACGGCATCACGTCCACCCAGACGGACTTCGACGCCGTGGCGGTGCACGAGATCGGCCACGCGCTCGGCTTCGATTCCGAGGTCGGCGTGCACGAGTTGAATCCGAGCGGCGCGATTCACGCCGGCATGTGGGACTTGTTCCGCTTCCGTCCGAGCACCGCCACGGTCGGCACGTTCGCCACCGCGCAGCGCATCCTCTCTTCGGGCGGCGAACAGAATTACTTTGACGGCGGCACCGAGCAGAGGCTCTCGACCGGCAAGCCGGATGGGACGGGCGGCGACTTGGAACAGGCCAGCCACTGGAAGGACGACAGGCTCAACGGCTTCGTCTTCATCGGGATTATGGACCCGTCCATTCCGCGCGGGCGTCGGTTCACCATCACCGCCAACGACAGGCGCGCCATTGATTTCATGGGCTTCAGTTCGGCCCCGCCGCCAGCCGCGCCCGCCAACGACAACTTCGCGAGCGCGCAGGCCATCGCCGGCTCTTCGGGCACGACCAGCGGCACAAACATCGGGGCGACGAAGGAGGTGGGCGAACCCAACCACGCGGCCAATCCGGGCGGGCGTTCCGTCTGGTATCGCTGGACTGCGCCCGCCAGCGGCACCGCCACCTTCGACACCAAAGGCAGCAACTACGACACGACGCTCGCCGTCTACACCGGCGGGAGTGTCGGCGCGTTGGCGCTCATAGTTGAGAACGACGACATCGTGTCCGGCACGGACATCGTCAGCACCGTCACGTTCAACGCCATCGCCGGGACGACCTACCAGATCGCCGTTGACGGGTTCGATGCCGATTCCGGGAGCATCATCCTCAACTGGAATTCGGCCACCGGGCCAGCCCCGCCGAACACGGTGCAGTTTAGCGCCGCTTCCACGACCGTCAACGAAAACGGCGTGAGCGTTGCGATCAACGTCACGCGCACCGGCACGACGACGAGCGCGGCCACAGTCAACTATGCCACCGGCAACGGCACGGCGTCCGACAGGTCTGATTATCTGGCCGCAGTCGGCACGCTCCGCTTCGCCGCGAACGAGACGAGCAAGACGTTCAACGTCTTCGTCGTTGACGATGCGTTCCTTGAGAATCCTGAGACCTTCAGTGTCACGCTGAGCAATCCCGTTGACTGCACGCTCGGCGCGCCGGCCACGGAAACCGTGACCATCAACAGCAACGACACGGCCACGGGGCCGAACCCGGTCAAGGACGGCAGCTTCGACGCCAACTTCTTCGTGCGCCAGCACTACATAGACTTCCTCAATCGCGAAGCCGACGCGCCCGGCCTGTCTTTCTGGACGAACCAGATCACCTCTTGCGGCAGCGATCAGGCGTGTCTCGAAACGCGGAAGATCAACGTCTCGGCGGCCTTCTTCCTGTCAACCGAATTCCAGCAGACAGGCTTCCTCGTCTATCAACTGCACCAGGCAGCCTTCAACACACAGGAGCGCCTGGCGCTGCGTACCTTCCTCGCCGACACGCAGGAGATCGGGCGCGGCGTGGTCATCGGCGCGCCCGGTGCCGACGCGCTCCTTGAGGCGAACAAGGTGGCGTTCATCAACGGCTTCGTCACGCGCCCGCAGTTTACCGCCCTGTACCCGCTTACGATGACGGCGGCGCAGTTCGTTGACGCCCTGAACGCCAACACCGGCGGCTCGCTCTCGCCCGCCGAGCGCGACTCGTTGGTGGCGAGCGGGCAAACGCGCGCACAAATATTGCGGACGATAGCGGAGAACGGAGTGTTTCGTCAGAGGCAGTCCAACAAGGCGTTCGTGCTGATGCAGTACTTCGGCTACATGCGCCGCAACCCGAACGACGCGCCGGAGCCGACGCTCGACTTCGCCGGTTACAACTTCTGGCTGGGCAAGCTCAACCAGTTCAACGGCAACTTCATCAACGCCGAGATGGTCAAAGCCTTCATCACCTCCGGCGAATACCAGGGACGCTTCGGGCTGTGAGAAGGTAAGTAAAAAGTAAAAAGGCAAAAGGCAAAAGTGAAGAATAGGAGCGACGGCTCTGTCTTCACTTTTGCCTTTTTACTTTTGCCTTTTTAACCCTTGCCTTCTCCTCACCAGCGTCCGACGAGGACGAAGGGCGACCAGAAGAAGGGGTGCGGCTGTACTTTCATCAATTCGAGTTGGGCGGAGCGGAGCGCGGCGGCGAGGCGCTCGCCCGCGCGAAGCCGCGTGTAGAAGCCCGTCATCAGGCGCGCCGTCGCCTCGTCGTCCACCGTCCACAGGCTGAGCAATAAACTTTGCGCGCCCGTCGAGAAGAATCCGCGCGCCAGCCCGATCACTTCGTCGCCGGGCGCGACGGCGCTGACGCCCGTCTCGCAGGCCGAGAGCGCGACCAGCCCGCCGTGAAATTCGAGCGCGTAGGCATCGCGCACCGTCAGCCAGCCGTCGCCCAGACGGAGTGAAGAGAAGAGAGGATTGTCCGGGCGAAACTGCCCGTGACAGGCGAGGTGGAGCACGTCGGCGAGCGGTGCGTGTTCGCGCAGTGCGGCGAGCGTGGCGTGTTCGTCGAGCAGCGCCGTCGCTTCCTTGAAGAGCGGCGCAAGCGCGTTGATTTCGTCGCGCACGTGCGGCGTCTGCTCGTCTGCGACGCCCAACAGCAGCGCGCGGTCGAAAGCGCGCTGCGGCCCTTTCAGGCAGAAACGAAGCACGCCCGCGCTCGGCGCGTAAGTCACCTCGCGCCGCTCGATGACGTAAGCCTCTCCATCGTGCAGCGCGTGGAAGGGGACGTAGTGCAGCGCGCGGTGCGGGACTACGACCAGACGCTTCTCTCCGATTCGCGTCTCGACCGGGCGCAGCAGCAATTCGTAGAGCACGCCGAGGTAGTGGCGTGCGCGCGTCGCGAGGTCTTCGAGGTGCGGGCGCATGCGGGCCGCGCCGTAGCGCAGGCTTCCGATCTGAAAACGAAACTGGCCGAGCGCGTGGTTGACCTCCTCTTCACTCGCCAAATCCCTGACGACCTCGACGCCGTCCGCCGTCATGACGAAAGCCAGCAGCCTGCCGTCGAGGCTCGTGTACTCGACAAGCGCGGTGTCCGCGCCGAGTTCACGTTGCAGTGCAGGCACGTCGAGCGGCTCGACCCGTTGCAGCGTCGCAGTGTCGCCGCCGCGCTGTTGAAGTTGGCGCATGAGTTCGAGCGTCTTCGTCTCGCGCTCGCGCACGGCATCGTGGAGCGCCTGCATGGCGGCGGCGGTGCGTGATGCGTCCTGCGCCGACGGGCGATTGATCTGGCTGTAGAACCAGCTCAACTCCTCGCGCAGTTGGACGAGTTGCTCCGCCAGCCGCGCCTCGAACGGATCGCGCGGCTGCGGGCGCGCGTCGAGCGTGCCGCTCATCATCTCGACGAGTGCGCGCGAGCGTGCGCGCTCGACGTAGCTGAACGCTTCGGTGACGCGCGCACGCTCATCGTCGGCGAGGCAGAGCCGGACGAGTTCGTCGTAGGGCGTGAGCTTGTCCGCGAGGAAGGCCGTGCGGAACTCTTCCGCAGGCAGAGGCGCGCGCAGCGTCTCGATGAGAGAGACGGCGCGTTTGAAGCTCTCTTCCGCAAGCGCCGTGTCGCCGCGCGAGGCGGCGAGCAGTCCGAGCGACGTGTGGCAGTACTCGGCGATCTGCGGGAGCGCCTGCGCCTCCGCGTCGCGCAGCGTGTTGTCGAGCAGAATTTGCGCGAGCCGTTCCTGCCCCTGCGCGCGTGCGGCCTCGCCGCGCAGCCAGCGCGCGAGCAGCATGCGACGCAAGTTTCCCGCGCGTGCCAGCGGAGCCTCGGCCTGCGCGGCTAACACGCCCGTCGCCTCGTCGTCGCCCTCTGCATGGTGGAGTTGCGCTTCGGTGAGCGTGACGAACGCCTCGCCCACGTCGTTGCCTTCCGCCGCGTAGAGCGTGCGCGCCTCTGCGAGCATCCCGTGCGCCTCGTCCATTCGTCCCAGCAGCAGCGCGGCCCGCCCGCCCTGCGCCAGCGCGCGTGCCTGCTCTGCGCGCATCCCCAGTTCGGCGAAGGTCGGGATTACGCGTGCATAGACGTGCGCCGCCTCGGTCGCCAGATTCAATTCGAGATAAGCGTCCGCGAGTTCAACTTCGGCGATGGCGGATTGATGCTGCATGCCGAGCGCACTGTAGCGGCGGCGCGAGCGCTCGAACAGATCGAGCGCGCGGTCGTAGCGCCCCTGAAAGAGCGCGAGATTGCCCCGGCTCGCCTCGATCTCTGCCTGCGTGACGACGAGGCCCGCCAGCTCTGCGCGCTCGAACGCCTGCTTGTAGAGTTCTTCGGCGGAGCGAAAATCGTGCAGGAGCGTGTAATTGGAGGCGAGGGAATTTTCGATCATCGCGAGCTGCTTGTAATCGTCCGTCGGCAGGAAACGCTCGCGCGCGAGTTTGAGATAATGCTCGGCCTCTTTGTAGAGGTCGCGCCGGCAGCAAATGTTGCCAACGTTGTGCTCGATGCGACCGGCGGCCAGCGTGTCGTCGTGTGCGAGGAAGACTTCGCGCGCACGCAGGGCCGTGCTAATCGCCTCGTCGTAACGACCGAGCATCGCCAGCGCGTAAATTTTGCTGACCTGAGTTGAAGCCGCCGTGTGCGATTTGCCGAGCGCGAGGAAACGCGCCTCCGCGTCGTCCAGATGCTCGATGGCGCGCTCCATCTGCCCTCCGGTCAGCGCGGCGATGCCGGCGACCCACGCGGCGAGCGCGGCGATTTCCGGTTGATCCGAGATTTCGGAAAGTAGTTTGAGTGCGGCGGCGGCTTCCGTGGCGCGGTGTGGCTCGGTGCTCCAGGCTTCGTAGCAGATGTCTTTGAGGGCGTAGGCGAGAGACACGTCGGCGAGGTCGGGGCGCTCCTGCAAGAGTGCAAGGCGCTCCGACTCTCTCGTGGTCGAGACCAGTCGCGCGGCTAGTTCCGCCCGATCCATTTTTTATGCTCTTAAATCCAGTTCGGGAATCTCAACTTCAACGTCATCAAGGCGCAGCCGCAGAGTATAAATGCCCGCCGCCACGGGCGGCAGCATGACGAACTCGCAAAGGTTGTTCAACCCGGCGCGCACAGCCGGTTCGGTCTCGCCGTCGCGTACCATCTCGACCTGCCCGCCGCCGCACGGCCCTAAGACCTGCCCCGAAACCGTCCAGCCCTCGCCACCCTGCGCGAGACGCAAATCAACGCTCACGTCGCCAGCTTTGAACAGGAGTTGACGCGCGGTCGCGGCCTGGCCGGAGCGGACGCCGAAGGCGAGCGGCTGCGAGCCGCTGTCGAAGTTAAGCGCGGCGAGGACGCGGCGCAGGATGCCGGGAGCTTTCTCCGTCGCATGGCGCGAGCGGAACATCGAGATGGTGTTGAAAAGCACGTCGCGTGGAGCGTCCTGCGAGTCGTCGGCGCGCATCAGTTGCGTGATGCGCTGAAGCTTCGCCGCCTGTCCCGTACAGCGTTCGCACGCTTCGAGGTGTGCACGCGTCTCTGCCTGCTCCGGGGCAGGCAGGCGGCCTTCGATCATGTCGGCCAGCCGCGCGAATGGAATGTGTCGGGGATTAATAGTCATCGTTTCGGCTCCCAAAATGCGTCCCTAAAACGCTTGCTCACAGGGACAGTGCGCGGGAGATAAGGAAAAATACATGGGCGGGCGGCAAATCGGTTAAAGCCCGTCAGCCTGTTCTCGGCGTCGAAGGTGAGCGTTTGCGAGTTGTACGTCGTCGGGTTACCGTTTGAGTCATGAGTGAACCCTGCGTCGGTCGGCTGGTTGTTCGCGTTGTACATCTTCGCCTCGCCACGAAAGCTCATCGGCTTATTTATAATCTTCGCGGATCAAGAACGCTGCAAACAGTCCTACGATTGCTCCGACCACCCCTCCTATTAGACTTCCTTCTACCGCAATGTAAATAGCCATAAATATGCCTTCCGAGAAGGGCATTAAAGTGACAGCACCGATGATAAATCCGTAAAACGCACATGTCAGAAATCTACGCAACTTTCGATTGACTCGTGTGCTAAGTAGCTTCATTAAGAGTTCAGCAACGGCCCCCAAGAGTAATCCGATAGTAAAATCTAACGGGATTAAGATTAGAGGGCTAAACATTCCGGTAGCTGCCACTAGGGTAAGACCCATCCCGATACCTACCAGCCCTCCGCAAGCAGCACCGCTTACAATTCCTGGTTTGATTAGTCCTTTGGAAAGGTGTGTAGAAGCGAATGACATAGCGATGCCGATCTCGAAAAAACTAGGAGTTAAGAGCTATAAGCACAACCCTAGTAATAAGGCTGGCTAGCAGAAAACTGCCACAGTGTAAACTTTCAAAGTTAATTCTCCCCTAACAGCCACGCGCACTATGCCCCCAACAAGGATATTCTGGAGGCGTTAATTGAGGAACAGGGCACACTACACATCTATCCCCGAATCTGGCCCCAGGCGCGCCTGGATTCTTTAATCCTGCGTTCTTAATTGAGGAGTCCACCATGTTGTGACAATCATCGTACCAAGGGATGTATGTTGGAGCGCCGTAATCCCGACAGGTATCCATAATGATATTCGCCCGCATCGGGTCATCACTTCCTAACACGGGCCTACAAGGATCACCGCCTTGCGGCCCCTTCTCAGGGGCCGTACTGCCGAAGAAAGGCGGCCAAGCGAATCTCGGACCCGATAACCCACAAGTCCGCTCGTCTCTATTGTCGTAGAGGTAAGCATGATTAGCGTCTAACCATCTTTCTGGGGGTTCGGTTAGCCTACTACATACGAATATAGATGCGCCGTTGGATACAGGATTAAATGAGGGCGACGGAGGGGGCGGTGCCCCAATGATTCCATCATCTATCGTTGGGTACAATCCCGACGGGTCGGCGAAATTTACTGGACTATTGTTGACGTAAGCATACAAGTTAATCCCACCGCGATAGCCAATCGGGTCACGAGTCAAGAATCTTCCACTCTGCGGATCATAGTAGCGATGCGTTAAGAGTTGCAGCCCACTCTCCCTGTCCGTGTAATAACCCCACTGCGCCCCATACCCGAACGGGTCTGACATCACCGGCACGCTCAACTCCGCGCCGTGCGCGTCAAAGAGATGATTCGGTAAGACGCCGCCGCTCGCATCAAGGCGCTGCACGACGCTGCCCTGATGGTCGAAGGCGTAGAAAGTGCTCTGCGTGCCTGCGCGCCGCGAGATGAGGCCGTGCGCGCCAAACGTGTTCGTGGCAGGGATTGTCCCGCTCGTGCTAAGTTCCAAGACGGGCAGCGTGCCGTCGTAGATGAAGTAGGTGCGAGCTAGAGCGGCTTGTTTCCACGCCCGCAGCCCGTCACCTCGATAGCCCGCACTCATCTGTGAGTTGTAAGAGGTCAGCCTGTTCTCTGGGTTGAAGGTGAAAGGTCTTCCATTTTGAGTAGTTGAGTTGCCGTTCGTGTCATGCACAAATTTATGCCAATATTCCAGCGGTACGTTGTAGAGATCGTTCGCTGATTCTAATTATTTAGTCTCCCAAGCCAAGCATATATTAAAAATACACTCAAGATTACAAAGGCAATACCAATTATCCTAAAAAAGAGGTGGTTCGGTTTGTGTTTTAGCCATGTCCTATGATCATGCCATTTTACCGGCGAATCGAGATCATAAGAACTTAAGAAATAATCACGCGCACTCGCAGGCCAGAACAGACAAGCAACACCTGCTACTAACAGCGAAGCTACGCTCAAAAGAACGATTACTGTTACCATTTCACATACCCTACCAAGTTGGGATTGAGAATTGAGTTACACGTTTGCCATAAGTTGTACTTAATGAAAGACCAGGTGATCCAACACAGATTTGAGGGGCTAATTGCCCAGAAGACCAAGTACCACCACCACCCCAAAAGTCAGGTGTCACGAACATACCACCCGTACCTTCTTGAGTAATAAAATCTTTCAAATCTTTATCGTTTGGTGTATGTATTTGAGGTAGCCAACCAATGGACAGGTTGATACCTGGTAAGCCAGCATAAACTCCACCAGAAACGTAGAAATTCCCATGCCTATCATAGGTAAATTGAGAGGCGGGGCCTGTGCCCGTAAGAAATGGATCAACTTTGTAGTCAATTTCCAGTTGTGCGAAATCAGGGAACCGTGGTAAGTCAGGACCGCAACCACAGGACTGCTCGTCTCGGAATCGCTTTCCTGTGCGGGAGTTTATGTCATCAGGCCAGAAGTTACGGTCTTCCCTTATCTGTGTGCCTGACGGATCAGTGAGGTTGGCCGGATTATTCTGCACATAAGCATAAAGATTAACTCCACCGCGATAGCCAATCGGGTCACGAGTCAAGAACCTGCCCGCCTGCGGATCATAGTAGCGATGTGTTAAGAGTTGCAGCCCACTCTCCCTGTCCGTGTAATACCCGAACTGCGCCCCATAGCCGAACGGGTCGGCAGCAGGTGTCGTCACTTCCACGCCGTGTGCCGTGAACAGATGACTCGACAACACGTTGCCCCAGGCCTCCAACCGTTGCGCCACACTACCCTGCAAGTCATACGTGTAGAAGGTGCTCGTCAGATACTCCGTGCGCGAGACTAATCCGTTGTCGCCGAACGTGTTGACGGCCATCACGTGACTAATCCGTTGTCGCCGAACGTGTTGACGGCCATCACGTCGCCGTCCTTGTTCAACTCGACGATGGGCAAACTCCCGTCGTAGAGAAAGTAGCGCCGCCCGGTCGCGCCCGGCTGCTTCCATGCACGCAGTCCGTCGCCGCGATAGCCCGCCGTCATCACGTTGTTGAAGTTCGTCAGCCTATTCTCGGCGTCAAAGGTGAGCGAAAAACCTATGAGTCCGGCTCATTTAGCCATCAGCGCATAGATGAGGAACATGCATAAAGCTATAATCACAACGCCAACGATCCTGAAAATCATAGGGCTAGGCTTATATTTCATCCAAGTCGAAGAGTCCGACCATTTCACAGGCGATTCAATGTTGAAATGGCTTAGATAATAGTTCCTAGCTCTGGTAGGCCAAAGCAAGCAAATTATGCCTACGACAAAAAGCCAGCCTGCGCCGCATAGAATCGCTATTGTTTCCATAGTGGTCTCGAAATTTACCAAGAGAACGGAAACTTGCGGATATGATGTCCGTAAGTTGAACTGCTCGAAAGACCGGGACTCCCCAAAGCTAGCTGGGGAGCGAACTGACCAGAAGACCAAGTTCCTCCTCCCCCGACACAATATTCCGAAATAATCATTCCGCCCATGCCTTCGCGAGTTATGAAATCTCGTGTTTCATTCTCCTTGGGCGTTTTCATGTCGGGCAACCAAGCAGCAGAAACATTGCCGCCCGGAAGACCTGCATAGATGCCTTCGGAAAAATAAAAGTTTCCATGCCTATCATATGTAAACTGAAAGGCTGCCCCACCTCCTATTAGAGGTTTAGTCGGAATATCCAATTCAAGCTGCAAGAAATCAGGGAACCGTGGTATGTCAGGACCGCAACCACAGGACTGCTCGTCTCGGCATCGCTTTCCTGTGCGGGAATTTATGTCATCAGGCCAGAAGTTACGGTCTTCCCTTATTTGTGTGCCCGACGGATCAGAAAAGTTACTTGGATTATTCTGCACATAAGCATAAAGATTAACTCCACCGCGATAGCCAATCGGGTCGCGTGTCAGGAATCTTCCACTCTGCGGGTCATAGTAGCGATGCGTTAAGAGTTGCAGCCCACTCTCCCTGTCCGTGTAATACCCGAACTGCGCCCCATACCCGAACGGGTCTGACATGACCGGCACGCTCAACTCCGCGCCGTGCGCGTCAAAGAGATGATTCGATAAGACGCCGCCGCTCGCATCAAGACGCTGCACGACGCTGCCCTGATGGTCGAAGGTGTAGAAGGTGCTCTGCGTGCCTGCGCGCCGCGAGATGAGGCCGTGCGCGCCAAACGTGTTCGTGGCAGAGATTGTCCCGCTCGCGTTGAGTTCCATGACGGGCACGCTGCCGTCGTAGATGAAGTACGTGCGCCCGGCGGATGTCTGCTTCCATGCGCGTAGCCCGTCACCTCGATAGCCCGCTGTGAGGACGCTGTTAAAGCCCGTCAGCCTATTCTCGGCGTCAAAGGTGAGCGAAAAACCTATGGGTCCGGCTCATTTAGCCATCAGCGCATAGATGAGGAACATGCATAAAGCTATAATCACAACGCCAACGATCCTGAAAATCATAGGGCTAGGC
>JAIVJG010000290.1 GCA_020200155.1 Acidobacteriota bacterium | reverse complement strand
CCGCGTGCGTCGCTTTGTAATGCGCGGCGGCTTCAAGAAAGAGGTGGTGGTTCTTAATCTCCGTCAGCCGCCCGACGATGCCGACCAGCACGTCATGCTCGCCCGCGCCGAGATCACGCCGCGCCGTCTCGCGCCGTTGCGCCCGGTGGTCAAAGACCTTCGTGTCGAGGCCGAGCGGGATGACGGCGAACTGACCCTTGCGCCCGACGCCGAACTCCTCGTGTATCTCGCGATACTGCTGCGGGCTGATGACGACGAGCCGGTCGGTAATGAGGCGCGCGAGGAGTTTTTCAATCAACAGAAAGATGCGCGTTTTAAGCGGCCCGTAGTAGCTGTGAAAGATGTGGCCGTGGTACGTGTGCACGAAGCGGCACGCGCGCGGCCTCCCCCACAACGCAGAGGGCGTCAGCCAGCGATAGAGCAAGCCGGCGACGCGCCCGACCGTGCCCGCCTTCGCCGTGTGCGTGTGCACCACGTCGGGGCGCTCGCGCCTGAGCAGCCGGTAAAGCTTCCAGACCGTGGCCGCGTCCTTCAAAGATATCTCGCGGCTCATCTCCGCGAGACGGACGGGCACGACGCCCTGCGCCAAGGCGAAGTAAGTCATGTCGTCCTCGCCCGCAGGGACGACGCCCGCCACCAACACCGTCTCGACGCCCGCGCCGCGCAAGCCCGAACTGAGCCATGCTACGTGCCGCGCAGGCCCCCCGACGTTCAGCCGCGCGATGATACGAACAACTTTCATAGAGCACTAGACAGTAGACGGTAGATGATAGACGGTAGAAAAGCATTTGTCTTCATGCCGGATGCCGCCCAACGGTCTAACTGCCCACTCTTTCGTGTTCTTCAGACGACGGCTCCGGCCTGCGCCGCGTCCTTGCTATCCGCTGTCGAGGCGACGTTCGCAGGGGTGCTGTCCATCTTGTTCGCGCCTGTTTCAGCGACGAGGGTCGAGGCGTGCAGGAGACTCTCGAAGGTTCCGGCGTCCGTCCACCAGCCGTCGAGTTCGTCCCACGTCATGAGAATTTTCGCGCCGCCGCCCTGATGCCGGTAGGCGCGCACGGCTTTGCAGATGTTGTTCTCGATGATGTTGTCGCCGAGGACGACGCAGACGGGTTCGCCAGCCGCGAAGTGTTCGGCGAGGGAGAGCGCGTCGGCGATGCCGCCCTCGCCCTCCTGATAGGTGTAGTTGAGATGCTTGAGGCCGAAGTCCTTGCCGTTCTTCAGGAGCTTGAGAAAGTCGCCCGCAGAGTTCCCGCCCGTGACGATCATAATGTCGTTGATGCCGGCGTTGACGAGCGTCTGGATCGGGTAGTAAATCATCGGCTTGTCGTAGACGGGCAGCAGGTGTTTATTCGTCACCGCCGTCAGCGGCCTGAGCCGCGAACCGAGACCGCCGGCTAACACAATACCTTTCACTGAAATGTCCTCCCGCAATCTTTTTCCACGTGGCTGTTAATCAAATCTCCGGCACGTACCGCGCACGTCTAATCAATGAAGCGCTGGAACCACAGTTCGAGCATCAGCAGCGTCCACAGTTGGTGCGCGTAATCCTTTTGCCCGGCGGTGTGCTCTTCGACGAGGCGCGCGACCGCTTCCGGCCTGAAGAAGCCGCGCTTGAGGCTGCGCTCGGAGAGCAGCGTCTCGCGCAGGAAACCTTGCATCTGGCCGCGAAACCAGTGGCCGATTGGCACGCCGAAACCCATTTTGCTGCGCGTGAGGTTTTCCGTCGGCAGAAGTTTCTTGAGGGCGCGCTTCAAAAGGTACTTGGTCGTCAGGCCCCGCAGCTTCAAATTTTCCGGCAACCGGGCGGCAAACTCTATCACATGGTGGTCTAAAAACGGAGAACGCGCCTCCAGAGAGACCGCCATGCTCGCGATGTCAACTTTGACGAGCAGGTCGTTTGGAAGGTAGGTCATCGTGTCGGTCAAAAGCGACGCATCCACGACGCCCGCGCCGTTGGCACGCGCGAACCACGGCGCGAGCCACTGGCGCACGTCGTGCCCCGCCGTCTCTCGCAGGAAGTCGTCGCTGTAGAGCGCGGCCTTCGCCTGCGGGTCGAACACGCTGACCCAGCGCAGGTAGCGATCAACGGGAGGCAGAGAGGCGGCGCGCAGGAAACGCTGAAGGCTTCGCACGCGACCGCGCCGCAACTCCGACGAAGGCAACATCTCGGCCACCTGCCGGATCACATTCTCGCGCAGCAGGCCGGGAAGTCGCCGGTACGTTTCAGACAGGCGCATCGCCGCGTAACGTTCGTAGCCGGCGAAGCATTCGTCGCCGCCGTCGCCGTTCAAAGCGACCGTCACGTGCCGCCGCGTCTCGCGCGAGACGTAGTAAGTGGGAATCGCGGACGAGTCGGCGTAAGGCTCGCCGTAGTGCTCGACGAGCGTCGGCAAAACTTCCATCGCGTCCGGGCGGACGATGAACTCGTGGTGGTCTGCGCTGACGTGCTCGGCGATGCGGCGCGCGTGATGAAGTTCGCTGAAGTCCTGTTCCTCGAAGCCGATGGAAAAAGTCTTGACCGGCTCGGAACTTTCCTCGCTCATCAGCGCGACGACCGTTGACGAGTCAATGCCGCCGGAGAGGAACGCGCCGAGCGGCACTTCCGACATCAGTCGCACGCGCACGGCCTCGCGCAAAATCTCGACGGCGCGCTCGCCCGCCTCCTCCTCGCTGATTTTGAGTTTCTTCGAGAAGTCCGGCTGCCAGTAACGCTCAATCTTCACTTCGCCGTCGCGCGTCAGGCGCAAGGAATGTCCCGGCTCAAGCTTGCGAATCGAGCGGTAGGCCGTGAGCGGCGCGGGCACGCACATGAAGGAGAGGTAGTGGTGTATCGCCTCGCGGTCAACGTCGCGGCTGATGTCGGGATGCTGAAGGAGCGCGTTGAACTCGGAGCCGAAGATGAACTTGCTGCCCGCCTGCGCGTAGAGCAGTGGCTTTTTGCCGACGCGGTCGCGCGCGAGAAAGAGTTCCTCTTTTCGCTCGTCCCAGATGGCGAAGGCGAACATGCCGCGCAGGTGCTTGGGACAGTCCGCGCCGTAGCGGTCGTAGAGGTGGACGATGATCTCCGTGTCGCAGTCTGTGTAGAAGGAGTGGCCGAGTTTTTCGAGATGCTCGCGCACTTCGCGGTAGTTGTAGATTTCGCCGTTGAAGACGATCCACGCCGTGCGGTCTCGGTTGTGGATGGGCTGCTGTCCGCCCGCAAGGTCAATGATGGCGAGGCGTCGCATGGCGAGTCCGACGCGCCCCTTGAGGTAGAACCCGTCCTCGTCCGGGCCGCGATGGCGGATCGCCTCGTTCATGCGCGCGAGCAACTCGCCGTCAACCGCGCGTTCGTCGCGGTGAACTACTCCGACAATTCCACACATTCAGAAATTTATCCTCTCGGAGAGGCTGCGCGCAATCTCTTCCAACTCTTTCTCGCTTCCCTGCTTCCACCGCTCGTAGCGCCTCTGCGCCTGGTATATGTGCACCGTCTGAAGCCTCGCGTCCCGTGCTTTCTGCGCGTGCAACTGACGGTCTTCCTGCCGTTCCCTGAGCAGCACGAAGCCGACGCCGACGAAGATGAAGTAGAAGACCAGAATCTGCGAGCGCTGCCGGTAGGCTGTCCCGACGTTGCCCTGAAAGACCGAGTACGCCAGAGTCAGCATTGAGGTGAAAATAAGAATCGGCAACGCCTGCCGGAGCCTGTACTTAATCGTGAACCACGCTCCGAGACAGAGCAGTGGGAACGACGCCCACCAGACGATCATTTCAGGAAGCGTGATGCTCTGGCGCAGGTTCGTCACCTGCCATGGGAACGGCGCGAACAGAAGGTAGAGCATCCCGACGGGAATCGCGCTGAGAGCGCCGGTGGTCGTGGACACGTCAACATCTTTGCCGAAGCCCGACTTCGCGGAACCGGCGAGGTCGGCGCGGCTGGTTTGCACCGCCTTTAGGTTGCCGAAAGTTTCGATCTGTGTTCCGGCACGGCGTAGCAC
>JAIVJG010000289.1 GCA_020200155.1 Acidobacteriota bacterium | reverse complement strand
CACGAATCATAACGGCGTCTCAGAAACGGGAGAGTTGCACACGCTGCCTGAACTTGGCATAGCGACTTTAGACCTCGATTACAAAGAGTCGAAACGGACTGACTTGTACGGCAATCAGTTCCGGTATCGCGCGAAGGTCAGAGATGTTCACGGCGCACAGGTCGGGCGTTGGGCGTGGGACGTATTTCTCGTGCACGGCCAGTAGTCGGTCATCCTCATTCAAGAAGTAGAACCGCCCGGAAGTCTTGCACAGACCCCTGGGCGGTTTGACTTTATAGCTAGCGAACCTCAGCCGCGCCGATGCTCTTGAGCGTGATGTCGAGCGTGCCCATGCTGTTCGACATGCGCGCGCGGACAGGGATGTGGCGTGCGTCGTCCGTCACCCAGAGAGACATCTTGCCACCGCCCCGCGCTCTCGCGGTCGGCCTCGATGATACGTGCGTAAGTCTCCGGGTGATGCCTCACGAGCCAGCCCAGAAGTGTCGGGCCGAAGTTAAAGTTGATCTGCGCGTAGTTGTTGACGATGCGCTCGACCAAGGCCCTCGAATCGTAGATGCGCGCGTGTGCATTGGGGAGGCAACACTCGGCATGGATACGCTCGTTCCAGTCGTGAAAGGGTGCGGCGCTCGGCTCGCGCTCGACCGTGCCCGTCCAAGGGTTCTCGCGCGGGGGTTGGTAGAAATGGCCGTGGACGACCAGCGCCGTCATCATCAATCGTCGCTCCGTCAGTTGAAATTGAAAGCGGGTAGTAGATTAATGCGAGACGGGTTGATTGTCACCTCTTTGCAGGCATTGTCTACCTGCATATGAGCTCGACTTTATCCATTTTGGAAACAGGGAACGTAAATAAAAGACTTAGCGTCCCGACTATCCACCAGACTTTTTTCATGTCGGTCAAAAAGAGGACATTCAAAAAAGTCTGGCGTTGAAAACAAAAGAGTTATGGCATCGGCATTTTGGCCCTCTAAAAATGGATAAAGTCGAGATGAGTTGCAATACAAAAAACATTTTGACATTCGGATAGAGCACATATATAAGCTTACTCATCGAACACAGGCGGGTACTCGACGCAATCCGGCTGACGGAAGCTTTGCCTTCGCCAGCTAACCTGTTAACGAAATCCTCATCAGATTCCGTTAATCTCAAACTATTTTTCGACTAGAGCACTTCATGGTTCCCAAGCGTCGCTATTCTTGAATTGAGCACTCCCTTGTCTTAGGAGGAATACGCAATGCGAAAGATTAGTAAGAAAGCAAGAGTCGTTTTAGTAGCGATGTTCGCAATTACTCTAGGAAATGTTGCCGTTACTTTATACAGTCAAGGGCACCAGAATCCATCCCAAGGTGAAATTAACAACAAAGATCAAATGTTAGAACGCGTGAGGGAATCAAAAAGCCGGGCTCCCATTGTGTACTATAACGCTCCCGAACCCGCTGACCCCGAAAAGAGGGCTAAGAGAAAGGCTCGAAACGAGCAACATAACAACTCAATGCTAGGGGTTAAAGGAGGGTTAAATGCGTCTCCCAACTCAGGTGATGAGATTGTCTTAAGAACTAACTGGGAAGTAAACACACCGCAGATCCCAGCAGCTCAAAGCGATATTGTCGTCACAGGTGAGATTTTGGACGCTAATGCTTATATCTCAGCAGATAAGAACGGTGTTTACTCAGAATTCGCACTGCGGGTCGAGGAGATTCTTAAGAAAAATAATATGTGTGCAGTTTCGCCCGGAGCGGTGATTTCGGTTGAGCGCCAAGGCGGTCGTGTGCGTTATCCCTCGGGACGAGTTGAATGGTACCGCATAGCTTTGCAAGGCATGCCGCTGATTAATCACAGGTACGTGCTTTTCCTTAAACGGATTGATGAGGACAGTTTTTCAATTGTTACCGGGTATGAATTGCGTGAGCGGCACGTCTATGCCTTAGACAGTGCTAGCCAGTTTAGAGCCTTTGAAGGTACGGATGAGGCTCCTTTCCTTCAATCGGTTCGAGAAGCCATATCAAAACAGTAGTCGCCCCTATTCTACAGATGTGAGGTGATGGGAATGAATCCGAATAACCGTGCCGCATTTCTATTAATCATTTTAGTATTTGTATGTTTGAACGCCTTAATCCTGTATAGAACACAATCAGTAGCTAATGCTCAGAGCTCCTGTAGGACACCACCGAATTCGCCGTTCGGGATACGGGACACTTGGCCGCAAGATTCTAATGTGAGCGTTAACATCGATTCTTTTTGGTCTGATACCAAAAAAGATGCTATAGAGAAAGCATTCGATAATTGGGAAAAAGCGAGATTTACAAATTGCTCCCATGTTACCTATAACCCCGCAACAAACAACGCTGTCCCACAAGGAATCATTGATGGCTCATCGAGACCACCAGCATTTAGTGTTAACATCTACCCGTCAAGTAGCCCGGCCTTCGAGCGGAACATAGTTGGTACAAATGGGCGTGTTGAGAGTCAAGTCCTTGGCTTATCATCATGTAAGACTGACCTGCATGCTATAACCTCTGTGACCGCCCATGAAATCGGGCACTCTTACGGGCTAGAAAACTGCACTTCCAACAGTAGTCCTGCTTGTATTACTCCGGGCGACTCCATAATGGGGCCAACGTCAGGTGACCCTAACGAACCCGGCGGTTGTGGTTGGACATTGGGAAATCTTGAAGGCCCTACGTTATGTGATAATGAGGCCATCGGAGTCTTTTACTGCCAAATTGCCGCGACGCCAACCCCGGCCACATCGCCTACCCCACCGCAGACGCAATCCGAGTGTCAAGCGATGGGATTATATTGGAATTTCGCAAGCAATACTTGTGAAGAACCATCCCCTGGCGACCCGTGCGCTGGCAGTTGGGACTGCACCTACGGCAATCCATTATTAGAAAACAACTCCTGCTGCGACGCTTCACCCATTCTGATAGATGTCACCGGCAACGGCTTCACGCTGACGGACAAGGCGGGCGGCGTCATCTTC
>JAIVJG010000211.1 GCA_020200155.1 Acidobacteriota bacterium | reverse complement strand
CGCCTCTTTCGAGGAACGCGACAAGGGACAGATCGCGCCGGGGATGCTCGCAGACCTGTGCGTCCACACCCGCGACCTCCTGAGCATCGCGCCGAAAGAGATTTTGCAGACCGAGGCCGCGATGACTATTTTCGACGGGCGCGTCGTCTACGAACGCGACGCCCCGGACAAGCAACAACAGTGAATCGGCCAATGCCGTTAGTACTGTAGGGGCAGGGCTTGTCCCTGCCCGCCATTCATATGACGCAGCCACACGATGAAGCTTACACGCGCCGCGACAGTCTCCGCCTGCGCGGATTTGACTACACATCACGCCGCATTTACTTCGTCACCATTGTCGCCGCCGGAAGACAAAAGATATTTCTCGACGGGCGCGTCGCGCAGTCCACGCTCGATTGCCTGCGGGTGTTGCGAAGCAAGCTTAATTTTTACGTGTATGCATATTGCTTGATGCCCGACCATTTTCACGCGCTGTTGGGCGTTGGTGTTTCCGGGAAATCATTAAGTGCGATTTGTGGTGCTTTCAAAAGTCTCTCGACGCGCGCCTACTGGCAATGGTACGAAGGCAAGTTGTGGCAACGACAGTTCTTCGACCATGTTGTGCGAAATGAGGAAGATTTCTTTGAGACCGTTGAATACATCAAGTTGAATCCTATGCGGAAAGGGCTAGTAGAGTGTTGGGATGAATGGCCTTATACGGGTCGGCTGGACTGGTTGCAGTAAGCGTTGCGATAAGCATGCACGCGGGCAGGGACAAGCCCTGCCCCTACAGTTATGACGTAAGCTTTAAGAAAGGAAACGACTGTGCCAACGTGGGCTAAAGTTCTTCTCATCGTCTTCGTGCTTCTGGTGTTGCTCGTCGCTGGTGTGGTGAGTTTTGGCGTCTACATGTGGAGGCAGCACGGGCCGCAGCTGCCTGACGGAAGGCGTCGCGCGCCACAGGCAGTCGCAGGGGTTCGGCGATCTCATCAAGACCAACTTGTTCCTGCGCGCGTGCCTCGACGCCAGCCGCCCGACGCCCGGCTTCTGCGACGACGTGCCGGGACAAATGGAGTTCATCAAAGGCGCGCAGTGGCAGATGCAGCAGTGCAAGCAGTATGGCCTCTCGACGGAGAAGCAGTGCGGGCAGCTTTTTCAAACGGTGCAGCAATTTTGCCGGGAGCGTGAGTCCAAACAATAGTAGGAGCGCCGCCCCTTTTCTCTTCCATCAATCCATCCGAACGACATGCGAGCCATGATTCAAACTCTCCGACTTCGCCGCGCGCTTCTCTCTGCGACCGCCGCACTCGTCTGCCTCCTGAGCTTCCACGCCGAAGCGCGTGCGGTGTGGCGCGCGGCGGGCGATGTCAAAGCGGTCGCGCGGCAGGCGGACGGCGTTGTGCTGACGCTGACGAGCGGGGCGCGCGTCGCCGTCACCTTCGTCACGCCCGAAGTCGTGCGCGTGCGGCTCGCGCCGAAGGGCGTGTTCGAGCGCGACTTCTCATACGCCGTCGAGTCGAAAGAGCGCACGCCCATGCGCGTCGCCATCAGTGACTTCCGCGCGCCAAAGTCCGGCTTCGAGGCGCGCAGTGATTCGCTTCGACTGATGATGCTCGGCGGCGCGAGCGTCGTCATACGTCGCTACCCTTTTCTCGTCACGGTCTATGACAACGCCGGGCGCGTCCTCATCGAAGACGACCCGGCGCGTCCAGCATCGTTCGATCCGGAGACGGGCGCAGTCCAAACGTCGAAGCGGCGGACGGAGACGGAAACTTACTACGGCTTCGGCGAGAAGGCGTTGCCCATCTCGCGCCACACGCAAGCTATGGTGATGTGGAACACGGACACCTACGGCTACCCGCGCGGCACTGACCCGATTTATCAAGCCATCGGCTTCTTCACCGCGCTCCGGCTCGAACAGGGCGTCGGGCGCGCTTATGGAATCTTCCTCGACAACACGACGCGCACGTATTTCGACATGGGGAAGACCGAGCCGGAGCGCTACACCTTCGGCGCGGCGAGCGGCGAGTTGAACTACTACGTCTTCACGGGCGGCGCAGAGCGTTCGCCGAAAAATGTCCTGCGCGACTACACGGAACTAACGGGCCGCACGCCATTGCCGCCGCTCTGGGCGCTCGGCAATCAGCAGTCGCGCTGGTCTTACTCCCCTGAGTCGCGCGTCCGCGAAATCGCGCGCCGCTTTCGTGCGGACGCCATCCCCGCCGATGTCATCTACCTCGACATTGATTACATGGACGGCTTCCGCATCTTCACCTGGAACAAAGAACGCTTCCCCGACCCGTCGAAGATGATCGCAGACCTTCGCGCCGAAGGTTTCCGCGTCGTCGTCATCGTTGACCCCGGCATCAAGGCCGACGAGAACTACTACGCCTACAAAGAAGGCCGCGCGGGCGACTTCTTCGTCAAGGACGGCGCAGGAAGTGAACTTCATGCGAGCGTGTGGCCGGGCGTCTGCGCCTTTCCAGACTTCACAGACCCGCGCGCACGCGAATGGTTCGGCTCGCTCTACCGTAAGAACCTCGACGAAGGCGTCGCCGGATTCTGGAACGACATGAACGAGCCGGGCGTCTTTCTCTCGGACGAAACCGCGAAGCCCGACATCTTTCATCATCCCGGCAAGACCTTCCCGCTCGACGCGCGACACGCGGGCGACGGCCAGACGGGGACGCACGCGCGCTATCACAACGTCTACGGCATGCAGATGGCCCGCTCGACGTTCGAGGGCTTGCGGCGTCTGCGCCCCGATGCGCGGCCCTTCGTCCTGACGCGCGCCGGTTACGCGGGCGTGCAGAGATACTCCGCCGTCTGGACGGGCGACAACGTCGCCGACTGGGATCACCTGCGTCTTTCGATTCCGATGCTGACGAACCTCGGCGTCTCCGGTGTCCCACTCGTCGGCGCGGACGTGGGCGGATTCTCCGGCAGTCCCTCCGCGGAACTCTACGCGCGCTGGCTGCAAGCCGCCGCGCTCACGCCCTTCCTGCGCTCGCACACAGAGGCCGGGTCGAAAGATCAGGAGCCTTTCGCCTATGGCGACGAGTTCACGCGCATCAATCGCCAGACGATTGAGCTGCGCTACAAACTGTTGCCCTACCTCTACACGCTCTTCCACGAACACACGGAGACGGGCGCGCCCGTGATGCGCCCGCTGTGGTTCGAGTACGCGTCGGATCAACGCACGTACCTGTTGGAAGACGAGTACCTCGTCGGGCGCGACCTGCTCGTCGCGCCAATCCTGACGGAAGGCGCGGTGAAGCGTCACGTCTACTTCCCGAAGGGCGACGCGTGGCTCGACTGGTGGACGGGAGAACTTCACATTGGCGGTACTGATGCGGATGTTGACGCTCCCATTGATCGCCTGCCGCTCTTCGCCCGCGTCGGCGCGACGATTCCGACGCAGCCCGTCATCCAGCACACAGGCGAGATGTCGCGCGTCCCGCTCACGCTGACAATCATCAAAGGCGCGGACGGCGCAAGCAGTTTCTTTGAAGACGCGGGCGACGGCTACGATTACCGGCGCGGCGAGTTCCGCACGACCACCGTTACGCAGGACGGGAACACGCTCCGGCTGGCGCGCGCGGGTGCTTACAACGTCTCGCGCCCCTTCGCCTTCGTCGAGTTCCTCGGCGTGAGCGTCGCCCCACGCGAAGTGCGCGCCGGGAAAAGCAGGATCGAGAGCGTCTCCTTCGACGGCAAAACCAAACGTCTCATCGTCCCACTTCCCGCAGCGCAGTTGGACGAGGTGACAATCGTTCCGTGAAGAATTGAGCTTGCCAAAATCGCCCGGTTCGGCTTATCCTTGCCTCACTCGTTAGAAAAGGGTGACACCATGTTTCGCATGATTAGCATCATTCCCAACCGACTGGCCTAGGCCCGTCCACCGCCGACGGGACACTTCCGTCCCATTCTTTCATTTCCAATCTGGAAAGCGGCTACCCGACCAACAAAAGGTCGAAGGGTGTGTGCATCAATGTCGAATACTGGTATTCAGGTCTCTCATCTCCAAAAATTCTTTCGCAAACGCAAGGGCTTTCTCCGCTCGCGCTCGACGGAAGTCCACGCTTTAAAAGACATCTCCTTCGAGGTCGCAGAGGGCGAGACTTACGGGCTGCTGGGGCCGAACGGTTCGGGCAAGTCAACGCTGATTCGCGTGCTCGCGACGCTGCTCGTGCCCGACGCCGGAGAGGTGCGTCTACTCGGCCATCGCATCCCCGGCGAGGAACAGGCGGTGCGACGCAAGATCGGTCGCGTCAGCGTGGACGCAGCGTTTTATAAAAAACTCTCGGCGCGCGAAAACCTGCTCTACTCGGCGTTGCTCTACGGCATGGACGCCAAAAGCGCCGAACGGCGCGCGATGGAGATTCTCGAAGAATTGGGGCTGGAACAGGAAAAGTTCACAGACCCGCTCGAAGAGATGAGTCGCGGCATGCAGCAGAAAGTGGCCATCACGCGCGCACTCTTAATCAACCCGCCGCTCCTGCTGCTCGACGAGCCGACGACCGGCCTCGACCCGAAGAGCAAGCGCGACGTGCAGACCTTCCTCGAACGCCTGCGGAGCGAGCACGGCACGACGATCCTGCTGACCTCGCACGACATGGCCGAGACGGAACGACTCTGCGCGCGCATCGGCTTCATCGCGCAGGGTAGTTTGATCGCAGAAGGCACGGCGGACGAACTCAAGCGGCAGTCGAACGCCGCCTCGCTCGACGACGCCTTTATCGCGCTGGCGGGCGTCGCGCTCGACGAGAACGGCAAGAGCGCGAACGGCAACGGCGCGTCGGAGAAAAAGTGATGGAACAAGTTTTAAGACAGACGTGGGCATTCCTTTTCCGCGACCTGCACCTGACGCGGAGGTATATGTCCTGGGTGATCGTCTTCACCTTCTACGCGATTGTGAACACGGCGACGATTGCGCTCATCGGCGTCGCGCTCGGCGACCGACGCCTGACGCTGATGCTCATTCTCGGCGCGCTGCTGTGGAATTTTCTCTCCGTGCTCTTCAGCGAGATCGCCAACTCGATCACCTACGAGCGCTGGGAGGGAACGCTCGAATACACCTTCATGGCTCCGGTCTCGCGCCTGACGCATCTGGCGGGCGTGAGCATGTTCGTCGTCTTCTACAGCGTCGTCCGCACGGCAATCATCATCGCCGCGCTGATGCTGTTTATTGACCTCGACCTCTCGCGCGCGAACGTCGGCGGCATTCTCGTCGTGCTGGCGGTGAGCAGCGTCGCCTTCATCGGGCTGGGGCTGATGGCGGCGGTGCTCCCCGTCTTCAGTCCCGAACGCGGGGCCGAGGCGACGAACATCTTTCAGGGCATCCTGCTGCTGGTGTCGGGCGTGTACTACCCCATCGAAGTACTGCCGCGCTGGCTGCAACCGCTCTCGTACATCTCGCCTGCGACCTACGCGCTCTCGGCCTGTCGTAAGCTGATGGGCATCGGCCAGGGCGCGGCGGAACCAGTCCAGACGGCGGGCGCGCCGCTCTCGGAGGTGACGCATGAACTGCTGGTGCTGGCGTTGATGGGAGCCGTGATGATTCCGCTCGGCCTCTACGTGTTCGCGCTCGTCGAAGGGTGGGCGAAGCGCACGGGCAAGCTGAAGCGGACGGGATAGAGGAAGGCAAAAGGCAAAGGGCAAAAGGCAAAAGTTAAAAATGGAAGAAAGTCCCGCGCACGGGGTGCGTCCTTGTTTTTCCCTTTTGCCTTTTGCCTTTTGCCCTTTGCCTTTCGCCTTAGCCGAAGGCTTGCAGCACTTCGTCGGCGTGCTGCTCGACGTTGACTTTGTCGAAGACCTTTTTGATTTTGCCCTGTTCGTCAATCAGGAAAGTTTTGCGCGACACGCCCATGTAGGTCTTATCACCCCAATGCTGCTCGCCGTAGACGCCGTAAGCGTCGGAGACTGAATGGTCTGTGTCGGCGAGGAGCGTGAACGGCAGGTCGTACTTCGACGCGAACGCCTGATGCGAAGCCTCGTCGTCGAGCGAGACGCCGAGCACCTTGATGCCTTGCCGCTCGAACTCCGAGTAGCCGTCGCGAATCGAGCACGCCTCTTTCGTGCAGCCGGGCGTGTCGTCTTTCGGGTAAAAGTAGAGCACGAGTTTCTGGCCGCGCAGGCCGGACAGTTTCACTTCCTCGCCATGCGCGTCGCGCGTCGTGAAATCGGGCGCGGTATCGCCTTCTTTAAGCATCGGTGGTCGCCTCCATGAATTTGTCGCTGATTGAAAACGCCTGACATCTTACATCATTCGCCGCCCACACCCGTCGAATCGGATGCGGGCGAAGTTAGCCTTTATAACGAGCGGAAGCGTTCGGGGATGAAGTTTTGGATGTGGTGCGTGGCGGTGTGGCCGTCGGGGAAGGTCTGGTAGAGACGGAGTTCGGGCAGTTGGAGGCAGGTGAGCGGGGAGGTCGGGCCGTAGCCCGTGTCTATGCCGATGGCGCTGTGCGCGATGTAGATGCCGTGGCGACCGAGGCGACCCAAGAGAGGCAGGAGCGGCGTCGGCGTGTGGCCGAAGACGCAGGGCTTGCCGTGGTAGTGCTTGTAGAAATCAGGGTCGCGCGTCCAGAGCAGGTGCTTGGCGTCCGTCTCGCATGGGTGCTTGTCGCCGTCAAGTCCGGCGTGGACGTAGAGCGCGAACTCGTCTTCGTGGAAGAGCGGCAGGCGGCGTATGAATTCGAGGTGCTCGACGGGGAGAGCGAGCGCGATTTCGCGATGGGCCGTGATGAAATTCTCGCGCAGGTAGTCGGTCAGTTCCCGGTTCGCGTATTGGCCGAAGGTGCTGGCGCTGCCGACCGCCGGGTGGAGCCAGAGCAGCGCGCCGTCGTCGAGGAAATCGAGGAGCATCTGCTCGTGATTGCCGCGCAGGACGATGACGTTTCCATGCTGGCCGTCGTGTTGAAGTTCTAGCACGTCGGAGACGACGCCGGGCACGTCTTCGCCGCGATCTATGAGATCGCCGAGCAGGACGAGCGTGTCGCGCGCGGTGTCGCGCGGCAGCATGCGGATTAGTTGGCGGAGTTGTGTGCGGCGACCATGCACGTCGCCGATGACGTAAGTGCTCAAGGGTCGCCCCCGTTCTTACTGTTCTTCCGCGCCCAGCGCCCGCGCGGTTTCGATGCGGCGCATCAATTCGCGGAAGCGTGTCCCTTCGCGCAGAGGCTCCCAGTTCGGGTCGGCCTCGAACCAAGGGCGGTTCTCGTTGCCGAGCGCGACGGCGCGTTCCAGCCATGTGAGCGCCTCCCCGTGCTCGCCGAGCAGCACGTAGGCGGTCGCGAGCCAGTACGCCACGTCGTGGTCTGCGTCGGCGGCTTCGCGCGCTCGCTCGGTCAGTTCGGCGCGTGCGCCCTCCGTGTCGCCCGTCTTGACGAGAAACTGCGCGAGCAGTGGGCGGACGGCGTCCATGCGCGGATTGCGTTCTAAAACTTCGCGGAGCAGGCGGACGGCGTTGGCCGCGTCGCCGCGACGACCCGTGACGACGGCGCGGAATGTCTTGATGAGCGGGTGATCCGGCTCGACCTTCGCGCCCTGTTCGAGTTCCGCCAGCGCGTCGTCGTAGCGAGACTGGTACATGAAAATGCGCGCCCGGTTGTAGCTGACGACGACGCGCTCCGCAGGGTTGATGCGGAGCATGCTGCTCAGAGATTCGAGCGCGTCGTCGTACCTGCCGTCGAGCCGCGCCAGCGTCGCGCTGACGAACTGGACGCCCACATCGTTCGGGGCCTCGCGCCGCATCACCTCGATCCAGGCACGCGCCTTCTGCTTCTCGCCGCGCGCGAGTTGGATGAAGACCATGTGCAGGCGCGCTTCCAGAAGCAGCGGGTCGAGCGCCAGCGCACGCTCGAATGCCACCTCCGCGCGCTCGTAATCCTCGGCGCTGCCCAGACCTTTAATGACGCGGTTGGCGTAGGCGCTGCCCAGCGCGCAGTGCGCGAGCGCGAAGTTGGGGTCGAGTTCGACGGCGTGCCGGAAATACCGGATGGCTTCATCGGAATCCTCGCGCGAGAGTGTGTGATAGATGAAACGCCCGTTGGCGTCGCGCCCGCGCAGGTATTCGTCGTAGGCGTCGGCGCTGGCCGTCGCGCTGACGGGGCCTGCTTCGCTTTTGTCTGTCGAACTCAGTTCCTGCGCGATCAACTTTTCCGACGCCGTCTCGATGCGGCGCATCAATTCGCGGAAACGCGGGTCGCCGCGCAGGCTCTCCCAGTTCGGATCGGTCTCGAACCAGATGCGGTTCTCGTTGCCGAGATTGATGGCGCGTTCCAGCCACGTAAAGGCGTCGTCGCGCTCGCCGAGCATGGCGTAGGTGGTGGCAAGCCAGTAAGCGATGTCGTGGTCGGCGGAGGCGGCGTCGCGCACGCGGTCGGTCAGTTCGGCGCGTGCGCCTTCGGTGTCGCCCTGCCTGATGAGTTGCTGCGCGAGCAGAGGGCGTATGCCGTCCATCGTCGGGTGCTCGTCGAGCACCTCGCGCAGCATTTTCGTCGCCGCTTCCCTTTCGCCTTGCCGGCCCATAATCACTGCGCGGAAGGTTTTAACGAGCGGGTGATTCGGCTCGATCTTCGCGCCCCGTTCAAGTTCGAGCAGGGCGTCGTCGAGACGGTGCTGGTACATCATCACGCGCGCACGGTTGTAGCTAGCGACGACGCGCGCGGCGGGGTCGAGCCGCGCGAGGCGGTCGAAGGCGCGCAGCGCGCGGTTGTATTCGCCGTCGAGACGGTGGAGCGCGCCCTTGACGAAATAGACGGACGCTTCGTTCGGGGCTTTCAGTTGGAGGCGTGCCACCTCCGCGTGTGCCTTTTGCTTCTCGCCGCGCGAAAGATAGATGAAGACCATCAGCATACTGGCCTCGACGTTTTCGGGGTCGAGTTCGAGCGCGCGTTTGAAGGCGTTCTCCGCCAACTCGTAGTCCTCCGTCCCGCCCAGACCCTTGAGCACGCGGTTGGCGAAGCACGCGCCGAGGCCGCTGTGCGCGAGCGCGAAATTGGCGTCGAGTTGGATGGCGCGCTGGAAATGTTCGATGGCTTTGTCGCAGTCTTCGGGCGCGAGCGTGCGGAAGAGAAACTTGCCGAAGAAGTCGCGCGCCCGCAGGTATTCGTCGTAGGCGACGGGGTTGTGCGTCGCGCGCACTTCGAGATCAGCCTGCGCCGTCGCCGCCGGCTCGACGTTGAGTCCCTTGGCGATGCGCTGCGCGATGGTGTCCTGAAGGGCGATGATGTCCTGCGCAGTGGCGTCTATACGGTCGCTCCACAGCATGTCGCCTGTGCCCACGTCTATCAGTTGCGCGTTGACGCGGAGATGATCGCCCGCGCGCAGGAAGCTCGCCAGCAGCACCGCATTGACTTTGAGTTCGCGTCCGACCTCGCGCGGGTCAACCTGTTGCCCCTGATACTTGACGATCATGGACGAGGGACGAACGACGAGCGAGCGCACGCGCGCCAGTTCCGTAATCACCGCGTCGGCGAGTGAGAATTCGTAGAAGCTCGCTTCGGGGTCGTTCGACAGGTTGCGGAAAGGGAGAATGGCGATGGACTTCTGCCCCTCGACGAAACTCGTGTGCGGTGTGTCGTGCGTCTCCCGCCCTTCGGAGGTGGAAGCGTGTGATGACGAACGCGACGGCGTGGACGTTTGCCGCGCGGCGGGAGGCAGCGAAGTCGGCTGCGCTTCGGAGCCTGACACGCCGCGCCACCAACGGCGGAACGTGCGACCGAAGCCGCGCGATCCTTCCGCGTGGCGCGGAATGGCGAGCGGCACCAACTCCCCCGGCAGACTCGTGTTAACTTCAGCGCCGCCGCCGCTCGTGGCCGCCACCTCGCGCATCGCCGCGCGCACTTCGTCACGCAGTTCCGACATTTTCTGATAGCGCCCCTTCGGGTTTTTGGCGAGAGCGCGGTCGAGAATCTGTTGGAGGCGCGGCGGAGGATTGTCTGTGCGCACCTCCGCGATGGGCTGCGGCGTGTCGTGCAGGACGGCGTAGCGCACCTCTATGCTCGTCGTGCCGCGAAAAGGCCAGGTGCCTGCGAGCATCTCGTAGAGCAGCACGCCGGTCGAGAAGATGTCTGCGCGGTGATCCACGTGGCCGCCCGTCGCCTGTTCGGGCGCAGCGTAGGTCGCCGTCCCGTAAGGCACGCCCATCTCCGTCAGGTGAATGTTGTCGCCCCTCTTCTCTTCCCTGTTTTCGTCGAGCAGCTTGGCGAGGCCGAAGTCGAGCACCTTCGCCAGCCCCTCGTCCGTGACCATCACGTTGCCGGCCTTGATGTCTCGATGGATGACGCCGCGCGCGTGTGCGGCGGTCAGCGCGTCGGTCACTTGATAGGCGATGGAGAGTGCACTGTTCAGGGCGAGCGGGTGGCCCGCGACGGCCTCACGCACGTTCTGACCCTGTATGTACTGCATCGCGATGAAGTGAACGCCGCCCACTTCGTGCAGGCCGTAGATGGTGCAGATGTTCGGGTGGTCTAAGGAGGAGGCGAGCTGCGCCTCGCGCTCGAAGCGTTTGAGGTTGACTTCCCTCGCGGTCAGCTCCGGCGAGAGGATTTTGACGACGACCGTGCGCCCCAGTCGTTCGTCAATGGCTTTGTAGACCGTGCCCTGCCCGCCCGCGCCGAGCTTTTCCGTGATGCGGTAATTTAAAAGGGTCGTGCCGATCATTTAGAGAATTTTTCAGATTTTTGATTTGCGATTTTTGATTCTACGACCTGTCGCGCACGACTCTCGACGGGCTGGATTGCGTTCAGTCGTGCACCGTTCAACCACGCGGCGGCGTGCCCCACCCGGAGCCGACGTACTCGCCGTCCTGCACGATGCACGGCACGGTCGGATCGCCGTCCGAGTAAGTGAACATCTCCTTGCGCCGCTCGCGGTCGTTCTGCGCGTCGTACTCCGTCCACTCGACGCCCTCTGATTTGTAATGGTCGCGCGCCTGCTGGCAGTATGGGCAGTCCGGCTTGACGTATATCACGAGTCCCACAATCGTTTCCCTCCGTACACGGCATTGGTGTAGCTTTGCGCGCCAGTGTAGCGCAGTGGCGCGGGAGATGAGAAGCATAAGCAGCGACCCGGAATTTAACCCTCAACCCTGAGCCTGTTGTCCAACTCGCCGGGCGGCAGAAAGACCGCGCGGCGACATCCACATCACGAGAGTTGCAAATTCCGACACCGGACGATCCCTTACCCCGGCCTTTTCACAGGCGCTCCACAGAAGGGGTTCGCAGACTTCAGCACATAGCGTTATTATGCGGAAGTCGTTCCGCATAACACCCGAATTGCCGTATTATGCGGAACGACTTCCGCTTATACGGTAGTTAGATGCTTTCGTAATTCTATGAAACCGAAATCCAAGCTTCTGTTGTTCTTCGGCCTGCTGCTTCTTGTTAGCGGATCGAATCTATCTGCAAGTCAAAAAAGCCAACGCCGCTCTGTCCCCAAGGATTTCTCGTATCCTGAAGCTTCACAAATCGTTGAAATCGATGCTTCAGCGAAATCCCTATCCGGCGTTGTGCAATCTCCGGGCGGGGATGGGTTGCCGGATGCCCTCGTCGAGCGTGTTGATTCGGATTGGAAGCAGCGCCTTGATGCTACCTTCACGGATTCCGAAGGCAGATTTGCTTTGCTTCATGTGCCGAATGGGAAATATTATCTGAAAATCAGCAAAGCAGATTTCAGCACCTTGCGGGTCAAGGTGCATCTCAAGAAGAGAGCTAAATCCCGATTGGAGCTTGTGCTTCCATTGGGCATTTGAATCTAGCGGGCGGGATGCGTAGTTACATCGCCGCATCTAACAACGGCATGCACCCGACCGCGTACAGCGTAGCTCTCATCCGCAAGACGCCGTGCCTGTTTAGTTGAATGCGCGGCGGGTGATGCTGGGCGTTAGGTGCTTACGTTATGAATATACTTAGCTTTCGTACAACAGAAGATCATGGACTCTCGGTAGAGTTGCTGATTGACGGGCAATCTCTTGTTGAGCTTGTAGATTTGGGAGACACGCTTATTCCCTATTATTATTTCGAGGGCAATCTACCTCTCGGATATTGGGGGGCAGACGACCCTAGCATTAAAGTTATTGGTGTGTGTAGCTGCGGTGAGGCCGGGTGCGGCAGCGCCGAGTGTCGAGTCGTGCGTGAAGGGGACACGGTTGCGTTTCGTGATTTCAGCGGCTGCGTAAATCCCAACGTGGTACAGAAAAAGAAAGAGGAGAAAGAGTTTCGGGTTACTCCTGCTAATTACGATTCTATAATCGCAGAGATAATCAAGCAGGTCGCTGACTATCAACGCCGCACCTAACAACGGCATGCACCCGACGCCCCGCCAGCGTGCCTCTCATGGAAATTGTGCAGGGGCGCGGGTGATGCCGGGCGTTATGCCCTTGCGTGTTTGTAAAGATTTGCTCAACATATGGCTTCCAATTCTGATCGAATACGATGACGAAAGAGCAAGTAGTAACCATCACAGGAGTATTAGCGACGGCTTCAATTACGGCGGTCGGGTTTGCTATTGGCGGAAACATCGGCGCGGCGGTAATGGGTGGCATCGGCATTAACCTGTGGAGCAACATAATCCAAAGCGGAGCAGTCAAACTCAAAGACCGTTGGTTAACCTCCGCTGACGGAATTCTAAATCATGACATTCAACAAGCTCTGACGCGCGCCTTTATCAAAGCTTTGACCAGTCTAGAAACAAGGTATTTCAAGCTTGATGAAGCCAACGCCCTGCCGAAAGAGAAGAAGCAAGCCATCAAAGAGTTTTTCCATGAATTGAAAGATCAGTCACAAGCAATCTTTCTGCCTTCTATCGAGACTGCCATCAACGAGAAAGAAGTCAAAGACTATCTGTACGGCAACCCTGAGACGGTACAAGATGCACTTTGGCAGCGAATCGAAGCGACAAAACTTCTTTACACATATTATGGCGAGCATTTTCAAATCTTCCTGCGTGAAAACTGCCTCGCTGAAGTTGTATTTTGGTTTGGCGAAGAACTAAAGACCGACAACAAAGAGTCCAACAAAGCTTGGCGTGCCTTTCAACGAATGCTGCTTGAAGGCATACAGGAAGATGTGAAAGCTGTGCGAGCGAGTCAAGATGTAATCCAGCGAGATTTGCAAACGCTAAACGTAATTCGAGAACAACTAGACCATATCAAAGATACAATTGACTACCGTTTGCCCAACGAGCCTTTCCAAGATGCATTCATTAAAGCTATCAAGGAAATTCAAATCGTCTTATATGATGTCAAAACAAAGGTTGATGTGGTTGATGCAACTACCCAACGAAGCGAAGTAAAGATTGATACGATTATTGCCGTCTTGGGTGCCAAGCCCAAAGCCGAAATACCCAAAATCCCAGATGATATTCAAGTGCTTTTTGATGCGGGAAATGATTTGCGAGACGCTGGCAAATATGAGGATGCAAGAGCCACTTTTCAAAAGGCGTTGGAGACTGCTGATAGTCAAGGGCATATGCTTGCGGCTGCAACAGCCAAATACTACTTGGCAATAATCTTGCATGAGTGGGATAAGAAGTCCCCTGCCGCAAAGAACTTACTGCGAGAATGCCTGCAAGATGTTAGAGCCATTGATTCGGAAAAACATATAGCCAAAGCGTTGCATTACTTGGGTGTCATTGAGCTACATGAAGGAAACTTAGATCAGGCTAAGGCTTATTTCTCTCAAACCCTTGAGCTTGACAAAAAGAATGATGATAAACGAGACATCGCAAATACACTTCATATGTTGGGATGGCTCGAAGATCATCACGGTCATTCCACAGAAGCATTAGAGTTCTACGATCAAGCACTCACTTATTTGCTGGGCATATATCAGGAAGGTAATGCCAAAACAGTAAAGGAGGCAGCCCATAGCATTGCCGGTGAGTATCAACATAAAGGCTTGATCTATGAAAATTTGGGGAATGTTGAAGAAGCTGAATCCAATTACATGCGTGCGCTCGAATGGCATCGTAAGTCGGCTTTCAAACCCGATGTCGGGAAAATCCTCTACTTGCTGGCGCGTTTGAAATATCGAGAGGCTGAATATGATAAAGGGACAGAGTTCTTAGATGAAGCTACAGCAATTTACAACGAGATTGGAGATTATAGCTGGTGCGCCCGATGCCTACACTTAAAAGGACAGGTACATTTCACGCTCAGACAAACAGATAAAGCAACTGCCATTTTTGAATCTGCTCTGAATGCAGTGGAGAAATCCGGCGACTATAAGGAGCAAGAAAGCTACCTCAATACTCTGGGTGATGTTTATCTGAAAGCCCGCAAACTTGAGCAGGCTAAAGAATATTTTGAACGGGCGAGAGACTTGTCGGTTAGAGAAGAATTTTTAGATGGCTATGCCGCATCGGTTGAAAACCTGTCGAAAATCGCTCATATCAAGAAAGATGATGAAGAAAGAAATAGACTTCTTTTAGATGGCATACAAACCTTAGAGAAGTTTTTGCTAACCGTTCAAGCAAAACCTAAACGAGCATTCATCATAGGTCAAATAGGATTCTTCTATGAGGGGATGGAAAATTTTGACCAAGCATTGATTTATTACCAAAAAGCAGAGAAGGCTTATCAGTCTTTGTCAGACATCTGCGGCAGGGCGAATGCCCTAGCCTCTATCGCGCGCATAAAAGGATTATTAGGTCGGGCGGATGAGGAGGTTGATACATATCGGGAACTCAGAAAACTTCTTGACGGCTCCCCGTACTATGACCTTATTGCAGGCACTGCCTTAAATCTTGGTGTGCTTGAAATGCGGATGGGGAATTTAGATGAAGCCAGAAGATTGTTTCAAGAAGCCGAATTGCTTTGCCGTAAATATAACCTGCCCCATCTGACTACTCTACAAGATAATGTAAAGACACTTGACCAAAAAACCAAAGCGCGAAAACCACCGGAACTTAATTTCAGACAATTAGTAGAGGAACTGTTTGAGTGGGTTGATTGGTTTCCCGAAGCCAAAGACAGCATTCTCCGGCTTTGGATGGATGAAAGAGCGGCAACTCTATTCAGTAATTATCGAAACCTTGTTGGAATCAAGTTTATGGTTTGCCAAGACGATGTAGATACTTTTCTAAGAATATCAGACATTCTTCACCCATATGCGGATTTGTGTTTGCAAATAGTAAGTTCTAAATATCCTCCAGCTAGAATAGATGTGATTCCATTCCCGATGGACAAAGAGATATTCTTTGACTGCGCGATACCCCGTAAAGAGAAAATCGCCGAGGGTGTTTACACGACCAGTTTTTTGCGAGGGTCATTTGCTTCGAGATATGCCTTAACGTCTGGCACAAGGGTTCACTCAAAGATTACAGGGAACGAGGGCGTGACGATTACCGGCTTGTCACCCGGCTTACCTCCACAAGCTCATCAACTTATTCTTTCAAGTTCAGCAGCAGACCTCATAAGACGTAAAATATTTTTCCTGCCGGGCGAAAGGTATCGCGCAGACGATAAACTCCTAGCTGATCTTGACCACAGTAAGCAATTAGGATTGATCCCTATCTATTTCGCCTCTCTACCAGACTCCGAAGGTGCTGAGGTTCTGACCACAGCAATGATTGACTTGCCGGTTTTGTCAACAGAAGTTGCCGAACAACAACGTAGGCAAGTTAGGAAAGTGAAGCACAGTCTTGCTCAGTTGGTAGTAACGGCAAAGGAGTCCGCGCAGGCGGCACTTAGTAATTTCGTGTTCGAGGTTGAAGAATTATGTGATAGTTGCGAGAGTGAACAAGCAATCCAAATCCAAGTCTACATCCTGCATTTTCCGAGCGGGCATGAACTTTGTAGTGCTCAGACATACTATGAATCAAGAAAGAGCCATCAGGCGGGGTGGCAGCGTTGAAAATAAATTCCGTGAAGAGTGGCAGAAAATAAAGAATGGTCAAACTCCAGTATCCACATAAACACGCCAGCTAACAACTCATTCAACCCGACCCTCGCCAGCGAGCCTTTCATCATCAAGTTGGGTGATTTCTGCTATCTTGTGTGTTGCGCGCTGGCTTCGGGTGGGTTAGATACTGTGTTGGTTGTCAAGCAGATTTTGCCCACGCCGGGTCGAACGGCTTGCCGTTCTTCAACACTCCATAAGCCACATGCACGAGCTTGCGCATCACGGCACAGATGATACTCATCTTGCACTTTCCGCGCTCCTGCAACCCCTTCGCCCAGGCTTGAAAGAATGGACTGCACCGCAGCGCAGTGATGGCCGGGAAGTAGAGCGCCCGCCGCAGCCTCGCGTTGCCGATCTTTGATAATCTCGTCCGTCCTCTCACGCTGCTGCCTGATTGGCGCTCTCTGGGTACCAGCCCCGTATAAGCGGCGACCTGACGTGCGCTCTTGTACTGCTTGATGTCTGTCATCTCCGAGAGCAAGAGCGCGGCTGTCGTCTGTGCGATGCCGGGAATGGAATCGAGCAACTCGCTTTGCTGCTTGAGTGTTGGGTGAGAGTTGATATGGTTGTTGACCAACTCTTCTGTGCGCTTGATCTCAGTGTTGAGATACGTGAGATGTTCTTCGACACTTTGTCGCACCAAGTCAACAGGGATACCGGAAGAGAGACGGTTCTGTTCCATCACACGCATTTCGATCAGAGACTCAAGACGCCGCACAAGTGCTTGTAACTCCCGCACTTCTGCTGGTAGCGGCGTCCATGCGGGCGGTGCTTGTGCGAGGCCAAAGCGTGCGATCAGTTCAGCGTCAACTCTGTCTGTTTTGGTACGCGACAGACGGCTGCCGGCGAAGGACTTGATGGCTGCCGGGTTGACGACACTGACAGTGTGACTGGCGCTATGCAGAAAGAGCGCGAGGGCTTCGCCATAAGCTCCGGTCGCTTCCATGCAAGCGTGAACGTGGACGACGTTTTGTTTAGCCAGCCACGCGACGAGTTGCGTGAAGCCATCAGGCGTGTTCGGGAAGACTTTGTGTTTGAGTTTATCCTCCGAGTTGATCAGACACACATTGAACTTTAACTTAGCGATGTCGATGCCGAGCACAGGTAAGATCATACGGAAAGGCTCCTCGTAGATAATCTCTTGCGGCGCGGGTCAAACTTGTCTATACAAGCTCTGCTCACGGGTTGAGCGGCTTCAGATACTGTGCGACCTCGTGTGCAGCAAGGATGGATGCCGGGAGCTTGTCTAACCCACTGACTCCGACGGTCATAATTCGGGCACAGCTTCTCCGGCATCCGCTGAACGCCAAAGCTTGTCGCTTCAGCGTCCGTCCGTCAACATACAAATTCGGGCGTTAGATTGCTTCGTGTTACGGAACGGGTAAAGATGAATTACACAATCAGGAGAATGGTGCAGAGCGATGTTGATGCTATCACCGGAGCATTCGTCCACCGGAATAAGAAGCGTGAGCAGTATGAGAGATATTTCGAGGAGAATCAGCGAGGCGAGCGAGTAACTTTAGTTGCTGTCATTGGTGACAGAGTTGTTGGGTATGCCAATGTTTTGTGGGAATCCGGGTATAAGCCGTTCCGTGTGAATGACGTTCCCGAGATCAATGATTTAAATGTCATTGATGAGCAGCAGAACCGGGGTATCGGGAGGGCATTGATTGACGAGGCGGAGCGCGTGGTGGCAGCGGCGGGGAAATCAGTTGTCGGTATCGGTGTCGGGCAAACGCCTGATTATGCTGCGGCACAGCATCTTTATCCGAGGTTAGGATATGTGCCGGACGGGAGAGGGGTATGTTCGACCAAATATGGTGACGTGGTTCATCTAACGAAAAGGCTATGAGTACGTCAGTATTCGCTAACCAGCAACGCAATCCAACAACGGCATGCACCCGACCGCGAACAGCGTAGCTCTTAAACTCAATCATCCGGCGCGGCGGGTGATGCCGGGCGTTAGATGGCTTCTTTACTATGAGGGTGATAATCAAAAGAGAGCAAGAGACACTGAAGGGTGTTCTCGGTATTGGCAAAGAGGTGCTATATGTCCTCAAATGTTGCGTGGAACTAACGGCTGATGAGAAGGATGTAGTTGAGCGCGCCGGGGCGGAAAATCAGTGGGTTCTGAAGGTAACGGTGGGAAAGAGTCAAGTGCCCGACCTGAAGATTGGAGAGTTAATTCGTGGAGTAAGGTTTGAAGCCACTGACCTAAACAAAATTCTTAATGACCAGACCGCCCTGATAATTATGTGTCGGCGTCTAAAGCTGATGATGACGTTTTTGCAGGGCTTGGGTAGCGATGAGAGCTATGATATGTAGCTACTGCTTTGTTGGGGTGTGCTAAAGTGGCGACGCCTTTACTATCACACGCCATCTAACAACGGCATGCAGCGGACGCGCAGAAAGCAACTCTCTCATTCTCAATCTCTTATGCGCGCCGCTGATGCCGGGCGTTAGATGTTTTCTTGTTATGAGGGTTTCTAATTATCCAGAGTTTAGCGAAGACCGTGTCCCTTTAGGTCAGCGAATATTAATTCTCGAAGGGATACTCCGTGATTCATTGGTTGAAAAGATTAGGTATTTAGCACCCGCGGCTTTGGGTGAGCGAAAGGGTAAGATTGATACTGAGTTGTACGAAACCCTCGAAGAAGCTCTGAACCGTTATTTGGCTTTACCCACTTCCGATAAGCAGATTCATTTTGCCGCCTCCTTTGCGTATGCCGATTTTTCCGCAGGGAAGACGTTTGATGTAGTGTTTCCTCGTAGTGAGGTGAAATCCGGAGTTGAATGTAAGTCAATCCTGAAGGCGTTTATTTCAGAGTGGCAGCCCTTGGTAATGGAAGGCACTTCTGCGGGGCATCGGTTTATTTGCGTTTTGGAATTTCCTGACGGGGTGCCGTATTTAATCGCAAGCATGAAAGAGGTCGATGGGTTCATGCAGGTGTTGCTAAAAGATGAAATATGTCTATGTAGTCATGAAACATGGCGGCATCTGAAGGTAATAGGCAACATCTAACAACGGCATGCACCCGACGCCCCGCCACGGAGTCTCTCATGATAGTTGAATTGGGGCGCGGGTGATGCCGGGCGTTAGATGGCTTATATGTTGTGATACAATCTAAGACATGAAATCTTCGATCATATGGGTTGCTTTTGTAGTAGCAACCTTGCAATCTGCATCGCTAAGCGGCAGCTCATCATTACCTCACAGTAGGCTGGCCAAGGGCGAGGATTTAATCCCCTTTGAAAGCGTGGCTCGTGATAGCCACTTGAATCCAGATGTGGCGACCAAAGAGGGACTGGATGCTCCTTCCTTGGTTGTCGCTCGCAATCGTACTGAAGCAGTGTGCCTCATCAGATTGTTGAACCTTAGACAAGTTGCTGTCGATCAGATCAACAGATTGGACTTCAATCGTGAGTGGTTGGTCGCTGTTGTTCGTGGAATAATGGGCCACGGCGGTTACGGTATTAGCGTCGAGAAAATCAATCGCACGCCAGAAGGTATAAACATCAGCGTGAAGTTGATCGACCCTGATCCTCGTGTGTTCCAACAGCAGAATATGCCGCATCCGTTTCACCTCATTCGAGTGCCACGAGAGAAAGTCAATTCAGCCCCACAGGATACGTGGGTCGTCAGAGCGATAAAGGGAAAGCTCCTCACGCAGACTAGCAGGGTTCCAACATGCCCGCCATCTAACGCCCGGCATCACCCGCCGCGCATTCAACGCATCAAGCACGGCGTCTTGCGGATGAGAGCCGCGCTATTCGCGGTCGGGTGCATGCCGTTGTTAGGCAGCTTCTTCTAATCCTTGAATGGAGTATCAATCAATGACCAGTCTCCAGTGGAACCCAGAAGTGAAGTTGGGCGATGTCCTTACACTCATCGGCTTTGTCCTAACACTTACTGGCTTATACTTCGCCAATGTTCAGCTTAGACGAAATACTAAAGTCCAAAGAGCACAGTTTCTGATGGATACCACAGAGCGCTACTTCAGCGATGTCGAAGTACGAAAGTTCTACTATAGGATCGACTACAAAAAATTTAGATTTGATCCTGATAAGTTCATGGGAAGCGATGAGGAACGCTGGCTAGATAGTCTTCTCTATACTTTCGATGTAATAGGACGCATGGTGAAAATGGGTGCCCTTACAGCGACTGAAGTTGAGATATTTGCTTTCCAAGCCTCTCGCGTTTTAAGAAATTCCGAAGTAAAGAAATATTTGAATTTGCTAAATCGTGACTACGAAATTGAGGGACGACCAACACCTGCTCACGAGGATGCGCTGTCTCTGGTCGAAACATTGTTTGAAAATAGCAAGCTAGAGCGTAGCACCGCTGCCTAACAACGGCATGCACCCGACCCGCAATAGCGCGGCTCTCATCATCGAAGGCAGCAGCGGGCGGGTGATGCCGGGCGTTAGATTGCTATCGTGGTGAGAATTAGAACGTGAGACTTGTCTTCCTTATTCTTTTGAGCTTGCCCTTTATCGTCAACGGGCAATCCTCGTCCGTGCGCGGTCTTGAGCCTGCGGCTGAGAACCGCGTGCAAGGAATCCTAAAGGGTCTTGAATCCGACAACACTCTTCGCTTTTCACTTGAGAGAGGCGACAGAGGCGAAGGTATTTATCACGCTTGGATGGGGAAGATGCGGCAGCTCGGGATCAAACAGGCATCCTTCGTAATTGGCTTTAAATGGAAAGGCGGGGTCGAGGGCTTAAAGATCAAAAACATATCTTTGCTTCGGCAGTATTATCGCTACGATACACAGATTAAAGATCGAAACCTTCTTCGGCTGGTTCGCGATATCGGTTTAGAGCAAGAGTTGCGTGAGGCGATTCTCATTAGAGCGAGGGCCGCAGTTCCTCAAATAATGAAGAACGTATCTCAGACCGCCAATGTAAATCCCCATCGGGCGCATGGCACTCTCTATCTCAATCTGTTGGATGATGAAGCTCTTCCTATCTTAGATGAAATGCCGCATGTCGAGTGGTAAGTTATGTGTTTCTGGGCAAGGCGCAATCTAACAAAGCCTTGCAGCCGACGGCGCGATAGCGTGTTTCTCAAGTTATCTTTTTCACTCAGGTCGGATGCTGATCGCGCGCCGCAGCTGAAGGCCAGCGTTAGGCAACATCTGGTTGCATAGAATAGGAATTTAATGCGACGACCACTTATCCTACTACTGATATGTTTCGCATTTATCTTTCCGTCTGACTTCCGGATCGGTGCTCAGATTACTGCCGACCCCACGTTGGTAGCCGAGATAGCCAAGATCAAAGCCATAGACAACCACGCACACCCCTTACAGGTAGTCGGCACCGGTGGGACGGATACGGAAGAAACGTATGTTTCCACTCTCGAACCGCTGGACATCCCGTTGCGTCTTCGCGCGGATAACCCTGAATACATCCAGGCTTGGCGCGCTCTTTACGGGTATGCGTACAACGACATGGCGGAGGATCATGTGCGCGGATTGGTGGAAACCAAACAGCGCGTGCTGCGTGAGCAGGGCGATGGTTACCCCTTATGGGTGCTTAATCAACTTGGTATTGAAGTGATGTTCGCCAACCGGGTGGCGATGGGGCGCGGGTTATCGGCACCACGATTTCGCTGGGTTCCATTCGCTGATCCGCTTCTGTTCCCGCTTAACAATGAAGGGATGAGCAGACCTAATCCTGATTACCGTGCGCGTTACATCGGTGCCGGGCGAATCTTGAAACGCTACTTGCAAGAATCAGGGGTCTCGAAGCTGCCTCCCACGCTTGATGAGTATTTGAGGAAGGTGGTGACAGCTACGCTTGAAC
>JAIVJG010000210.1 GCA_020200155.1 Acidobacteriota bacterium | reverse complement strand
GTGCATCTCAGCACCGACTGCGTTTTCTCCGGGCGCGAGGGACACTACGTTGAGGCGAGCGCGCCGGACGCGGGCGATTTGTACGGCAGGACGAAGTTGCTCGGCGAGGTGGAGGGCGACCACTGCCTGACGGTGCGTACTTCGATGATCGGGCGCGAGTTGGAAGGCGCGCACGGACTGCTCGAATGGTTTCTCAATCAGGACGACAAGCGCGTGCGCGGCTTCAAGCGTGCCGTCTTCAGTGGCTTCACCACAACCGCGCTCGCCGACGTGCTCGCGCGCATCATCACAGAGCACGCGGACTTGAGCGGCGTCTGGCACGTCGCCGCCGCGCCCGTCAATAAGTTCGATTTGCTGACATTGATTAAAGAAGTGTACGGGTTAAAAGTCGAGATCGAGCCGGACGAGAGTTTCGTCTGCGACCGCAGCCTCGACGACACGCGCTTTCGCGCGGCGACCGGCTTCGACGCGCCGGCGTGGCCGGAGATGATCGCACGGATGCGCGACGACCCGACGCCTTACGACGAATTTCGGAGGGTTCATGCTGACAGATAAACGAATCGTGGTGACGGGCGGGACGGGTTCGCTCGGCAAGGTGCTGGTCAAGCGACTGCTCACGGGCGAGATGGGCGAGCCGCGACAGATCACAGTCTTCTCGCGCGACGAGGCCAAGCAGCACTCGATGCGTCTGGCCTTCCAGCACATGCGGACGGCCACCGACGAAGTCATCTTCCACAACTTCGAGCGGCTGCTCCGTTTTCACATCGGCGACGTGCGCGACTTGCACAGCGTCTCGACCGTCCTGCGCGACGCCGACGTGGTCTTCAACGCGGCGGCCTTGAAGCAGGTGCCGTCGTGCGAATATTTTCCGTTCGAGGCCGTGCAGACCAACGTCGTCGGGGCGGAGAACATCATCCGCGCCGTGCGCGAACTCCGTCTGCCGGTCGAGACGGTCGTCGGCGTCTCGACCGACAAGGCGTGCAAGCCCGTCAACGTGATGGGCATGACGAAGGCCGTGCAGGAGCGTCTCTTCGTGCGCGCCAACCTCGACAGCGAAACCACGCGCTTCATCTGCGTGCGTTACGGCAACGTGCTGGCCTCGCGCGGCTCCGTCATCCCGCTCTTCCATGAACAGATTCGGCGCGGCGGCCCCGTCACCATCACCACCACAGACATGACGCGCTTCCTCCTGAGTCTGGAGCAGGCCGTTGACACCATCTTCGCCTGAAGATCATGACCGTCCTCGGCACGCGGCCCGAAATTATCCGCCTCAGCCGCGTCATCGAAAAACTCGACCGCCTCGCAGACAGCCACGTGCTCGTCCACACGGGGCAGAACTTCGACCCTTCGCTCTCCGATCTCTTCTTCGAGGAGTTGGGCGTGCGCCGTCCAGACCACTACCTCGGCGCGCGGGGCGAGACCTTTGGCGAGCAGATCGGGCACATCATCACCGCGTCCGAGCGCGTGCTGCGCGAGGAACGCCCCGACCGCCTGCTCATCCTCGGCGACACCAACAGCGCACTCTCAGCCATCGTCGCCAAGCGGATGAATGTTCCCGTCTATCACATGGAGGCGGGCAATCGTTGCTACGACGACCGCGTGCCCGAAGAGGTCAACCGCCGCATCGTTGACCACAGCAGCGACGTGCTTCTGCCCTACACCGAGCGCAGCCGCATGAACCTGCTGCGCGAAGGCTTCGAGGGACGGCGCGTCTATGTCACCGGCAACCCCATCCTCGAAGTCATCGAGCACTATGACGAAGCGATCCAACGCTCGACGAAGCTCGCGGAGTTGGGGCTGGAAGCGGGCAAGTATTTTCTGGTGACGATGCACCGCGCCGAGAACGTGGATGTCGAAGCGCGTCTGCGCTCGCTCATCGAAGCTCTCGAAGCGTTGCAGCGTGAGTACGAGTTGCCCATCGTGTGCAGCACACACCCCCGCACACGCGCCGTCATGGAGCGTTTTCAGATAGACCCGAAGGCGCATGAGCAGATACGCTTCCTCCCGCCCTTCGGCCTCTTCGATTTCGTCGCGTTGGAGCGCAACGCCTTCTGCGTCTTGAGCGATTCGGGGACGGTGCAGGAAGAGTGTTGCGTCTTCAAGGTCGCCAACGTGACCATCCGCGACGTGACGGAGCGGCCAGAGACACTGGAATGCGGCAGCAACATTCTGAGCGGAGCCGACCCTGAGAACGTGCTGCGCTGCGTCCGCACGGTGCTCGACGGGCAGCCTGCGTGGGCTGTGCCGCCGGAATATCTGGCGCGAAACGTGAGCCGGACGGTCGTGAAGATCATGCTCGGATACAATTTATTTTCAGATGGCAGCAGAGCGACTGGCGCGAGCCGTCAATGAAGCGAACGTCTCCGGGCATAAATTTTGCCGGCGCGGGATCATAGCGGATGGGGAAGTGTTTGAATGCCAGAGGTAAGCGTCATCATACCGTTTTATAACCGCGTACAGTGGTTGGCCGAGGCGGTGCAGAGTGTTCTCAATCAGACCTACACGGATTTCGAGATCATCCTCGTTGATGACGGATCGGTCGAAGAAATCCCGCCCCACATCATTGAAGATAGTCGGGTCAGGTACGTGCGTCAGGAGAATAGAGGCGCTTCCGCCGCGAGAAATCACGGAATTCGCCTGGCGCGCGGGAACTACGTGGCCTTCCTCGATTCGGATGACCTCTTTCTGCCCGTCAAGCTGGAAAAGCAAGTCGCTTACATGGACGCGCATCGCGACATCCTCCTGACACATACGTCTTATCAGAGAATGAGCGGTGAAGGTGAAGACCGGGAGGTCATCAACTCCGGTCGGTTTTCCGGTCGTATCAATTCCGAATACCTCTTTAATTGCGGGATGGCGACACCGACCGTCATGATTCGCCGGGATGCGCTCGACGAGAAGATGAAGTTTGAGGAGTCGGTGCAAGTCGGCCAGGGCGAGGACACTATTTTCTGGTTAACGTTTGCCACGAAGTTTGAAATCGTAGGCATAGATGAGCCGCTGACTAAGGTTCGCATACATGGCAACAATGTCATGCTCGATCAGAAGGCGCAGCTTGCGGCGCAAATGAATGTCATTAAATATGTCGTAGAGGGAAATCCCTGTTTGACTTCAGCCGTGTCGCGCAAGTCGCTTTCTTCAATTTACCTGACCGTTGGATATTTCTACTATGAGCAGCGTGATTGGACTAAGTACTTGAAATACCTGATGCGGGCGATGACTACTTGTCCGCTCAACGCGGAAATCTATCAAACATTAGCGCGACACGTCGTGACGAAACTTCACGTCGGCGCACAGGCCCGGAAACCGAAATCCTTAACTTAATTAAAGCAAGGCCTGCGATACTGACGTGCGGCCAAAGTGCCGGGATGTCGCTCAAGTCCGGCTTCGGGGCGCGCCCTATTCAGAATGAAGATTGCTCTCATCTCACACGTACTGCCGCCGTCATGGTCCGGGCAGGCGATGGTCATCTACCGGATGCTACGCGATTTTACCCCGGAGAGCTATTGCCTGATCTCGCGACGGGCGGGCGGTATTGACGACGATCCCACGCAGTATCTCCGCACGCTCTCTGGCCGTCGCTACCAAATCCCCCCTGAGTTCCAGCTTCAACGTGGGTTTCGTTACGGCGTGCAGCACATTAATATGCCGCTTGCCATCATTGAGCGCGCACGCTACATCGCCGGTGTCTTGAGACGCGAGCGATGCGGCGCGGCGGTGGCGTGTACGGGCGACGTGGCGGACTTGCCGGCCACTTGCCTGGCAAGCTGGCAGGTCGGCGTGCCTTTCTACGCCTACATCTTTGACCACTACTCGAAGCGCGAGTGGGTCGAGCCGGTTGCGCGTGCGTGGGCGAAACGACTTGAGCCGTGGCTGTTGAGGCGGGCGGCAGGAGTGATCGTCCCGAATGAAATCTTACGCGACGATCTGTTCGAGGACTACGGAGTTAAAGCTACAGTCATACATAACTCGTGCGACATCGCCGCCTATGAGTCGAGTCCGCCTGAGCGTTCGGCTGATAACAAAGACGGCGTCAGCATCGTCTACACCGGCGATGTCTACGAAGCGCACTTCGACGCTTTCGTGAATCTACTGGAAGCTATCAGGAAGATCGGACGCCCCGACATTAAGCTGCATCTTTACACGGCGCGCCCGGTGGAGTTTCTGGAGAACTATGATATTCAGGGGCCGGTCGTTCGTCACCCGCACCACCAGCCGTCCGAGATGCCGGGCATACAGCAGCGGGCGGACGTGCTCTTCCTCCCGCTGGCGTTCGACTCGCCTTACCCCGATCTCGTGAGGACTTCCGCGACGACAAAATTGGGTGAATATCTGGCCGCACGGCGGCCCATTCTGGTGCACGCGCCGCCGGACTCCTTCATCTCCTGGTATTTTCGCCGGCACCAGTGCGGGCAGGTGGTTGACCGCAACGATCCGGCTGAACTGGCTCGCGCCCTCGAACTGCTCCTGTCCGACGCTGGCCTGCGCGAGAGATTGAGCGAGCGCGCATGGGAGAGAGCACGGGAAGACTTCAGTCTCTCGAAGGCGCGCACGCAGTTCGCGGCGTTGCTCGGATTGGATTTGAACCAAACAACGGCGGAGATGTGCGCGCCGGCATAGTGTATTTGGATGAAATGATGGCGACGGTGAGTTCCACAACACAAACGAACGAGCCTGATTCGTCTTCCATGTTACGGGCGGGAATCGCGCCCGGCGCACGAACTGCCTCGAAGCCGGCAGTAGCGTGGATGACGGGGGATTTCCTCGTCAGCGTCGTCGTGCCGACGTACAACTACGGGCGCTATATCGTCGAGACGCTTGAAAATTTACGCGCGCAGACTTATGAGAACTGGGAGTGTATCGTCGTGGACGACGGCTCGACGGACGACACAGAACAAGTCGTCAGACGTTTCGCGGAGCGCGAGCCGCGCGTTAGTTATGTACGGCAGGAGAACCAGCGGCAGTCGGTTGCCAAGAACAATGGCCTCGCACGCATTCGCGGCCAGTACGTGCAGTTTCTCGACGCCGACGACCTGATTGAGCCGCGCAAGTTCGAGCGGCAGATTGAATTTCTTGAGAGCCACCCGGAGACGGACATCGTCTATGGCGGGATGCGCTATTTCGTCACCGGGCGCGAGCGCGAGTTGTTGTACTCGATGGTCGGCGAGGACAGGCCATGGATGCCCGACATCTCCGGCGCGGGGCGCGAGCTTGTGCGGCAGTTGCTCGTTGACAACATCATGGTCATCAACTCGCCGCTCGTCAGGCGCGAGGTCGTGGATGAAGTGGGGGAGTTCGATCCGGTGCTGCCGCCGGTCGAGGACTGGGACTACTGGATTCGCTGCGCGCTCGCCGGCAAGACGTTCGAGTTTCGTGACATGGAAGGGACGCGCGCTCTCGTCAGGTCGCACCCTGCGAGTTCGAGCAAGCAGAGGCCGTCGTCCATCGCCGCCTACAGGCGGCTGCGCGAAAAACTGGGCGCTCTCCTGCGGGATATGGATGACCTCCGCCGTCTCAACCGCGAGATGGCCGCGCAATTTGAAGCCGGCCTCGGCCTCGTTGAGACGGCGCACGGCAACCGGCTCGCGGGCGCACGGCAGTTTCTCAGGGCCGGTTCGTTAAGCGCCGGCTTGAGCGGTAAAGCCCGCTGGCTGGCGTGCGCGCTGGCCTCCCTCGTTCTGAGCGGGCGGCAGGTGGGTAAGCTCGCGGCGTTTTCGCCGTCGCACGTCCCTTCGGGCCTACGGCGCGGGGTGCGGACGCCTTGAAATACGGCGGCGCAATTTGTGCGCGGCGCGACGCGTAAGGCAAGATTGAGACTTGCACCGGCGCGCGTGGCCGAACAATTGCGGCTGGCCGACTAAAGTTATGATTATCACGGAGACAAAACTGAAAGGCTCTTACGTCATTGACCTGGAGAGGTTCGGCGACGAGCGCGGATTTTTCGCCACGAACTGGTCGCTGAAGAAACTTACAGACCCCGAGTTCGGGCGTATGGTCGAGAGCAACCTCTCGACCAGCGTGCGGAAGGGGACGATGCGCGGGATGCACTTCCAACGCGCGCCGCACGCGCAGGCCAAGATCGTGCGCTGCACGCGCGGCTCCGTCTACGACGTGATTATTGACCTGCGCCCCGCGTCGCCGACCTTCAAGCAGTGGGTCGGCGTCGAACTGTCTGCGGAGAATCGCCGCACGCTCTGCGTCCCGCGCGAGTTCGCGCACGGCATCCAGACGCTCGAAGACGACACGGAAATCTTCTATCTCGTCTCGGATTTCTACGCGCCCGAAACCTCCGGCGGCGTGCGCTGGGACGATCCCGCTTTCGGCATCGTGTGGCCGCACGTCGAAGAACGAATCATCATTCCGAGAGACAGAGATTACCCGGACTTCAAGTTATGAAAAGAGCACTCATCACCGGCATCACGGGGCAGGACGGCAGTTACCTGGCGGAGCGCCTGCTCGAAGAAGGCTACGAGGTGCACGGCCTCGTCCGTCGCGTCGCGCTCGAAGACCCGACGCGGCGCTTCACGCGCATCGAGCACCTGTTGGAGCGCATCACGCTCCATCCCGCGAGCCTCGAAAGTTATCCGAGCATCTTTCACGTCTTCAGCAAAAACGAGTTCGACGAGTGCTACCACCTCGCCGCGCAGTCGTTCGTCGCCGAGTCGTTCGCCGACGGCTTCTCGACGATGAACACGAACATCAACGGCACGCATTACATGCTCGCCGCGCTCAGAGAGTTGCAGCCGCGCTGCCGCTTCTACTTCGCAGGCTCTTCGGAGATGTTCGGCAAGGTGCGCGAGACGCCGCAGGTCGAGACGACGCCCTTTCACCCGCGCTCGCCCTACGGCATCAGCAAGGTCGCGGGCTTCGATTTAACGCGCAACTACCGCGAAGCCTACGACATGTTCTGCGCCAGCGGCATCCTCTTCAACCACGAAAGCGAGCGGCGCGGCTTCGAGTTCGTAACCCGAAAGATTACTTCGACCGTCGCGCGCATCAAGCTCGGACAGGCGACGGAATTGCGCCTCGGCAATCTCGACGCGCGGCGCGATTGGGGACACGCGGCGGACTACGTGCGCGCCATGTACCTCATGCTGCAACAGCCCTCGGCGGAGGATTACGTCATCGCCACCGGCGAGACGCGCACCGTGCGCGAGTTCTGCGAACGTGCCTTCGCCGAGGTCGGCCTCGACTGGCAGGAGTACGTCAAAGTTGACGAGCGTTACTACCGCCCGGCGGAAGTTGACCTGCTCGTCGGCGACGCCACGAAGGCGCACGACGCGCTCGGCTGGAAACCGGAGTACACGTTTGACGAGATGGTCAAAGAGATGGTGCGTGCGGATTTGAAGGCCGCCGCGCAGTCGCCTCTGAAGGGTCGGGAGGCCGCGAAGTCCTGAGCCACACGGCTGGCCCGACGCGCGCCCCTTTTGTGTCTGGAAGTGCTCGAAGTGTCCGAGAGATGATCTCAGTTGTCTGCGTTTTCAACGACGGCGAAGTGTTGGAGCGGCGTCTGCTCGCGAGCCTCCGCGCGCAGACCGCCGCGCACGAGCTTGTCACGGTGGACAACCGCGAGTCGGAGTTCGACGGCGCGGCCAAAGCGCTCAACTGGGGCGCACGCCGCGCGCACGGCGACTGGGTCGTCTTCGCGCATCAGGACGTGGAACTGCTCTCGACGGACTGGCTGGCGCGGGCCGAAGAAATCCTGCGACAGACGGGCGCGGAGGGTTGGGCCGGCGTCGCCGGCTGCGCGTTGGACGGGCGGCAGGTCGGCGGCATCCTGCGCGACCGCGCCGCGCTCTGGGGTGAGGTCTTTGAAACGCCGCTCGCGGCGCAGACGCTCGACGAGTGCGTGCTCATCCACCGCCGCGTGACGGGCGGGCAGGACTATTTTGACGAGGGCGTGCCGGGCTGGCACGCTTACGGCGTTGACGCCTGCTGTGTGGCGCTTCGCGAAGGCGCGAGCAACTACATTTTGCCGCTCCCGACATGGCACGACTCGAAGGCGACGAACATCGCCGGCCTCGAAGAAGCGCACGCCTACGTCTGGGCGAAGCACGGCGAGGCGCTGGGGCGCATCCACACGGTCTGCGGCGTGCTGCCCGAATTCTACGGCTGGTCCGGGAGTCGCTGGTCTGCGCTGTCCGAGCGTCTCAGCCTGCGTCTCTCCGCCGCGCGCTACGAGTTGGCGGGCTACGAACGTGCGCTGCGCCTCGGCTTTCTCGAAACGCTTGAAGAGTTGACCGGCGAGGAAGAGTTCGTCGAGTGCCTGCACGCGCACGCGCCGTTTGATCCGGTAGAAGCCGCCGCCCTGACGCCACAGTCGAAACGACAGCGACGCATCGTCCATCGCTTCGAGGGCTGGGAGGCGAATGAGTTGGAATCCGGCGCGCTCGTCATCACGACCGATCTGGCGCGCAGCGTGGGCGAGAATCTTGAGCGACTGCGCTCGCTCGCGCACGCCGCGCGTCGTCTGTGGCTGTGCATCAATCTGGACGACGCGCGCCGCGAACGGTCACTCTGGCGAGAACTGCATCGTCGTTCGTCCGCCGTCACGCTCACGCGCCGCTATGATAAAACGTCCGTCGCGATTTTCGAGATCGGCAGTTGGTAAAGCGTCTTCAAAGCGTCAGGAGTCAGAAAAGGGGTGTCCGCCATTTATCAAAAGGTGAAGGGTCTCGTGCCTTTGAGCTTCCGTGTCTTCGTCGCCACGCGCACGCGAAGGCTTGCGGATCGCGCCTCCCGTCTGGATCGCTCGTTCCTCGCGACCAAGTATTTGAGGGGTGAAGGTATCGAGATCGGCGCGCTCCATACGCCTCTGCCTGTGCCGCACGGGGCGAAGGTGAAATACGTTGACCGGATGAGCGTCAGCGACTTACGCCGCCAGTATCCGGAACTCGCCTCGCTCCCGCTCGTCGAGGCAGATATCATTGACGACGGCGAGCATCTCTCGAACGTCGCGGCGGCGTCGCAGGACTTCGTCATCGCCAACCACTTCATCGAGCACTGCCAGAATCCGCTCGACGCGCTCACCAACATGTTCCGGGTGCTGCGCGCGGGCGGCGTGCTTTACATGGCGATTCCCGACAAGCGCTACACCTTCGACGTTGACCGCCCCATCACGAGCATCGAGCACGTCGTCCGCGATTTCGACGAAGGGCCGGCGTGGTCGAGGCAGCAGCACTTCGAGGAATGGACGAAGTTCGTTGACAAGGTTGCCGACGAGACGGAAGCCGCGCGGCACGTCTCCGATTTGATGGAGAAGGATTACAGCATACACTTCCACGCCTGGACGCAGGCTGAGATGTTCGAGTTGTTCGCGACGCTAAAGCGGAAGCAGGGCTTGAGCTTCGACGTGGAGATGTTTCTCAAGCACGCCGGCGAGTGCGTCTTCATCCTGCGTAAGACGGATGAGTCGCCGTCTTGAAACGAGGATGAAAGCCGAGCTGTCCATCATCATCGTGAACTGGAACGGCGAAGACTTGCTGCGTCGCGCGGTCGAGAGCGTCGTTGAAGCGCCGCCCGGCGTCTCGTTCGAGATCATCGTCATTGACAATGCGTCGTCCGACGACAGCCTTGCGCGAATGCGCGCGAGCGACGCGGTCAAGCGGCTCGGCGCGGAGCAACTGCGCGTCGTCGTCAATTCCGAAAATCTCGGCTTCAGCAAGGCGAACAATCAGGGCTTTGCCTTGACGGATGCGCCGCTCCTTTTGCTGCTCAACTCCGACGCGGAAGTGCGCGCGGGCGCGATTGACAAACTAATCGAGACGCTGCGCGCAGGCCAGCGCAACGGCGCGTGCGGCCCGCGACTCGTCAACCCGGACGGCACTCTTCAGCCGAGCGTCTATCGCAACCCGCCGACGGCCTGGGAGACTCTGCTCTCCGGCTTCCGCCTGTATCGCCTGCTTCCCGCCCGACTGCGCGGCGAGTTGCTGCTCGGCGGCCACTGGGATCACGCGCGCCGCCGCCGCGTGCCGCGTCTGTCCGGCGCGGCTCTGCTCGTCAAGCGCGAAGTGATTGACGACATCGGCGGACTCGACGAGCGGTTTCATATGTACGGCGAGGATGTGGAATGGTGCCTGCGGATGTCGCGCGCCGGTTGGTGGCTCGTCCACGAACCCGAAGCCGTTGTGATGCATCACGGCAGCGGCAGTTCAAAGCAGCGTTGGGGCAATCTGGAAACGATGCGCCGCATCGTTGACGGGCAACTGCGCTTTCAGGAGTATTGCCTGTCTCGCCCGCAGCGCATCGCGAACATCACGGCGAGCGCGCTCGTCGCGGCGCTGTCGTCCGCGTGGCAGGCAATGCGCGGCGGGTCGCGTCAGGAGCAGCGCGTCGCGCTCTCGCTCTACGCCGCATACTTCAAGCGCGCGTTGCGGAGAGAGTAAGGCGCGAAAGCGCGTAGGCCACAGAAGGGTGTTGATGCGGAAGGCGCGAAAGTCGCGAAGTGGACAGCGTGCGGAGGGCGCGGCTATACTGCTCCATTATTTTTCATGCACCGCCGCCGGGCGCATGAGTCAAACTCTCTCGAAGTTTTACCTGCTTGAAGACTTTCATCTATTTTCACGGAAGGGCCGGACACACTTTTGAGCAAGACGCGAACCGTTTTAGTGACCGGAGGCACGGGCTTCCTCGGCAGACGACTGGGCACGGCGATGAAGGACGACTACGACGTTGTCCTCGCCGGGCGTAACAACAAACAGAACATGCACGCGCAGCAGTCCACGGGCTGTCGCGTGCTGCCGTTGGACGTGTCGAACATCGAATCGGTGCGCGATGTGTTCACGGAGGTGCGCCCCGACGTGCTCTCTGAACGGCAAAAGCGAAACGAAGTTTACCTGCGTGCGCTATGGCAACGTCGCGTGGTCAACCGGCTCCGTGCTGCCCATCTGGAAACGTATGCACGACGAAACGGGCGTCATCAAAAGCACCGGGCCGGAGATGCGCCGCTTCTTCTTCACCGTTGACGAGGCGGTCAGACTCGTCCGCACGGCGATGGACAGGATTGACGTGGTGCAGGGCAAAGTCCTCTCAAGGAAGATGAAAGCGGCGCAGATTGAAGACCTCCTGACGGCGTGGACGAAACACAAAGGCGGCTCCTGGGTCAGGATGGAAGGACGACCCGGCGAGCGCGAAGACGAGTTTCTCATCGGCGACATCGAACTGCCTTACACCACGCAGATCGAGTACGACGGCATCACCCACTACATTATCTCCTTCAACGAAAAGGCCGGCGCGCCGCTTGAGGTCGGCCTCTCGTCGGCCAACACGGAGCGTCTGACCGAAGGCGAGATGCTGGAGTTGATCAACAGCGAGGCCGAATAGCATGAGACGCATCAACCACGCATTGATCATGGCCGCCGGGCGCGGGCAACGCATGATGCCCCTGACCGAAGAGTTGCCGAAAGCGATGGCTCCCTACGACGGCACGACGCTGATCGAGCGCGGCATCTCGCGTCTCAGCCATCGCATCGCGCACATCTACGTCACGGTCGGCTACCGGAAGGCGATGCTGGCGCAACACGTCATCCAGCACGGCGCGAGCGGCGTCTTCAACACCGACGGCCAGAGCAACTGCTGGTGGATTTACAACACGCTCCTCAAATTTCTGGACGAGCCGGTTTACGTGCTGACGTGCGACAACGTGGTTGACCTCGATTTCGAGTTGCTCGAAGAAAACTATCGTGAACTCAAAGAGCCACCGTGCATGGTCGTCCCCGTGCGCCCCGTCCCCGGACTTGAAGGCGACTATGTCTTCCAGCACGACCACGTTGTGACGGAAATCAGTCGCGTTAAGGAGGCGGACATTTATTGCTCCGGCATCCAGATTCTCAACCCGCGCCGGCTCAACGAAGTGACGCGCGAGGGCGAAAACTTTTACGACGTGTGGCAGCAACTGATCGCGCAGGAACAATTGATGGTCTCGTCGGTCTATCCGAAAAAGTGGTTCTCCGTGGACACGGTCGCGCAGTTGCAGAGCCTGAACCAGACGCCGTTTTAAACGCATCGCCTCTGCCGACGCCGTCCAACGAAATTCATGAGTCGAGACCTTTCTTTTTCCGTCGTCATCCCCACGTACAATCGCGCAGACTTAATCGTCAAGACGCTGCGGAGCGTCCTCGCGCAGACATATCCGCACTTCGAGGTCATCATCGTTGACAACTGCTCGACGGATAACACGCAGGAGGTGCTGCAACCCTTCCTCGCGTCCGGCCAGGTGCGTTTCGTCAGGCACGAGCGCAACTACGAGCGCGCACGTTCGCGCAATACGGGGATGAGCCTCGCCACGGGCGACTTCGTCACGCTGCTCGACTCGGACGATTTGATGTACCCGTCCAACCTCGAAGACGCCGCGCGCTACGCCGCCGCGCAC
>JAIVJG010000050.1 GCA_020200155.1 Acidobacteriota bacterium | reverse complement strand
TAGAAGTCAACCAGACTCTTCAGGCGCGCGTGATAGTTTGACTTATCATCCGCGCCGAAGGCTTCGTCCTTCTGCGCGACTAGAATCTTCTCTTCGAGAGCGCCGAAGCCCGCGCGACGGCTGATATTTTGCAGCAGGCCGAGCGTCCCGTGCCTGTCACGGTCGCGCAACGACTCGTCAATTTGCTTTTGCAGGAATTGATAGAGCGACGAAAGCTCGTCGCCCGTCGCCACGTCTCGCGCCACGCCGCCGACGGCTTCCGGCAGCGCGCCGTCCAGAGTTTGCAGCAGAGAACGCGCGTGCCCGGCGTGCTTGCTGTTCTCGCGTTCGGCTTCCTGAATCAGCTTCGCGCGTAAGCTCCAGAGCCGGGTCGTCAACTTGTCCAATCCCTCCGCGCCGCGCACAGTCTGCACGTAGCCGGTGATTTGAGCGGCCTGCAATTCATTCTTGAGAGGCGCGGCGGCAAACGCGTCAAACGCCTGCCGGTAAGTTTCGATGGCCTTTTCCCTCTCCATGCGGCGCAGCCGCGACGCTTCTTCAAACTGATCCTTAACGCTCGTCCGTGGCGTCGGCGCTGCGGCGGGAAGCTTCATGCGCGCCGCTTCGGCCTCCCGTCCGCGTCCCGCCTTCTCGAACACTTCGATCTCGCGCCTGACGTACTGCGGATCGTCATTCGATAACTCGCACGCCTTGCCGAGCGCCGCGAGCGCCGCATCGTAATTCTTCGTGCGCGTATAGACGCCCGCGAGTGCGTCGTAGAGTTCGAGCATCTCCGGCTGGTTGTCGAGCGCGGCGCGGTAATTCGCGGCTGCGCCGTCGAGGTCGCCCCGCGCCTCGTAGATGCGGGCGAGCACGACGTTCCAGCGATAATTCTTGTACGCCTGCCGCGACGTGCGGAGGTAGTAATTCAAAAGCTCGTCCGCGCCGCCGTGTCGCACGGCGTAGGCGATGGCCGCGTCGAGTTTTTCCTCGTCCTCCGGGTCGCGGTTGATGATCTCGATGTGCTGCTCGATGGCGGATTTGTAATCCTTAAGCTGCGTGAAAGCCCCGATCATCTCCCCGCGCAGTTCGGCGATTTGCCCGCGCAACTCCTTGATGTCAACGTCCTGCCCTTTGAGCGCGTCGAGCGTTTGGCGGAAAGTCGCGCCGAGCGCCGCGTGGTCGCCCGTGCGTAGGTAGACGCGCGCCAGTTCGTGAAAGACGCTGAGATCGAGCTTGTCTTCGAGGTGAAGCGCCGCGAGCACCGCGCCTGCTTCGCTCAACCGTTTCAAGTCCGTCAGGCGCGCGGCCAGCCTGCGCGCGAAGACGTAATGAAACTTCCCCTTCGCGTGCGCCGCGCTCTGCCGCAGCAGGCTGACGCACTCTTGCCGCCGTCCCATGCGCCAGTAAAAGTTCGCTGTCTCGCTCAACACGCCGTAGTTGGCGGGGTATTCGCGTACCAGTTGCTTGATGACGGCGGCGGCGCTCTGCTCGCCGGCCTGCGCGTAGCTGTCGGCCAGTTGCAGGCGGTAAGAGATACGGAATCGCCCTGCCTTCGCCACCGCCGCGAGCCGTTCGAGCGCGGCACGCTCGCCGCCGCTCTCTTCGTTCTCTGAAAACATCTCCCGCGCGCGTTGAAGAAAGCTTTGCGAATCGTTGCGCGCTACTTCGGCTTTGAGCAGGTTCGAGGCGCTGTCCCACTGGCCCGCGCCCTTCAACAGTTCCGCATAGCCGAGCACCAGTGCCGAGTCGTCCGTCCTGCCGCGCCGCTCTTTCTCGAACGCGAGCCGGAATTGCGCCGGGATGCCGGGCCGTTTGAAAAGCGCCGTCAGACGTTTCTTCGCGCGCACGTATTCAGGGGCGTCCTCGTCAATCGCCTTCGCGTATTCCGCGAGCGCCTCCGGCATACGGTGCAGCGATTCGTCAATCGCGCCCGACTGAAAGGCGTAGAGCGTTCGCGCCTTCGCGCCTTCGCGCAGCGACTTGATGGTGGCGAGCGCGCGTTCGTACTGAAAATAGTCCCAGTAGAGCGTCGCCGCGTCGAGATAGTTTTCCGGCTCGTCGCGCCCCTGTGCGATCAACTGTTCCCACTCGCCGCCGGCGCGCGTGTAGTCGCCGAGTTCGGCGAAGATTTCCCCTGCGCGCGTGCGATAGTCCGCAGACGCGGGGAAAGAGTCTGCGAGCGACTGCTGGACGCTGGCCGCCTCTTCCAGAAAATTCCGGTTGCGCTGTCCGAGCGAGCGCGTGAAGGCGACGAGACGTTCCGAGAATTCGGGCGTGTTCGGGTAGAGGCGATTCAACTCTCTGTATGCGTCAATCGCTTCCTCATAATTCGAGAGCCACACCGCCGCGTCCGCGCGAAAAAGTTTGTACGGCAGCGCGTCGAGACCGTCATGCTCGACACCCGCGCCAACGTCGCCGCACTTGACGCGCGCCTCGCCCAGACGCCCGCGCAACTCACTTTGGCTCGCGAGGCGCGAAAGAAACTGCGCTCTAATTCCCGGCGAAACGAAGTAGTACTCGGCGACGAGCGACTGCCATTCGCGCCACTGTGCGTGGCCGCCGTAATAGCGGAGCAGTCCATCTACGAAATTCAGGTTATGCGGGAAACGCTCGTGCGCGAGTGTGTAGAGTCCGAGGTAGAGGCGCGCGTCGAAACTGCCCGCGCTCCCGCTTGCGCCCGCCGCGACAAAGTTGCCCAGATATGCTTCCGCTTCGTCGTCGTTCATCTTCTCAAGCAACTCGCGCGAATATGCCTCGAACTCCTCGCCGCGCGACCGTCTCAAAAACCAGCGTGCCAGCCGGTCGCGCCAGAGCGCGGTGGGGAAGCGCCTGAGCGTCTCTCTATAGACGCGCAGTTGCTCTTCGACCAAGTTCGTCTGACCGAGCCATTGCAGCATCTGTTCGTACAGCCCCTGCTCATCCGGGTGCTTCCGCACCTCGTTCGCGTAGAGCGCGAGGATGTCCTCCGTCCGCTTGTCGTTTGCCAGCGAAGCGACGTAGCGCGCCAGCACGCTCGCGTAAGTCACTTCAGCGCCAGCCTGCTTTTCATCGGACGTGTTCGCCTGACTGCCACGCGCGCCCATGTGATCGCTGTACAATTGTGTTTCGTAGGAGCCGTACCAAGCCTGCGTCTCGCCCGTCTCGCCGGGAATCGTGACGCCCGGATTCGACTTCGCAACGTACTCGACAATCACCGGGTTGCTCGCGGTCGGCTCCGAGAGGGGCGCGACGATCTCTCTTCCGCCATCGTCGTCCGTCGCGTCCGCAGGCGCTTGCGCGGCTGGAATGAGCGCCGTTCCGGGCCGGCGATTTTTGCCGAAGTAGTCGAGAATGCGCTGGTAAATCTCGCGCTCGCGCTCCGGCTGGCCCGTGGCGACGCAGGCGTCCGCCAACTTCAAGGCGACTTCCGGGTACTGCGGCGCGTCCGCGTATCTTTGCTCGAACTCGGCGAGCGCCCCGGCGGCTACCCCCGGCTCTTTCGTCGCGGTGTACAGGCGCACGATGTCGAGGTACATCTGCGCCAGTTCGGGCGAGGTCGGGTACTCCTGTTTGTATGCGCTGAAGACGCGATAGGCGGCGGCACGGTTGAAGTATTTGACGGCCACTGCTTCCTCTTCGTCGAACCCTGCGCGCGGGTTCGTGTCGGAGAGGATGAGCGAGAGGACGCCGCCGATGATGCCGGGATGCGGGTCGGCGGTCGCGACATCTTCGTAGAATTTCAGATCGCCTCTGGTCAACGCCAGCCTGCGGTCTTCGGCGTCCGTCAGCAACTCGAACAATTGATAGAGCACCTTCGCGCGCAGAGGGTTTCCCTTTTCCAGATTGCCCTGCGCGTAGAGCGTGTAGAGGAAACGCGAGGCGGCGTTGCCGTCCCCTTCACGAAGCAGCAGCCGCGCGACGGTGGCGAGTTCTTCTGCCTTCCACTGGACGCCGCGCGCGGCGCGCGCTTTTTCGAGCTTGGTGAAAATGTTCGGGGCATCCTCGCCGTAGGAGTCCTTCTCGAAATGGAACAGCCTGACCGCCGCGTCGTAATCGGACGGGTCGCGGCGAAACGCCTTCCTCTGTTCGTCGCCGTAGGCGCGATAGCGGTCGTGGTCTTTGAGGTAGTCGTAAAACCCCCCGGACACGTCATCCGGCCAGAACGGGTCGAAGGCTTCGCGATAAACTTTCTCCGCCTCCCTCTCGTTCCCCATGTTGTCGAGAACGGTGGTTTCCTCGTTGAGAAAGTAGCTCCGCCGAGACGGGAAATTGCCCTTGTGTTCGCGCACGGCCCTGAGCGCCGCCTCGTAGTTTTTCACCTCGACGAGCTTCTCGATGTACTGAGAGACAATCTCGAAGGTGGAATCATTCCGCGCGGCGAGTTGCGCGTAGAAGTCCGGGCTGAGGTAGCGTTCCAGTTTGTGCACGCGCGCCAATTCGGCCAGTTGCCGCAAGACGGCGGCGCGTCCCTCGACCGGCACGACCCGCAATTCCCTCTCAAGCGTCGCCGCCTCGTCCTCAAACCGCGCACGGCGATGGAAGAATCGCGATAGTTCATCCAGCGCGTCCGGCGTCTCGTGTCCTGCCGCGACGTAGTTTTGCATTTCCTGTTCGGCAAGATTGAACTGCCCAAGCTCTTCGTCGAGCCGTGCGAGCCGGAGATGTACGCGCGGCTCGCGTGGATACTTCCGCGCGACTTCGGCGAGCCGGTTGCGCGCCTCTGCGGTTGGATACGGGACGAGCGCCTGCGCCCCGAAGAATTCCGCGCGCGTGTAGAGCGCGGCTTCTACCTGATCTTCCACTTCATCCTTCGCGCGCCTCATGCTCAGGGCATTTGCGGAAGCTTCCCCGCCCGGCGCGGCGGAGGCGCGACGCGCAAGAAAATAAACGGCAACCAACGCGAGCGTGATGCAGGCCAGCAGCAGCAGAAAACTTCGAGATGTCGGTCGGGCTTTGCTCATAGGATGAAACGAGTGCTTTTCAGTTTCGCGCCAGCACTTCGATCTCCACTTCGGCGCTCGACTGGTTGTGCGCGAAGTCTTCGGCAGAGACGGTCAGCACGTAGCGGCCAGCCGCCAGCCCCGCCGGCACGCGCAGCGTCCCCGTATTCGCCTTCTCCCTTTCAGCGGCAGCGTCTCGCCGAACGGCAGGACGGCGAAGACCGATTTGACGGACTCGTCCGTCCTGACGCGGATCACCGGATCGCCCGGCTGGATCAGACGCGGGCGCAGGAGCGCGCGAGGCGCGGCGAGGAAAGCCGTGTAGGGCGTGACGAACTTGTACTTTTGCGACAGACGGATGATCTCCGCGATAAAGTCCTCGCGTTCGCCGCTCAGATTCATTTCGTTCAGTAGCGCGTCCACGCGTGCGCGTGCCCAGAGACGCGGCAAGTGCGCGTGCGTGTCTTCAAACTCCGGCAGCGAGACGGCGCGTGTCAGGTTGATCGTCGAGTCTCCCATCCGGCCTTGAACATTGACGCTTACCTGCGGCTGCGGTTTTCGATAGCGACCGACGAAGGCGAAGCTGGAGCCGTCGAAGCTGAACGCGCTCGTGGAGTAAATCTGATAAAAGTTCTCTTGATTCGTGGACGAGAAGCGCAGGCCCTCAATCGTCGGCGTCCCGACCTTGTCGAAAAACAGTCGCAGTTGCGTCCAGATGTCTTCCGTCTCGCGCGCCTGCGCGAAGTAGCCGTGCGAAGAGGCGGCGAGTTCCCTGAGCAGCGTCTGGTTGGCGTCGCCGCCGACGGCGAAGGCGAAGACCCTCGCGGCGGGCGCGGCAACGGAGTTTTTCCGGCTGTCGAACTCGCAGAGAATGTCCTTCAGGTTCGTCGTGCCGAGCGTCGGGTTGGCGTCCGTGATGAGAACGACGCTGCGCTCGCCCGTCGGCAGAGTCCGGATCACTTCAAGCGCCTTCGCGAGCGCCTTTCTGATGTCCGTCCCGCCGCCGAGCATAGAGCCTTTGACGAACGCCATCGCACGTTCGACGTTGTCGGCGGTCGCGGGCAGCGGTGTGTCCGAGAAGAGAGAGGTTTCCTCGTTGAAGAGGACGAGGGCGAACGTGTCGCGCGGCGACAGGCCGTGGAGGAAGTAGTCAAGCGCCTCGACGGCACGCGCGAGTTTTTCGCCGTGCATCGAGAGCGACGTGTCGAGCATGAGAATGATGTTGCGCGCCTGTTTGCCCGTCGCGTTTTCGGCGTCGGCGTTCGCGCCTTCGCCGCCGGACGCTTGCACGCGACGAGCGCCGTTCTCATCCGCGTGTTCGTTGAAGATAGCCTGCGCCTCGAAGTAACCACCGGGGTTCGACGCGGCGAGCGCAGGGTCTCGCAAATCGTAGGCCGACATGCGCTCCGGCGCGCGGTAGGCCAGCCATGAAAGCGCGCTTTGCGGGACTTCGAGCCGGTAATCGAACGCGAAGTCGTCCTTCAACTCGATGTCCCGCGCCTGAAAGTCTCCCTCGTATTCGCCGGGCAGAGACCTGATCGCGCGCAGCGTGTAAGCCTCGGAACTGAACTGCGGGGGCGTGAAAGGGCTGTCGCTGATAACGCGGACGTGGAGGTTGAACTCGCCGACGTGCTGCGCTTCGCCGAAAGCAGGCTTCAGCGGGAAGCTGAAGCGCGAGGTGAGTCCCTCGACGGGAAGCATCTCCGTGTACTCCATCTCGACGCGCTTCGTGCCGAATGCGGGGATGGGGAAAACTTTCGCGGAGAAGGCGGAACTGCCTTCGTGCTCGTCGTCCTGTTGCAGCAGGCCCGGATCAATTCGCTGCTGCTTGATTCCTGCGTAGAGCGCGTTCGCCCTGCGCTTCTCAAGCATCACGCCGGGGATGCGCGTGTCGCCGTCCCAGACGGCGAAGTCCGATACAGTGGCGCGCGGCGAAAGCGCGAACAGGTATTTGCCTTCGAGGATTTGTGCCGAGTGGCTGTCAAAGATTTGCAGCACCCTGACGCGCGCGTGCTGGTTGTCCACGAGCACGTCCACGTTCATCACCTGCAAAGAGAGGATGGATTCGTCCGGCTTGTCTTTGAGCGACGAGGGAATCAACGCGCCCGACTGCGCCGCGCCGCGCTTGAAAGGAAAGCAGAACACAAGCATGAGCAGCGCCAGCGTCAACGCGCCGAGAATGGACGCTCTCAACTTTCGTCTGCGGGAGTTATCTACCATTGCTGACATCCTTCGGCGGATTGTTCCAGAAAGTCGTCTCGATGCGCGCCAGCCCGCTCGTCGTGCCGAAGTACGTGTGCCGCGCATCGCCCGTGATGCTCAACACGACAGCCGACGGAAGTTCATCTTTGAGGTGCGTCCACTTTCGCGAGCGCACGTCGAGCACCCACGCGCCGTCGAGCGTGCCGACATAGAGCCGCTCGCCGTCGCCCCACATCGCGTTAGGGTTGACGAACTGTTTGCCGATCTCTGTCGAGAAATCGTGTAGCTCGCCAGACGGCATCAACTCGAACACGCCGCCCCCGTATGTGCCGGCGAAGATGCGCCCGCCCGCGCCGCTGATGCCCGTCACCCAGTTGTGCGTCAGGCTCGAATTTGAATCTTTGAAGACGCGCACGACGCGGCCCGCCTCGACCTCCGCCAACCCGCCCAGCGTGCCGGCGTAGACTGTGCGCTCGCTCGCAAACAACGCGTAGACGCTGTTGCTCGGCAATCCCTGAACGGTCGTTAGGCCGCGCCAGCGCCCGTGCTCGAACAGAGAGAGGCCGCGACTCGTGGCGAGGAGCAACGTGTTGGGGCGTGCGTCGTTCTTCGCCTCATTCGTGTCCGTGTTCGAGCGCGTCGCACGCAGGATGGCGGCGTGAGAGACAGAGTTGCTGAGCAGGCCGTCGGCGGTCGTCAGTTGCTCCGCGCGCAACGCTTGATTGAATCGCAGCAGTCCCTGCGTCGTGGCGACGAGCATCCCGCTTGAATCGGCGTCCGGCACGAGCGCGTTAATCTCGCGCGCCGCCTCAGACTCGACGTGCGCGAGTCTTTTTCCATCGGGCGCGAATACGTCGAGGCCATCCCTGAAGCTGCCCGCCCAGAGCCTGCCGCCCGCGTCCAGCGCCAGCGCCGAGACTGCGTTGCTCGAAGGCGCTTGCGTTTGCTCCGCCTCGCCGAAGCTCCGCAAAGAGAGACGGCTCAGAGAGGCTTCCGCATGCGCCCCTTCGCGCCGCGCGGCACGGCGGATTCCACGGTTGCCGAGGAGCCAGACTTCATCTTCGACGACCGCGAGGCGGCACTCCGCGAATCCAAACGGCCTCTCCCACGCCACCTCGGACACACGCGCCTGACCCGAAGGCTTCGACGCGGGCGAGAACGCGAACAGCTCTCCGTCGTCAAGGCAGGCCAGAACATTATCGCCGTACCTCGCCACGCCGGAGAGCGACGGCCACGTCGCCACTGAATGAAAAAGCGTCTGCCCGGCTTGAGTTGATTCGCGCAGCAGGCCGTCTCGCGGCGTTGTCGTCAGAGCGAAGTCGGACGCGACGAAAACCGCGCCGCCCTGCTCGACGACGCCGACAATCCGGTTCGACTGCAAGCCGTCCGCCAGCGTGAAGTGTCGCCAGCGCCCGGCCTCTTCGACCCACAGGCCGTCGCTGAAAGTCCCCGCGTAGAGCCGCGTTCCGTACTTCGCAACGAATGTGACTTGAAGCACGCGCTGTTTCTCCGCCCCGGCCTTCAACTCCCGGAAACGCACGCCGTCAAATTCGATGAGGCCGCCTGCGAACGTGCCGACGAGCAGACGGCCTCCGTCCTCCACGAGCGCGTTGACGGCCTGCGCATCGCGGTCTGTCCAGCGATAACTCTCGAAACGCTCGCCGTCGAAGGCGACGAGACCCTTCGTCCGCGTCCCCGCGTAGAGCTTCGACTTGAAAACCGCGAGGCACGTCAGGTCGCTCTCCGGCAGCCCTTCGAGCACGGTGTAGTGGCGCAGAGGGTTTCCTTCAGCAGACATCTCAAGCAGCCCGCCGCCCGTCGCTGCAAAGTACGAATCACCGAATCTCGCCACGGCCCTGACCGTCGCCGTGCTCTGCCGGAACGTGACCTCGCCGCGACGCAGCGGTGCGCGGATTTTCTTCTCGAAAGGAATCTCGCCCTGACTGCCGAGATTTTTTCTGTCCTCATCCAACTGCCGCCGAGCACTCTCTCTGACACGCCACGCGCCGAACACGATCACCATGAGAGCGAGGCACGACAGGCCGGCCAGCAGTTGCCGCTTTGACGAAAGAGCCGCCTTGAGGCTCCGCGTCGCGCGGGCGAGCGCGGCCCTGCGTGTGTGTTTGAAGGGCGTGCTTTTCGTCGGTCGTCTCTTCATGGACTCCGGCCTCTCCCGGCGACTTCCCACAAGTTGTTAAAAGGTATGCGCGGGCTGGTCGTCATTATCATTCTGAATCCGGGGAAGACATCAGGAGGCCAATGACGTTGGCGCTTTGTGCTAATGCTGTCGTTCGGGTGGGCTAAAGGCTTCGCGGCGAGTGTGGGCGACACGTCAAGCAGGATGTGGAAACGCACAGTCGTTCCGAGCCGTTAGAGATGCGCGGGAGTTGGAGTCGGCGGAAGAGATGCCACGCGCTGCCGACGGCGATGGCGAGCCGTGCCGTGTGATGGCCGCCGGCAGAGGGAAGCAGAGTTGGATTACTGTTCAGGGGCGCTTCGCGTAGCGATGCTCAACCATCAGGCAGCGATCCTGTACGACCTTGATGCCGGCTCTGGCGAATGTTTCGGCGGCTTCTTCATGGCGAATGCCGGACTGGAACCAGACGGCCTTCGGCTGCTTGGCGAGTATATCTTCGACGTGCCCGGCGATGTCGTGCGGGCGGCGGAACACGTCAACGAGGTCAATCTCTCCGGGCACGTCAACCAGCCTGCGATAGACTCGCTGGCCGAGAATCTCCGTGGCCTCCGGGTAGTAGACGGGCACGGGGATGACTTCGAGTCCGGCGGAGACGAGATACTGCGGCACGTAGAAAGCGGGTTGATAGGATTGCGCTTCGGTCTTGATGCCGAGCACGGCGATGCGTCGCGTCGCGTCGAGCAATTCCCCGATCCCGCTCGCGTCTTCAATCAGATTGTCCTGCCAGTTCATCATTGCCTCACCCCCTGAAATTCTCACGCGTTGAGGTCTGCGGTCGCCGGAAACTTCGGAGGGCGGCGCAAGCGTGTCGCCTGCTCGTAGGCGTAGGCCAGCTTGATGAGCACAGGCTCAGTCCACGCGCGCCCGAAGAAGGAGAGGCCGACCGGCATCCCGTGGACGTAGCCCGCAGGGACGGTGATGTGCGGGTAGCCGGCGACGGCTGAGGGAGTCGAATAACCGCCTGTGAAGTGGTCGCCGTTGAGCAGGTCGGTCGGCCAGGGCGGCCCGCCCGTCGGCGCGACGAGCGCGTCGAGTTTGTTCTTGAGCATCACTGCATCAATCCCTTCCGTCCTTGAGAGGCGTTGATTTTTCGCCAGCGCGAGCTTGTAAGCCTTGTCCGTGAGCGGCCCCTTCGCCTCGGCCTTGATGAAAATTTCCTGGCCGAAGTAGGGCATCTCCCTGTCTTTGTTTCGCTCGTTGAACTCGATCAGGTCTTTGAGTGTGCGCGCGTGCGCGCCCGCGCCGAGTCCTGCGAGATAGGCGTTGAGGTCGGCTTTGAATTCGTAGAGCAGCACTTCAAATTCCGAGTCGTCGAACTTGCCTGCGGTCGGGATGTCCGCCGGGTCAACGATGATTGCGCCCTGTCGCTTCATTACTTCGATGGCGTCGCTCATCAGCTTGTCCGTGCGGTCGTTGAAGCCGAAGGATTTCCGCGCGACGCCGATTCGCGCGCCCTTCAAACCGTTCGGGTCTAAGAAGCGCGTGTAGTCCGTGGAAGACTTGCCCCGGCTCGCCTGCGTCGCGGCGTCGCGCGGGTCGAGGCCCGTGAGAGCGCCGAGCAGAACGGCGGCGTCTGTGACTGTGCGCGTCATCGGCCCGGCGGTGTCCTGTGTGTGCGAGATTGGAATGATGCCTGCGCGGCTGATGAGTCCGACCGTGGGCTTGAGGCCGACGAGAGAGTTGGCCGAGGAAGGGCAGACGACCGAGCCGTCCGTCTCCGTGCCGACGGCGACGGCGCAGAGATTCGCCGCGACAGCCGCGCCGGAGCCGGAGCTTGAGCCGCACGGATTGCGGTCGAGCGCGTAAGGGTTGCGCGTCTGCCCGCCGCGCCCGCTCCACCCGCTCGAAGAGTGTGTCGAGCGAAAGTTGGCCCACTCGCTCAGATTCGTCTTGCCGAGAATGACCGCCCCGGCCTCTCGGAGTTTTTGCGCGACGAAGGAATCGCGCGACGGCTTTGAGCCGACGAGCGCAAGCGAGCCGGCGGTGGTCATCATCCGATCGGCGGTGTCTATGTTGTCTTTGATGAGCACGGGGACGCCGTGCAGCGGCCCGCGCGTGCGCCCCGCCTTTCGCTCCCTGTCGAGCACTTCGGCTATCGCAGGGGCTTCAGGGTTCAACTCGATGACGGAGTTGATCGCCGGGCCGCGCTCGTCCACGTCCTTAATGCGGTCGAGATATTTCTCCGCAAGCGAGCGAGCGTTGAACTTGCCCGACTTCATGCCGCTTTGCAGTTCGGCAACGGTCGCTTCTTCAAGCTCGAACGGCTTGAGATTGAACGGCGTGGTTGCCGCCGCCGCAGGGGACACTTCTCCGCCTCGCGGCAAGACCGGGTCTGCGATGGTCAGAGCACCGGCCAGCGCGCCCGACTTCAGGAAATCTCTTCGTTTCATTCTTCGTCCCCTTCTCCGCTCAGGTTCGGCCTACGTCAGAGTGTTTTTCATAACACATCTCGCGAGATGGACGAAATCATTTGTGCCGGTCGTCTCGCGTCGTCCCGCAATCTTTTCGCGCACACAGCTCGAAACGACGCCCGCGAGCGGAAGCGGCAGGAACAGAAAGCGCCGGACAGTCGTATTTTGATGCGTGGTCACTTTCAAGGTTTCAAAGGGTCTGCCGGTCTTTTCGGCTTATCAAATCAACTTCGACGACGTGGCCGCGCCCCGCCCGCGCGCACGGCTTTGTCAGAACCCGCCCGCCGCGCGAAATTTCAAGCAAAAGTTTTTGTGCTCAGGGCTGCACGCAGCTATAATGCCGGCATTCTCAAGCCGGAAGCACCTTTGTTTTGTCGCCCGCGTCGAGTGCTTCGGAGAGCGTCCGGCTCCCGGCTTTTCACTTCCGCTCCGGGAAGTCTCCAACCCACAAAGGAGGCAGTGCGCCGTTGATTTATAAGTGTCCCCTGTGTCTCACCAGACTGACGAAGAACGAGCAGATGGCACGCTTCTGCACGCGACACCAGCAACGCGTCGATACTTTCCACTGCTTTCCGGAGGCCATGCAAACCCTCGTCTTCTGCACCGAGCGCGAGTGTGGCTGCGACGACTCGGTCGAAGAAGGCGTCTTCCTGCGCCACGTCAACTGCAAGATGCGTAACCCGTTCTGGGACGAGAGCGCGGGCGAGGTGATCGTGCCGGGCAATCCAGACACGAGCCGCGCGGCCTTCCCCCTGGAGTTCGGCAGCGGCAAGGCGCAGCAGGTCTGGGTGCAACACTGGCAGCTCGGCGCGCTCCGCACCGTGCCGAAGAACGAGCCGGAGATGTGGTTCCCGCTCATGCTGCTGCGCGCCACGGCTGAGAAGAACGGCAAGGGACGAATGGGCCGCCTCGTCGAACTCGCCGGTGCGCGCGAGTCCGGCAAGACCGTGCTCGCCGTGCAGGCCATGAACCATCACGGCTACGTGCCCGCTAAAAACACGACCGACTCGGTCGAACTCGACAACTACATCTTCTCGCGCAACTCCGGCAACCTGTCATTCAGCGTTTTTTTAGAGACGCTGCACCTCAACACGCTGCTGCGCCGCAACGCGAAAGAGATTTTCCTGCCGCGCGCAACCATCAACGAGCCGGGCCACCTGAAAGCGACCTTTATTCGCCCGGCTCCGAACTCGCGCGCGACGCTCGCCGCCGGACAGGAAAAATCGGACGGACGGCTGCGCGCCGCCGGTTCGTGGCTCTACAGTTTGCTGCGGCAATTGACAGGGGAGATACGCGTCGCCGCCGGGCAGGTCATCAGGAGTGGGCGACCCTTCTGGTATACGCTCGTGCTCTACGATACTGCGGGCGAGGCGTCGGAGAACGAAGACTTGATGCCCGACCTGGCCGCCGTGGACAGGGTCGCCGTGGTGGTCAACGCGGCGGAGATTTTCGGCGTCGGCCCAGGCAAAAGCGAGAAGAGCATAGAGGTGGCCGTGCAGCGCATCGCCAAGGCGAAGAAGCGCGGACAGCCCTGCGACCTCATCCTGACGCAAATGGATCGCCTGAAACCGGCGGAAAAGCACACGCCGGGACAGACGGAAAATATTCTCGATCTCGACGCGGCGGCAAAGGACGAGGCGCGCGTCTGCCTTTCCGACGAAGACTGGCGAAAGGTCGTGGAAATCGCCAACGATCTCAACGACGACAGGCGTAAGGAATCGCAGGCGCTGCTGACGAAGTGGCTGGACGCGCGTCCCGACGAGAACAAGGTGCTGTTACGTAAGAGTCTGAAGAACGTCAAGCAAATTTTCTTCGTGTGGACGGAGAATCTGCCGCCGCAGCACGAGCCGGCGGAGCAACTCGCGCAGCCCTGCTCCTACGGCCTCGCGAAGTTCGTCTGCCGCTGCCTCGACATCAAGTGGGAGAACATCAACCAGCGCTCCGACGATTGAGAGTGACGTGCCATGCGCCTGCTCGCCTACGGGGGAACCAGCTACAACGAACGCCAGCGCATCGGCGCGTGGGGCGACATCCCGCGCGGCGCGCTCGAAGACACCTACGGGCTGCCGGAGCAGACCTTAATCTTCGGCCTCGGCATGCTCGACGAACAGCCCTTCCTCGTCGTCCGGCAGAGGCAGGTGACGGAGACCGGCAGGGCTTACGCCTTCTCGCTCCTGCTCGATCCCGGTCGCGACGTGTGGGAGCGTTTTCGCTGGAACGCCGCCGGCCTCGCCTGCGCGCTCTTCGAGAATCCGAACTCACTCGGCCAGCAATTGCTCGAACGTCCCGAAGCATTCACCGAAGAAGCACTCACAAGCAGCCTCGAAAAACTTGGCCCGCCCGCTGCGCCGCGCGCCGTCGCCGCCGACAGCGACGACTTACTCGCGTGCTGGGCGGGCGCTCCGCTCCTCGGCGTCCCCGTCACGGCCTCGCCGCGAAGCCTCGGCTTCGACGCGCGCCCCTCGCCGCGCGAAATCTTCGAGCGCACTTCGACGTTGCCAGCCTGTTTTCAACCGGGGATGGGCTGGCTCGTCGGCGGCAGCCGCGAAAACGGAGAGGCGTTCGGCTCGCATCTGATCCTCGACGACTCGGCGAATGATGAAAGGGAAGCTCAGGCGACGTTGCGCGAGTGCGTCGCGGGCGGGGCGCGCGTGCTCGACGCGTGGAAGACGATTTCCGCAGACGGAGAGTTCGCGGCAGGGTTGTCGAGGCTCTCCGGCCTGCCGCTCTGGGAATGGGAGGACGGAGGGACGCGCACGCCTGCGGAGTTGCTGGCGCGGCTCGTGCTGCTCTCGGACTTGCTCAAGCCCTCGTCGCCCGTCGAGGCATTGCTTCAATCCCTGAAGCAGCGACTCGAAGGCTCCACGTTTCTCTCCACGGGGATTCGCCGCGCCGCCGAGCGTCTCGGCGGGCCGGTCGAAAGAAAGCCGTGAGCAATTTGTCCGCCAGTTGCTCGACGCCGTGCGGACGCAGACGGCGACGGCGGGCGACAGTCTACTCGTCTGGGATTCGTTCCCGCGCGATCACCCCGCATGGCACGGCGTCGCCGACATCCTCCGTCAAGAGGCGTTGCGGCGCGCGTTGCGGAAAGGTGCGGATTGGAAGACGGAGTATCTCCTGTACGGGCGAGACCCCGGCGGCGTCGAGCTGCACGCGAGCGGCTTCGACCCCGAAGGAGCGCCGATGCTCGTCAAGCTTTACCGCGACGAAGTACGCGCGCAGGGGGCGCACGCGGAGGCCGCCGCCGAATGGCTGACGCATCTCGCGGACTCTTCGCTGCGGCGCGAGGTCTCCGTCAACGACAAGATCAAGGTGGCCGAACTCGTCGGCGGCAAGTGGCAACTGCTCCTGCGCCTGTGGCAACTCTACCGTGGCCGTAAGAACACGTATGACCTGACGGAGCAGTCCGTCCTCTCGCTCAATTCGTCGCTCGAACGCAGGGTTCTCCGCAACGAATTGTCGCAGATGACTAAAGAGACGCCGGCGCTCGATTTCATCCCCGACCTGCGCGGGCTGGTCGAGTTCATAGATGAGTTGCCGGAAGACGCCGTCGAGTATTTCTCTCGTCTGCGCCCGCGCCTCTCGTCGAAGAATTACGAGACGTGGATCGGGGGCTGGAAGGCGCTTAAAATGCAGGGACGCGCTGAGGACGAAACCGCCCGTTTGATTCTTGAAGGCGACGAACCCGTCCGCGACGGCTGGCTCTTTCGCGGCTTCAGCGACCAGAAGCTCGACAACATCTTTCACCGTCTCCTGTTCGGCAAGACATCGCAGGACGGCGAGCGTTGCCGCGCGAAGTTCGAGCAACTGCTCGGACAGCAGGGCGACCGACCGAAGTTGAAGGAGTCCGTCCGGCGCGTCTTCCACGCGGGGCAGAGCGAGAGCGACGGCGAGGCCATACGCGTTTTTCTCCGGCGCTTCGCGTGGCACGCCGCGCCGCTCGACCGCCTGTTCCGCTGTCTGACGGCGAAGAGGCAGGACATGGTGGTCGAAGACTTCGCCATGTTCGACGACGACGCGTTCAGCGACGAGGTTTACAACATCTACGCCGCAGCACTGAAGCGCGACGCGCCGATCACGACTTATGAGCGCGCGATGCTGCGCTACCTGAACAAACCACGTGGCAAAGGCATTAAGCGGATGATCGCGCGCTCGGCGCATTTCTCCCTCAGCACCAAAGGCGTAGACGAGCACCTCGAAGAGATTTTGAGCCGACCGACCGTGCCGCTGCCGGGAGACGCGGAAGAAGAGCCGGAGGCTGCGATTGAAGTCGCGGACGAAAACGTGTCTGTCGAAGATGAGCATGCCGGAGACGCGGGCGGCAAACGCGCGGAGGCTTCCAAGTCTCGCGCCTCGGTCAAGTCTTCCCCGTCGCCCGCGCACGACGATTCGCCGTCGCTGTTCGGTAAGCTGTGGGGCTTCGCGAAATCTTTGTTGACGCAGCCCGAACTTGATTCCGACGACAGCGATGCGTCC
>JAIVJG010000288.1 GCA_020200155.1 Acidobacteriota bacterium | reverse complement strand
CGGGGCCGAGTCGCACGTCGAGGGACTGAGGCGTGCGCTCGTCGCTGCCGGGTACAACGCCGAAGTAGTGGCTCTGCCTTTCAAGTGGTATCCGCCGCAGGAGATCATGCGCGGCGCGCTGGCATGGCGTCTGCTGGATTTGAGCGAGGCGAACGGCAAGCCGGTTGACCTCGTCGTCGGGATGAAGTTTCCGGCCTATCTCGTCGCGCACGAGAGGAAGGTGCTGTGGGTTATGCACCAGTATCGCGCGGCCTATAACCTCTGGGGCACGCCGTTCGACGATCTTTCGACCTACCCGGAAGGCGCGCGTGTCCGCGAGTTCGTGCGCCACTGTGACGGACGATTCATCCCGGAAGCGCGGAAGGTTTTCGCCAACTCGCGGACGGTCGCAAGACGGCTGAAGGAATACAACAACATCGAGAGCGAGCCGCTTTATCATCCGCCGCCGCGCGCCGAAAGTCTGCGAACGGGCGAGCAGGGCGACTACATTTTTTATCCGAGCCGGCTGGAAGCACAGAAGCGGCAGGAACTTCTCATCGAGGCGATGAGCTTCGCGCGCACGCCCGTCAAAGTCGTGTTCGCGGGCGGCACGCGTGACCCGAAGCATTACGAGTCGTTGGTTAAGCGGCACGGTGTTACTGATCGTGTGCAGTTGCGTGGCTTCGTGGCCGAACCGGAGATCGTCGAGTTGTACGCGAACGCGCTCGGCGTGTGCTATCTGCCGTTTGACGAGGATTACGGCTACGTGACGTTGGAGGGAATGCTGTCAGGCAAGCCCGTCGTTGTGGCGCGAGACGGCGGCGGCGCGACCGAGTTTGTCGAGCACGAACGCGAAGGACTCATCGTCGAACCCGAACCGCGCGCCATCGCCGAAGCTCTCGATGCGCTCTACCTCGACCGCGAGGGCGCGCAACGCATGGGCGCACGCGGGCGTGAGAAGCTTCAAGCCATGCGCCTCTCCTGGGAGAACGTCGTCGAGCGCATCATCTCAGCCGCGTGAAAAGTAAGCCCGGGTTTCGAGAGCGTGTCTAAAAGTTGAAAGCCCGACCGCGAAAGAGCTTGAAACAGAGTCCCGATTGTAAGGGAAACTGAATCAAGCTCCGCCCTTTATCCGTCCTTCGCTTTCCGCCTTGCTCTCCGCCGCTATCTTTTAATCTGGTCTTTGTACTCGCCCGATTCGATGAAGACGCGGCTGAGGCTGCGATAGTCGCCGGTGCGGTTGAGGTCTTCAAGCCAGAAGTTGAAACCGTCGAGATTCTTGTCCGGCGGGTCGCCGGGGCCGCGCCGCAGGTAGCCGAAGTAATGCACGAGCACGAGCGCCGTGTTGTAGTCACGCCGGTAAAGCTGCCGGTTCTCGGCGACGCGGCGCACGACGGAGGCGCGCGTGTCAGCGCCGCCGTCGAGCGTGGCGATCATCTCCGCGCGCTCGCCGCTGCCGGGCGTCAGCCCCGCGTTCGCGTAGAGCGTGTCCACGTACACGGCATTCGACAGATGGTCGTAGCGTGATTTGAACTCCGCGCCGCCGGCCCATGCGTCTGTGAGTGTCGTAGATGTTGATCTCAGGACTCTGGTAGAAGACGGGGAAGTTCTGGTCGAAGAACTTCTGGTCGGCGTAGAGTCCCCCCTTCTCCGCCGCGCTCAGGTAGACGAAATCCACGCCGTAGTAGCGCAGCAGTTCAATCGCGTCCGTGTCGCCTGCGTAGATTCTCTTAACGTCCGCCTCGCGCTTCTGAAATTCGTAGCCGTGACTCCAGAGCCAGGCCGTGTCGCCGCGAAGGACAGGGCGACCGGCGAGGCTGAGGATGGGCTGGTGGACGGTCGGGGCCGTCAGAAAGAGTGCGCGCGGCGTTGTGTGTTCGCGCACGAAGCGCGCGGCGTTCAACTCGTAATCGCTGAAGAGCAGCTTGCGGTCGAGATTCTCGTACTGAAGCGCGAGCAGCCCCGACGCGATGCAGGCGAGCGAGAGGAGGAAGGCGAGGAAACGCTGCCGTTGGATGCTCGCCAGTCTGACGAGCCACGACGCGACGAGGATACAGGTGAGAGCGTACCAGTAGTACATGAGCTTGATGTTGTCGTAGTCGTTCGGCGTGAAGACGACGAGCAGGCTGACGGCGAACAGGCACACGAAGGCGAGATAAAAGCGACGCCACGGTCGCGTCGCCGTCGCCCACGCAGGCGCGACGAGCAGCAGCGGCACGCCGACGTTACGCACCCAGTAGAGCGGCCAGTTCGTCGCGTTGTGGCCGCGCCAGCCCGGTTGGAAACGCATGAAGCCTGAAGCGGCGACGTGTCCAGTGAGGCTCAGAAAGTGCGGCAGCGCGAGCAGCACGGCGGGCAGCCAGAAGGCGAGCCACGCGCGTCGCGGGCGCAGTGCGAAGAGAAAACCGCTGACCAGCCCGACCGCCATGTACGTGTGCGTGTGAAAGAGCGGCAGCAGTCCCGCGAGCACGCCCGCCGGGAGCAGTACGCGCCAGCCCGCCCAACGCTCGCCGCCATCTTCACTCTCAGACCAACTCTGCCACGCCGCAGCGAAGAGCGTGAACGCCATCAGCGCGACGGGGATGCCGTAGAGGCTCGTGCGTTGCGGGAGCAACGTGTCAACGACGATGTTCGTCCAGCTAATCTGCTCGCCGGGCAGGTTGGCGTAGTTCACACCGAGGCGCGACCAGAACTCGAAGAAGCCTTGTTTGCTTTCGCGCCAGTGCTCGAAAAAATAAATGAAGCCGAGGCCGCCGTTGAGCAGAAACAGAATCGTCGCCAGCGCGGCGGACGCCTGCACGAGCGCGCTGCCGTGTCCCTGCGCCCGCAGGACGCGACGCGCGAGCGTATAGAAGAGTCCCGTCAGCGCGAGCGTCAGCGCCACGCCGGTCACGACGAGCGCGTGTTGAAAATCCATGCCGAGCGTAACGAGCAACGCCGTCTGAAAGTCCGGCAGGTACGGGTACAGGAGCGGTTCGGGCGGGAAGGGCGTGTAGACGGGCGGGAAATTTTGCCCGTACAAAAAGGAAGAGCTGATCGCCAGATGCCAGGGGAGGTCGTACCACGCGCTCCCGCCCGAATAGAGGCCGCCCTGCCCCTCCTGTAGCATCCGCGTCGAGAAGAGTTGCACGTAGATGGGCGCGAACAGCGCGAGCACGAGGCACAGCCCCGCATCCACGGAGCGCCACGAAAGGACGGGACGCGCGCCTCGCTTCAGACGCATCAAGGCGGGAAGCCAGAGAAGAATCGCCGCCAGCCAAGTCGCGACGACCAGAGAGACGGCGAGCGTGTAAGAGAGTTGGCCGGCGACGCGCGCAAGCAGGTAGCCGCAGAGAGTCGCCAGCATCCAGCCTGTAACGAGTCCCCACAGACACTGTTCTGCGGAATCGAGCAGGCCGCGCAGAGTGCGGCGCACCAGCGCGATGCCCGCGAGCGCCGACCCCACGAGGAAAAGCAACGCCGTCATCATCGCACGCCCCCGCACGGCCCGCGTGAGCTTCGCGCCGGGAGTTCCCGCGAGAGACTTGGAAGCGGCGCGGGCGCATGGAGCGGGGAGAGTAGACGTTTCAGCATCGCGACGCTTGATTAGACCTCTTGCAAAAATCGGCGAATAGTTGCGGCTGTGCCGCCTGATGTGCGGAAAGGCTGTGCCTTTCCGAGAAGATGTTCCACTCTCTGTGCGGCTGTGCCGCCGTGCGAGGCGCAGCCTCGCTGGTGATTAAAGTAAGGTACGCGCCGGTGAGCCACAGGCTCACCGCACATCGGGCGGCACAGCCGCAAACGACCACTTTTGCAAGAGGCCTAATTATGCTTCGAGGGAATTCTCCACGATCTTAAAACTAGGCTCGCGGCTGCGCTGCACCGATAGACTTCTCTTCCACGCCGTCGTCAACGGCTCCGAAGCCGAGCCGCTCCTCGACGACGTAGAGCGGGCGGCGCTTGACCTCCGCGTAGATGCGCCCGACGTATTCGCCGACGATGCCGAGCGTGATGAGTTGCACGCCGCCGAGAAAGAGTATCGCCGTGAAGATCGAAGCCCAGCCGCGCACCCAGTCGTTCGTGTAGAGACGAATCGCCAGCGCGTAGACGATCCCCAGGAGCGACGACGCGATGGCGGCGAAGCCGACCCACGTGGCGAGCCTGAGCGGCGTAGACGAAAACGAGACGACGCTGTCGAGCGCGAACTGAACCATCTTCAGGAGCGGGTACTTGCTCTCGCCCGCGCGTCGCGGCGCGCGTTCGTACATCACCGCCACCTGCCTGAAGCCGACCCAACTGACCATCCCGCGCAGGAAGCGGTCGCGCTCCGGCATCGTGTGCAAAACCTCCACGACACGCCTCCGTCCGCAGGCCATAGACGACATGATAGCCGTCGCGCCAGCGCGCGATCATTTCTGGAATCACTTCCGGCGGGTCTTGCAGGTCTGCGTCAATGAAGACCACCGCGTCGCCGGCGGCGTGCTCAAGCCCTGCGGTGACGGCGATCTGGTGGCCGAAGTTGCGCGACAGAGTGACGACGCGCACGCGCCTGTCACCCGCCTGCAATTCGCGAAGCAGTTCGGGCGTCGCGTCGCGGCTCCCGTCGTCCGCGTAGATGATCTCGAAGCCGACGCCTTCGACCCCTTCGAGCGCGGCGACGAGGCGGCTGTGCAATTCCGCCAGCACGGCCTCTTCGTTGTAGCAGGGAACGACAATGGAAACGAGCATCTCCCGGCGTCCTCGGGTTGAGAAATTCTGACGAGCCGCACGGACTTTATCACATCTGCCGCCGCACGCCGCCTCCGACGCCATCCGACGCCGACCCTGACCGCGCCCGTTCGATTGCCGTCGGCGAGGTTGGCCTTTTAGAGCAGAAATGTTAGCGTCTGACGCTCCACCGAAACAGCCCCGCAGCGACGTGCGGCACGTCTCGTCAAAGGAAGCCGGGTCGTCATCGCTGCCGCCGCGCAAGTTCAATGTCAAGCATGGTGCAACGGGAAGCGAATGACGAAAGCACACGCCCTTCCGCGCTCAGGCGTCTCGTCTCGCGCCGCGCGTTCGAGGCCGCGAGCCGCAAAGTCGAGTTCGGCGACTTCGTGCTGCTCCTCTACGTCGCCACGTTCGTCCGCCAGTATCTCTGGCTCGTCGGCTCACGCCAGACGGCATGGGCGCTGACCGTCGCGCTCACGGCGCTCGTCTGGCTGGCGCACCTCTGGACGAAGGAAACCGCCGGCGAGCGAGTGCCGCGACGGTTCTGGCTCGTCGTCGCGCTCCCGCTCTTCGTCGTCTACGGGATGCGCGCGGGGCTGCCCGACACGAGTTTCGACGTGCTCAACTACCGGCTCGTCAACGCCGAACGCGCGCTCGGCGGCTGGCCGTTGATGCAGGGCGACTTCTTCCCGGCCTTCTACCCTCTGAACCCCGCGCCCGACATGCTGCTCGGCATCACGCGTCGGCTCCTCGGCTACCGTCTGGGCACGATCACCAACCTGCTGGTGCTGCTCTGGGCGGGAACAATTCTGGACAGACTGCTCCGGCCATACGTCGCCGGCAGGTGGCTGAGAAACCTCGGCGTGCTGCTCGTCCTCTGGACTGAGCACGCGCTCTTCATCGTCAACAACTACATGGTTGACCTGCTCGCGCTCCCGCTCTTGCTGCTGGCGACGGAGATCGCCCTGCGCCCCGGCGACGACGGGCACGAGCGCCGCGACCGCGTTCGGCTCGGCCTCTATCTCGGAGCCGCCGTCGCGCTCAAGCTGCTGAACCTCGCCTACTGCATCCCCGTTCTTCTGGTCTATCTCTACACGTCTCCGAAGCCCGCGCGCGTCGGACTGAAGCTGGCAGCGGACGCCGCGTGGCTTGCCGCCGCCTTCGCGCTCCCGCTCCTGCCCTTCACGCTCTTCGTGTGGCGCGAAACCGGCAATCCCGTCTTCCCTTTTTACA
>JAIVJG010000209.1 GCA_020200155.1 Acidobacteriota bacterium | reverse complement strand
TCTTTGCGGAATGAGTTTAAGACCTGCTGCCAGTCGGCCTCGGCCTGTTCGAGACGGCGTCCGGACTTTTGAGTCTCCTGATACACGCGCCAGGAGCGGGCGAGGCCGGCCAGAGCGCCCGCGATTGACGCGTCAACTTCTTTCCTCTCTTCGATCCACGGCAGCGCGAAGCCGTTGTTCCTGAGCAGGCGGTGAGCCATTCGCATAGTCGGGTCTTCAAACGGATTTTCTTCCAGATTGATGGGCTGGCCTTTGCCCGGCAGGTTGTCGAAAGCGCCTTCCTTCATGGCCTCTCTGATTTTCTCTTCGACCAGTTTATCCCAGCTACTCATTGCGAAATCCTCTTTGAAAGCTCGCGGCGCGGGGCCGTTCGAGAATGATGAATCGTTGACGATGAATTCAAAGCTACAACTCACTTACGCCCGGCGGCAATCGCGAGTTCCGGTTCGCGGAAAACAAAAGCGGAGGCGTCCCCGGTCGCTCCCTTCGCCGGAGTAAAACTGGTAAACTCTGGCTGCGTCCGAAGGACTGCGACCCGCATGTGGCATCCCGAAAATCCGATTCGACACGACATCACAGAAACGCGCTGGCCGACTCTTGAAGAAGCCGCCGCGTCGCTTCTTTTTCAGCCCGTCCGCGTCGGCCCTCTCGAACTTCAAAGCCGCACGTGGGTTCCGGCGATGGTGCCCTGGCGAGCGACGGCGGACGGGTTCGTGACGCGCGAGAATCTAAACTGGTACGCGCGCTTCGCCGCCGGGCGGCCCGGCGCAATCGTGGTCGAGGCGACGGGCGTGCGCGACATTCCTTCGGGGCCGCTGCTGCGAATCGGCCACGACCGCTTCATTCCGGGCTTGAGGGAGCTGGTGGAAGTCGTCCGCCGCGAGAGCGCGGGCGAGACGCGGCTCTTCATACAGATCATAGATTTTCTCTCCGTCAAGCGCCGCCCCGACAGGGCGAAATTCTTCGAGCGTTTTCTGAAACTGGCGAGCCGCCATCGTCGCGCGCTCGCCGAAGCGACGGGCGACGAAAGCTGGCTCGACAGGGAAGAGACGGATGCGCGCATGTTTCTTAAGGACGCGCCCGACGAGTTGATCGAAGCGGTGCTTGACGAGCGCGAGCTTGAATCGCTCCGCTTCGGCTATCGCGAGCGTGTCACGGACATGCACCTTGAGCACATACGCGAGTTGCCGCGCGTGCTGCCCGGCATCTTCGCCGAAGCCGCCGCGCGTGCGCGCGAAGCAGGGTTCGACGGCGTGGAACTGCACTACGCGCACGCCTACACGATGGCGTCATTCCTGAGCGCAAAGAACGACCGCGCGGACGGCTACGGCGGCCCGCGCGAGAATCGCGTGCGCCTGCCGCTCGAAGTTTACGCGGCGGTGCGCGAGCGCGTCGGGGACGACTACGTGGCGGGCGTGCGTTTCCTCGCAGACGAGGCCATTGAGGGCGGCCACCGGATTGACGATGCCGTCTACTTCGGAAAAGAGTTCGCACGCGCAGGGTTCGATTATCTTTCGATCTCGAAGGGCGGAAAGTTCGAGGACGCGAAGCAGCCGAAGGTCGGACAGGCAGTCTATCCATACACGGGCCGCAGCGGTTACGAATGCATGCCGACCGTGATGTCGGACGCGCGCGGCCCCTTCGGTCGCAACATCCCGCTCGTCGCGGCAATCAAACACGCGGTCAAAGACGAAGGCTTTCAAACTCCCGTCGTCGCGGCGGGCGGGATCAATAACTTCGAGCAGGCGGAAGCCATCCTGCGTCGCGGTGAGGCCGACATTATCGGCACAGCACGTCAGTCGCTCGCCGACCCGGACTGGTTTTTGAAAGCGAAGCTCGGACGCGGCGCGGAGGTGCGCCGCTGCACCTACACGAATTACTGCGAGGGGTTGGATCAATCGCACAAACAGGTTACGTGCAAGCTCTGGGATCGCACGGCGCTCGACGAGCCGGGAGTTGCCTTAAGCAGCGACGGACGCCGCCGCCTGCTCGCGCCGCAGTGGGAAGAAGAAGGGGAAGGGGTAAAGGGGAAGGGGTAAAGGGCGGAACCAGCAGCCTCCGTATCTGTGCTTCTTCTTATCCTCGTTCACTTTTACATTTTACTTCCGGCGTACTCTTCATAGGCGGCGACGAATTGCGGGTCGCGCTTCCTCAAGTTCTCCAAATCAACCTTCTTGCTCCTCGTCATCAACTCGTACGCGAACGGCAGTGGGTCGAGGTGCGTGTAGTCTTTGACGTGCTCGAACCAGAGGCGGCTTTCGGTGGCTGCCTGTTGATACTCTTCGATAATGGGACGACGCACGCGCTCGAACTCAGCGAGCGCCGAATTAACATCCAGCCCGGCCTCGAAGCATTTGAAAAGCGCGATAGAGTCTTCGAGCGCGAGCTTCGTGCCCGACCCGATGGAGAAGTGCGCCGTGTGCAGCGCGTCTCCGAGCAGCACGACGTTCTCATAACTCCAGCGCCCGTTTTTCACCAGCAGGAAATTGATCCACCTTGAATTGTTCGACAAAAGTTCCTGCCCGCCGAGGTCTTGCTGAAAAACTCTGGCAAGGCAGGCGCGCGTCTCCGCGTCCGCCATGCCGTCGAAGCCTGCGCCCTGCCAAGTCTCTTCGTCGCACTCAACGATGAAGGTGCTCAACTCTTTATTGAACTTGTACGAGTGCGCGGCGAAGACGCCCGCTTCAGATTCGCGGAACGTGAGCGTCAGGCCGTGGAACAGTCGGCGCGTGCCGTACCAGATGTAACGGTTGCGCCCGGCGCTCAGGGAGGGCTGAAAAGACTCTGCGTAGCACTGCCGGACTTCGCTGCCCACGCCGTCGGCCCCGACGAGCAGGTCACAGTCTTTCAAAGCATCAACGTCGGCGACGTTGGCGCGGAAGCGCATCTCGACGCCGAGTTCCGCGCAACGCTCTTGCAGGATGTTGAGGAGCCGGAGGCGCGCGACGCCGGAAAACTCGTTGCCGCGAATCGTGATCTTCCGGTCGCGATAAACCACGTCCACGTTGTCCCACGTCTCGAAAGTCTCCGTGATGCGCCGGTGCGACTCCGCATCCGCCGCGCGCAGGTGTGAGAGCGTCTTGCCCGAAAAGACCACGCCCCACCCGAATGTATCGCCGGGCGCGTTCCGCTCGCAGACCGTGATCTCACGCGAAGGGTCGTGCTTCTTCATCAAAATGGCGAAGTACAATCCGGCAGGGCCGTATCATCTCGATCAAAACGCGCTCGGTTTCCGGGTCGGTATCCGTCAATTGAGAGTCCATTTTTCGTCGCCTCTTCAGTCTCGCAAAAGCTCGCGCGCGATGATGAGTTTCTGAATCTCCGAAGTGCCCTCGTAGATGCGTAGGGCGCGCACGTCGCGGTAGAGGCGCTCGACAATGCTGCCGTGCATGACGCCCTGCCCGCCGTGTATCTGTACGGCGTGGTCTATGATGCGCCACGCCGCTTCGGTGGCGTAGAACTTGGCCTCGCTCGCCGCGCGCGTGAGCGCGGAGCCGTTCATGTCCTTTAAATGCGCGGCGCGGTAGACGAGCAGGCGCGCGGCGTCGAGTTCCGTCTGCATGACGGCCAGCTTCTCTTGAATCAACTGGTGCGAGGCGAGCGGGACGCCGAACTGCACGCGGCTTTTCGCGTAACGCAGCGACTCGTCGAGCGCGCGCCGCGCCATCCCGCAGGCGGCGGCCCCGACGCTGGCGCGAAACATATCCATCGTCCGCATCGCGAGCCGGAATCCTTCGCCCTCTTCGCCCACGCGGTTTTCTTCCGGGACGCGCACGTCTTTGAATTCGAGTTCGCCAATCGGATGCGGCGAGATCAGGCGAGTGCGCTCGACGAGGCGAAAGCCCGGCATACGCGCGCCGACGATGAAGGCGGAAATCAGAGCGCGCCCGTCCGCGCGCGTGCCCGTCCGTGCGAAGACGGTATAGAAGTCCGCCACCCCCGCGTTCGAGATGAAACACTTGCGCCCGTTGATGACGTAACTGTCGCCGTCGCGTACGGCGCTCGTTTGTATGGCTGAGACGTCCGAGCCGGCCTCCGACTCCGTCAGCGCGAAGGCCGCGACGGCACGCCCCGCCCGCGCGCGTTCGAGCCAGAATTCGCGGACGTGTCAATGCTTTTGTAAATCGCGGCTCGCGCTTCTCCACGAAAGCCTCGTAAGCCTCTCTGTAGTCGGGGTGCTGCATACACAGGCTCTGCGCCTGCGCTTCACATTCGAGCGCGGTGTCGAGCGACAAGTCCATCTCTCGATCCAGCATCTCTTTCGTCATCGCAAGCGCGAAGGCAGGGCCGCGCGCGAGTCTTTCGGCGAGCGTGCGCGTCTCGGCTTCGAGTTCAGCCGCCGCCACGACGCGGTTATAGAGGCCGATGCGATACGCCTCTTCCGCCGTGATGAAGTCGCCCGTGTAGAGCAACTCGGTCGCGCGTCCCATCCCGACGAGTCGCGGCAGGAGATGCGCCGCGCCCATGTCCGCGCCCGACAGTCCGACCTTGACGAAGAGGAAGGCGATGCGCGCCTCCGTGCTCGCGACGCGGATGTCGGAGGCCAGCGCGATGCACGCGCCCGCGCCCGCAGTCGTGCCGTTAAGGCTCGCGATGACGGGCTTTCGTAGAAGACGTATATTGCGTATCAACTCGCAGGTCATCCGCGTGAACTCCAACAATCCTTCGGCATCGCGTCTCTGCAACTCGCCGATGATGTCGCGCACGTCGCCGCCCGAACAGAACGCGCGCCCCCGTCCCGTGATGACGACGGCGCGCACCGCATCTTCCGCGCGCAGGGCGGCGAACGTGTCCGTCAACTCGCGATACACCTCGAAGGTGAGCGCGTTCAGACGCTCCGGGCGATTCAGAGTAATCCAGCCCACGCCCTCGCGCACTTCGTAGAGAAAGCTCTTGGGTTCAATCATATTGCAATGGGTGATAAGTGATAAAGAAAAGCGGGTCTTGTCTTATCACTCATCACTTATCACGGCATGACGGCGACGCCCTCTATCTCCACCTTTGCGCCGTCTTCGAGCAGAGACTTGACCTCGACGAGCGCCATTGCCGGGAAGTGTCGTCCCATCAATGCGCGCCAACGCTCCCCGACTTCGCGCGTGCGTGCGCGGTACTCTTCTTTGTCCGTGACGTAGATAGCGAGGCGCGCGACGTTCTCTGGTTGCCCGCCCGCTTCGGCGACGACGGCGAGGACGTTCGCGAGCGCGCGGTCGAACTGCTCGACGAAATCGGTGCTGACGATCCTCTGCCGCTCGTCCCAACCGATCTGCCCGGCGATGAACAGCAAGCGACCGCCCGCAGGTGCGAGCACGCCGTTCGAGTAGCCGCGCGGCGCGCCGAGCGATTCAGGATTGATGAACTCAAAAGGCATCGGCTAAAAAAGCACTGTTCCGCCGTCCACGTTGATGGCCTGCCCGTTGATGCCGCGTCCCTCTTCGGAGGCCAGCAGGACGGCGAGCGCGGCGACCTCTTCGGGCGTGACGAGGCGTTGCTGCGGACTCATGCGCTTGAGCGCGTCGAGCGCCTCTTCCGCAGACTTACCCGTCTTCGCCGTGATGTTTTCGACGCCGCGCCACGTCATGTCCGTCTCGACGAAGCCGGGGCAGACGGCGTTAACCGTGACGCCCCGCGTCGCCACTTCGAGCGCGGCGGTGCGCGTCAGACCGAGCACGCCGTGCTTCGAGGCCGCGTAAGCGGCGATGTAAGGCGCGCCCGTTTTGCCCGCGATGGAGGCGACGTTGATGATGCGTCCCCAGCCGCGCTCAATCATACCGGGCAGCGCCGCGCGCATGCAGTAGAAAGTCCCGGACAGGTTGACCGCGAGATGTCTTTGCCACATCTCGTCGCCGGTCTTGACGAACGGTGCGCTCTCGGCGATCCCGGCGTTGCTGACGAGAATGTCCGGCCCACGCCCGAAAAACTCCCGCGCCGCCGCGAACGCGCTCTCGACGCTGCTTGCGTCCGACACGTCGCACACGGCGTGCATCGTGGCGACGCCGCACTCGCTCTTAATCTCCCCCGCGACGCGCTCGACTTCCGCCGCCGTGCGCGCGACAACGGCCACGCCCGCGCCCTCGCACGCAAACGCCAGGGCGATGGCGCGACCGATGCCGCGTCCGCCGCCGGTGATGAGCGCGATTCTGCCTGCCAGTCTCATAAAGTTATTGAAGGCACAAGCGCCTGCCCCACCCTGCTGCAAAAGACAATTAACAGGGATGGACAGGATGAACAGGATGGAAAGCAAACGATGAACGCGGAGTGATGAGTGATGAATTAAAGGCAGATACCTTTTCTTCATTCATCATTCCGCATTCATCGCTCATCATTTCTTCTATCCTGTCCACCCTGTCTATCCTTGTTAAATTTTTGTTCTTATCTCGCGGCGTTCGAGAAATGCGCGGACGCGCGCGCGCGCCTCTCTCGACTGGAAGCACTGGAGCTGTGCCTCTGTCTCGTATTGCAGCATGCGCTCAAGGCTTTCGGCCTCGCTCATGTAGACGGCGTGCTTGGCGGCGGCGACGGCGGCGTGTGGCGCGTCGCGCAAACGCTCGGCGAGCTTGCGCGTTTCCGCCGCGAGTTGCGCGTCGGGCACGACGCGGTTGACGAGGTTGAAGCGCAAAGCCTGTGCGGCGTCGAAGGCGTCGCCGAGGAAAAACATCTCGCAGGCGATGTTCGAGGGCACTGCGCGCGGCAGGTAATAAGAGCCGCCCCAGTCCGGGTGCAGTCCGACCTTGACGAACGATTGGCTGAACGAGGCCGACTCGGCGGCGAGGCGAATATCGCACGCGAGCGCGAGATTAAAGCCCGCGCCGTAGGCCGGGCCGTTGACCGAGGCGACGACCGGCTTCGTCATCTGCCGGATCGTCGTCAGCACGCGGCGTCCCGCGCCGAGCAGTCGCTTGAACTCCTCCACGTCGTCGCGCTCCATCAACTCTTCCATGAATTTCACGTCCGCGCCCGCGCAGAAGCCGCGCCCCGCGCCCGTGATGACGACGACGTGCGCGCTCGTGTCGGTCGCCGCACGCTCCAAAGCCTCCGCCAGATCGCGCCGCATGTGCCCCGCGAAGGCGTTCAACTTCTCCGGGCGGTCGAGCGTGATCGTGGCGATGCCGGCGTCGAATGCGACTTTGATGTTCTCGTACATAGGTGTCGGATGGTAAATAGTGAATGGTGAATGGTAAATAGATACTACGCGCTGTCGGGCTTGAACATTTGCCGCTCTGCTTGAGCGACATTCAAACACCATTTACCATTTACCATTCACTATTTACCCTTGAAGATTGGTTTGCGTTTCTGGACGTAGGCGTCGAGTCCTTCTCTGGCGTCTTCGGACTGGAAGAGTTGCTGTTGCAGTTCGCGTTCGAGCGCGAGCGCGGACTCGAAGGGAATCTCCGCGCCGGTCTGGACGCTGCGCTTGATGCGCCCGACGGCGCGCGCCGCCTTGCCGGGCGTCGTGAACTGCCGCGCGTAATCCAACACCTGTTCCATGAATGCCTCGCCCGACGCGGCCTCGTAGACGTGATTGACGAGTCCTAACTCTTCGCCGCGCTCGAACGTGAATAGCTCGCCCGTCGTCATCAACTCAATCGCCCGCGACTTGCCGACCACGCGCACGAGCCGCTGCGTGCCGCCCGTGCCGGGAAGCACGCCGAGCGAGACTTCCGGCAGTCCCATCTTGCCCGCACCTTTCCGCGCGAGGCGGATGTCGGCGGCCAGCGCGACTTCGAGTCCACCGCCCACGCAGTGGCCGTTGATCGCCGCGACGACGAGCTTGGGCGTCTGCTCAAGTCGCGACAGCGTCTCGTTGGCGTGGAGGCAGAAGTAGTATTTGAACTCCGGCGTCACGCTTGAGAGCATCTGGATATTAGCGCCCGCGCAGAAAAATTTCTCGCCGCTTCCCGTGATGACGATGACCTGCGCTCTCTCGTCCATCCGCGCCGCGAGGATCGAGCGGTCAAGCTCCTGCATCATCTCGTAGCTATACGTGTTGGCCGGCGGATCATTGAGCGTCAGCAGCGCGACGCCGCCCTCGACCCTGTACTGCACGAGATTGCCGCCCGCTTCCGTCGTCTCCTGAACCTTCGCTTCCGCTTCCGCCATACTTATTTGCTCCATCTTAAGAAGTAATCAATCCAAAAAAGCATCTAGCTGATACGCTACAAAATAAGTCAGTCTCTAACATTTGACTTCAACTGGGTGTCTAATTCTGACTCCGCCCACTTCGGCAATCCACAATGAACACACTTTCTAGCAAAGTTATTGCCATACCACCATTTTTGGAAAAAGGCTTTGCCACAGCGCGGACACTTCCAGTTCATCCGGTAAAAATTTGTTATCGCAAAAGCCGCCATCCAGGCAAAAGCCGTCATTGGAATGAATGAATCAGAACCAGTTAGGCGATAAAGGCTGCCACCAATAATTATCGCACCAGGAATATATGTCAGAAACACAGACCAAACGATAATGCTGCGCTTTCTATACTCTGCCCACTGAGCACGATATGAATCTTGTTGAGCCATTCTTTATCTACCTGAAACAACCTTGCGCTCTAGATCAAGAGTGGCCTGGCTTGTGATTATGGTGCGCGCCATACGCTGAGACGTTCGGCTGTCTTTGCTGTCTTCGCCTTGAATTGTATGTCATCACTTGTCGTTCCGGCGAGGAAACCGGAGAAGAAGAGGCGCGTGATGTTGTCCACGAGGTCTGTCACGGAGAGCTTGCCGCGCGGGTCGTACCAGTTGTAAATCCAGTTCATCATGCCGAAGAGAGCATAGGTCGCGACGGTCAGGTCGAGCTTCTGCGCGTCGCCGCTTTGCGCCTGCTGCACCTCCGAGAGAATCCTGCGGACGAGTCGCGTGTAACGCTCTTTCTTGCCGGAGACGTGCGCGTGCATCTCGCCTTCGAGCGAGTCGGCCTCGTGCGAGAGCACTTTCATCTCAGACATGTTGGCGGCGAAGAACGATAGGTGATTCTCAATCACGAGGCGCAGCTTTTCGACGGGCACAGTGGTCTCTTGCAGGCGCTTTTGCAGGCGTTCAAGGACGTGCCCGAAGCAGTTGTCCTGAATCAGAAAGAGCAACTCGTCTTTCGATTTGCAGTAGTAGTAGAGGCCGGAGAGGCTGCCGTTCGTCTCGCGCGAAATGTCGCGCATCGTGGTCGAGTGGTAACCCTTCTCGGCGAAGATACGCGCCGCCGTGCGGAGAATGAACTCCAGCTTCTGGTCGTAGCGCGTGAAATCTTCCGAGAGTGTCGCTGCCATAAGTTTAAGAAAAATTAACAGGGATAGACAGGATGAGCAGGATGACGGAAGAAATGATGAGCGATGAATGCCGCAATGATGAATGAAAGACAAATGCATTTTTCTTCATTCATCATTCATCGTTCCGCATTCATCATTTGTCTTCAATCCTGTCCATCCTGTCTATCCCTGTTGATTATTTGCTTACAGTCTGACGTACTCGAACTCGAACGGCAGCCCCCTGATGCCACGGTCGGGCGGCGCAAGCCAGTTGGCGATCTGGCCGGGTTTGGTGACGGGGTGCATGAGACTGCGGACGTACTCGCGGTCTTCGAGAGTCGGCAGCCACTCATTCTTCCGGCGCTCGAATTCGTCTCTGTTGATGATTTCGCCGCGCACGTCGAAGCTGTGGCCGGCGTATTCGCCGACGTGCCGGTGGAAGCGCGTGCTCGGCAGGTAGAGTCGTTCGCTCAAGCCTGCGTCCGCGAGGTAGCCGTTCCAGCGCGCCAACGCGCGCTCGCAGTCGCTGACGTACTCGCCGCGCAGCACTTCGTTGAGAGCGTTTCGCATCGGCACTTCGCGCGAAGCGAGCCTGCCGTCTTCGACGACGGAGAGCGTGTAAACCTCTTCGGCGATCTGGTGCTCCTGATATTTCTTTTGTTCCTGGTAACGCCCCTTGAGGCCGGCGGCGAAGAAGTCCGCCGAGTTGGAACTGATCTCGCCGCCGAAGAGGTCGAGCGAGTAGCTGAACCAGAAGTTGATGTAGTGTTGGAGAATGTCGAGCGGGATGCCGCCGAGCGAGCGCGCGTCGCCGTCTTCGCTCTCCTTCAAGAGTTGCGCGGTGCGCTTGACGACACGCCCCACGCCCGTCTCGCCGACGGAGAGGTGGTGCGCCTCTTCCGTCAACATAAACTGGCAGGTGCGCGCGAGCGGCTCGAAGCCGGATTCGGCGAGCGCGGCGAGTTGATACTTGCCGTCGCGGTCTGTGAACATCGCGAAGCAGAAAAAGTTTAGCCAGTCGTCGCAGGGCTGGTTGAAGGCTTCGAGTATTCTGGGCTTGTCGGGGTTGCCGCTGCGACGTTCGAGCAGGGCGTCCGCCTCGTCGCGCCCGTCGCGCCCGAAGTAGCGTTGCAGCAGGTAGACCATCGCCCACAGGTGCCGGCCTTCCTCGACGTTGACCTGAAACAGATTTCGTAAATCGTAGAGCGAAGGACAGGTCTTGCCAAGTTCGCGTTGCTGCTCGACAGAGGCAGGCTCCGTGTCGCCCTGCGTGACGATGATGCGCCTGAGCGCGTTGCGAAATTCGCCGGGCACTTCCTGATAGACGGGCTGCCCGTAGTTGTCGCCGAAGCCGACCGTCGCGTTCGCGTCCGCCGGCTTGAGGAAGATGCCCCAGCGATAATCCGGCATCTTGACGTAATCAAAGTTCGCCCAGCCGTCCGTGTCCACACTGATGGCCGTGCGCAGGTAAACTTCCTTTTGCTGAAAACCATCCGGCCCCATCTCGCGCCACCAGTCGAGATAGTTCGGCAACCACTTTTCCAGCGCGCGTTGAAGTTTCTTGTCGCCGGACAGATTCACGTTGTTAGGAATGCGTTCGTATAACTGCATGATGCCCTCTCGTGGTGAATAATAAATGGTGAATGGATGAAAGCGGTTCTCGCCATTCACCATTTACTATTCACCTCTTTTACGTTCTCTTGTAATCGAACTGCGACTGCGTCGGTTTGCCGTAGTTCGTCAAAGCGCCCTGCGGGCCGACGGCGTTGGGGCGCTGGAAAATCCAGTTCTGCCACGCGGTCAGGCGTCCGAAAATTTTGGTGTCCATCGTCTCCGGGCCGGCGAACCTGAGCGACGCTTCCATGCCCGTCAGCGCGTCGGGCGAGAGCGACGTGCGCTCCTCGATGGCGACGCGAATCTCGTCGTCCCAGTCCAGATCGTCGGGCGCAAAGGTGACGAGTCCGGCTTCTTCGGCAGCTTCAGTGTCGAACGTGCCCGCGTGCGCGAGCGCCTCGTTCGCCTTTTCCGGTTCGGCGAGGAATCGCGAGTGCATGCGCGTCAGGCCGTTCGACATCGGCAGCGCGCCCGCGTTCAACTCGCTCGCGGCGAGTTCGATTTTCTGCTCCGGGTCGTTGAGCATGTACGTGCGGTCAGCCGAGAGCGCGAGTTCGAGTAGATTTCCGGCGAAGCAACTGTCCGGCTCGACGAGGGCGAAGAAACTCTTGGCCGTCAGATCGAGACGGCGCAGCACGCGCGCCATGTGCAGGATGATCTCTCGGACGAGCCAGTGTTCGCGATGAGCGACGAGCGTTTTGTCTACGGCGAGCACGTCGTCAATGCGGCCTTCCGTGCGTAGGCAGACGAGGCCAATCTCAGGCTCGTTGACTCTCAGGTGCAGCAGCGCGTCGTCCAACTCGCGGTAGGCGCGGAGCGGCCAGTACGCATCGCCGAGTTTCTGAATCTCCGCAGGCGTCGCCGGCGAATCCGCTTCGGGGCCGCGCACGGTCAGGTCGGCGTAACGCTGCGTGCGGTTCAACTTCACGCTCACGTATTTATACTCGCGCCCGTTCGCCGTCGCTTCAACTTCGAGCGGACGCAGCCGGATGCCGGAGCCGTTTTCTTTCCGCCCATCGGCCTCTGCGATCTCGCGCACGCGGGCCGTTATTCCCTCCTCGAATTTGCTCGTCGGGAAGTGGCCGTCAATCAGCCCCCATTCTTTAGCGCGCTTCGCCTTCAGCCCCTCGGCCAGCGTCGAGAACACGTCGGCGCGGTCGCGTCGTACCTTGCGCTTGTCAACGAGGCGCGTCAGCCCGCCCGTCCCCGGCAGCACGCCGAGCAGAGGTACTTCGGGCAGAGAGACCGCCGAGTTGCCGTCGTCCACGAGAAAGATTTCGTCGCACGCGATGGCGAGTTCGTAGCCGCCGCCCGACGCCGTGCCGTTCAAGGCGGCGACGTAGCGCTGCCTCGAATTGGCGGACGCGTCTTCGATGGCGCAGCGCGTCTCGTTCGTGAACTTGCAGAAATTGACTTTGAAGGCGTGGTCGGACGTGCCGAGCATGTAGATGTTCGCGCCCGCGCAGAAGATTCGCGGCTTGAGGCTGTTGACGCGGACGACGCGCACCTCCGGGTGCTCGAAGCGCAGGCGCTGGACGGCGTCTGCGAGTTCGATGTCCACGCCGAGGTCGTAGGAATTGAGCTTGAGCTTGTAGCCGTCGGCCAACGTTTCGTCTTCCCGCACGTCCATCGAGAGGGTCGCGACGGGGCCGTCCGTGGTCAGTTTCCAGTGCTTGTACTGTTCCGGCGACGTTTCAAAATTAATCATTAAGGCATGACTCCGAACAAAGCTGGCCGAGATCGAGGCGCACGAACCGCGCCTGCGCTCATTAGCTGTAGATTCATTATTCGAACGTGCGTTCGAGAAAAAATAATAACGGCGCGCGGCCCTTCGGTCAAGCGCCCGGTGGGGCGGGCAATGGTGGTTGCAATCGAGTCGCGTTCGAGCGCAGCACAAACGCCCTGCGCGCAGACCTCTCGCCGCGAGAACTCTTGACAGGCGCATCTCGCGGCGGGTAGGGTTTCCAGCCTCAGACGAACTGTGGAGGCGCATCTGTTCTGGTGAGCGGCGCGGTCTTCAAAACCGTTAGCGAGCCTGTGAGAGCAGGCTTGGGTAGGTTCGATTCCTACACGCCTCCGCCACAAGAAAATAGACCGGGGAAGGGCGAAAGTCTGGACGAAGCACACGGCTTCGACTTTGAATGTTTTGCTCATGCCGCGTGCGTGTACGCACTTTCGCCCTTCGCTTTTCGCCCTTTGCCCTTTTCCTCATGCGCGACTGGATTGCATTGAACATGACGCCGGGAGTGGGGCCGCGCGCGGCGGCCAAGCTGCTGGAACGCTTCGGGTCTGCGGAAGGAGTTTTCGCTGCGCTCAGGTCGGAGCTTGAGCGTTTGCGGCTGCGCGCGGAGACGGTCGAAAGTCTCGTCTTGAAGGACAGGCACGAAGAGGCCGCGCGTGAGTTGGAGCGCGTGCGCCAGATCGAGGGCGCGGACGTACTCATCCTCGACGACGGGACATACCCGGCGCTGCTGCGCGAAATTCCAGACCCGCCGATTACGCTCTACGTGCGCGGCGCATGGGAGGCGAGTCTGGATGCGCCGTGCGTGGCGATAGTCGGCTCACGGCGTTGTTCGACCTACGGGCAGAACGTCGCGCTGATGCTGGCGCGCGATCTGGCCTCGCGCGGCGTGACGATTATTTCCGGACTGGCGCGCGGCATTGACGCGGCGGCGCATCGCGGCGCGCTCGAAGCGGGCGGGCGGACGGTGGCCGTGCTCGGCACGGGCATTGACGAAGTTTACCCGCGCGATCATCGAAAGCTCGTGGCGGAGATTCTGGAGCGAGGCGGCGCGCTCATCTCGCAGTTTCCGCTGGGCACGCCGCCGGTGCCGGAAAATTTCCCGTCGCACGCGCGACTGCGCCGTTACCCTCGGACATCTCGGAGTCAGAGCGCGGCGTCCTGAAGCTTCTGTCGAGCGACGAGGCCATCCACATTGACGCACTCGCGGAATCGAGTGGACTGTCCGTACAGGAATTAACCGCCGTGTTGCTGGGACTGGAAATGCGTGAGCTGATCCGTCAACTCCCCGGCAGGGCTTTTGTGAGAAAGCTGTGATTCTACCTGCTCTCACCCGACATGAATTAATTGTGTGAGGGTGAACAAAGTGATTTTGAAATTAGCCCCGCCGGTCGTTTTATGCGCTGGCCTACGGGTCGCCAACGCGGTCGCCAGCCGGATATTAACCGGCCCATGCCGTATTCGACCCCGGAGCCTTCGGGCGCGGCGAGCGGCACGGCCCGCATTTGCATCTAAGTGGGAAATAGAGAATAGTAAAGAGAGTTTGTACTGGCGCGACATTCGGCCCGGTGTGTCAAAGGGATGGAAGAGAAACTGAGCTGGAGAAGCCGTCCGGTCGCGCGTCACGTTTAATAAAGGAAGACTAATGGCGAAGAATTTGGTCATCGTCGAATCGCCCGCGAAGGCGAAGACGATCAATAAGTATCTGGGCGCGGATTATAAAGTGATGGCCTCATACGGCCACATCAAAGACCTGCCGTCGAAGGGTCTGGGCGTGGACGTGGAGCACGATTTCGAGCCGACGTATGAAGTCACGGAGAAGGCGAAGCGGCACGTCACGGAGTTGAAGAAGGCGGCACGCGATGCAGAGGCGATTTTTCTCGCCGCCGACCCCGACCGCGAGGGCGAGGCCATCTGCCAGCACCTCGCCGAAGAAATCGTGCCGAAGCGCCCGAAGAAACCCTCTTACCGCGTGATGTTCAACGAGATTACGAAGCGCGCCGTGCAGGACGCTTTTAAAGAGCCGAAGGAGATCAACAAGAATCTCGTGGACGCTCAACAGGCGCGGCGCGTGCTCGACCGGCTGGTGGGCTACAAAGTCTCGCCGCTTTTGTGCAAGACAATCGGCGGGAAGTTGAGTGCGGGGCGCGTGCAGTCGGTCGCGCTACGGATGGTCGTCGAGCGCGAGCGTGAGATCGAGAGTTTCGTCAAGACCGAGTACTGGACAATCGCCGCGAACCTCTCGGCGAAATTGCCGCCCGCCTTCGACGCGCGGCTCTTTAAGGTCGGCGAGCAGACGGTCAAGACGGGCGGCTTCGATCAGGACGTGAAGAAGAACGAAATCCTGATCGGCAACGAGGCGCAGGCCGGAGAGATTGTCGCGGAGGCCGGGCGCGAGCAGTTCGTCGTCTCGGAAGTCGCGACGAAGGAGCGCAAGCGCAATCCCGTCCCTGCCTTCATTACGTCGAAGCTGCAACAGGAGGCTTCGCGCAAGCTTGGCTTCGCCGTCAAGAAGACGATGATGCTGGCGCAGAAGCTCTACGAGGGCGTGGAAGTCGGCGCGGAAGGCGCGGTCGGTCTCATCACCTACATGCGTACAGACTCGACGCGCGTCTCCGAGGCGGCGCTCGCAGAGGCGCGCGACTTCATCGGCACGCAGTACGGCGCGGAGTATCTGCCGGAGAAGGCCGTGCACTATCGCTCGAAAAAGGACGCGCAGGACGCGCACGAGGCGATCCGCCCGACAGACGTTTCGCGCACGCCGGAATCGGTCGCGGGCTTTCTCAACAAGGAAGAACTAAAACTCTACCGCCTCATCTGGCAGCGCTTCGTCGCGTCGCAGATGATGCCAGCCGTCTTCGACCAGACGACGATTGACATACAGGCCGGACGCTTTCTCTTCCGCGCGACGGGGTCTGTCTTGAAGTTCGACGGCTTCCTGAAAGTTTACGAGGAGGGCCGCGACGAGAAGACGGACGAGGACGAAGAAGCCGCGCGCAAGCTCCCGCTCGTCGAGCGGGGCGAACGGTTGAAGCTGAACGGCGTCAAGCCGGAGCAGCATTTCACGGAGCCGCCGCCGCGCTACACAGAGGCCACGCTCGTCAAGGCGCTCGAAGAGAAGGGCATCGGTCGGCCTTCGACTTACGCCTCGATTATGACGACGATTCTGGATCGCGAGTATGTCGAAAAGGTCGAAGGACGTTTTCACCCGACGGCGCTCGGCACAACCGTCAACGACCTGCTCGTCGCCAGCTTCGACGACCTCTTCAACGAGTCTTACACGGCGCGGATGGAGGAGGAGTTGGACGAAGTCGAGGAGGGCAAGCTGAAGTGGACGGACGCGCTGCACGAGTTCTACGGAAAGTTCGCGCGCGACCTGAAAGTCGCCGAGACACAGATGAAGGCGGCGAAGCAGCAAGCAATCCCGACCGACGAGATTTGCGAGAACTGCGGCGCGGGAATGGTCATCAAGTTCGGTCGCTTCGGACAGTTTCTCGCCTGCTCGAACTATCCCGAATGCCGCACGACGCGCGAGGTGGCGAAGCCGCAGGGAGCGTCGGCGGGCAAGGACGGCGCGGCTGCCTCGACGGGCGCGGCGAATGCAGGAGGGACGGGCGAGACGGAAGAAGAATTGTGCGAGTTGTGCGACAAGCCGATGGCTTTGAAGCGCGGTCGCTTCGGACAGTTCCTCGGCTGCACGGGTTATCCTGAGTGCCGCAACATACGCAAGATCAGCAAGAGCGGCGTGGTCGCGCCCGCGCCAATTCCGATTGAAGGCGAGACGTGCCCTGTGGACGGCGCGCAGCTTGTCAGGCGGCATGGGCCTTACGGCGAGTTCACGTCGTGCGCGAACTATCCGAAGTGCAAGTTCATCAAGCGCGAGACGATTGGCGTGGCGTGCACGAAGCCGGGTTGCAAAGGCGAGTTCGTCGTCAAGAAGTCGAAGCGCGGGAAAATTTTCTACGGCTGCTCGGAATATCCGAAGTGCGACGCCGTCTACTGGGACAAGCCAATCGCTGAACCCTGCCCGAAGTGCAACGCGCCGTTCCTGCTCTTGAAGACGACGAAGAAGGGCACGTCTCGCATCTGCGCGAGGGAAGAGTGCGGCTACCGCGAAGAGCCTGTGCTGCCCGAAGGCGTGGAGGCACGCCCCGTCGCTCCCGGTCGCAGCGCCGAGCGTCGCGCGTCGCGTTGACGGTGGGCGTGAATTTTCAATCAACGGGGACGGAGCGCCAGTGCTTCGTCCCTTTTTGTGTAAGGGAGATAGGTTGGGAGTTTGCGGTCAGTACCGCCCGCTTGCGGCAAGCGGTACTGACAGGCGTGTCGCACGCTGGCCGCTAATCGCTATTGTGCAGGGTGTTGAAGTGGACGCGTAATAGATCAAGGCCCGAATCTCTTCCTGTATTCCGTCGAAGTGATGAACGCCTTAACCATCTCCGCCCGTCGGAAATCTCCGTTGAAACTGTCGAGCTTCGCCAGCCAGAAATCATAGCCGGAGAAATCCGCGTCGGGGAAATCGTTCGGATTCCTCCTCAGATAACCGAAGTATTGCATCAGTACGAACGCGCGGTTGGACTCGCGGCGCACGAAGTCTGCGTCTTCGGCCACGGCGCGCAGGGCCTGTGCGCGGTTGACCTGCCCGGCGCTCAGGCGACTGACCAGATCGTCGCGCTCGGCGGGCGAGAGCGAGCCGCCGGTGTTGGCGTTCAGGGCGTCAACGAACTGCGCCGCCGTCAACGTCTGCGGGTACTGCGCGAGGAACGCCGGGCGCATCACGAAGTCGTCGAAGAAAGCGCGCTTGTTGGCTTCCAGCTTCTCGTTCGCGCCGGGCGCGCCGATGACGACATCGCGCCCGATCCTCTGCGTGTCGGGTAGGAACTCTTCGAGGCGGACGGGCACGGGCGCACGCGCGAACGCAGCCTGCTGCGCGCGATAGACGAGATAGCCCGTCTGCTGAAATTCAATCGAGAGGAAGAACGCGGCGGACGTGTCAATGCGCTTGACCTGCCGGCATCCGACGCTCTCTCCGCAGGATTCGATATTGTTCACCCAGAAAGCGAGTCCCGAAGCATCCGCCTCGCGGCTCAGGAAATCGTGGTAGTGCTGGCGGACGAAGTTTGTCGTGTCGTCAATCGAGTTCGCCGCGCCGGGAGCGTCGTCGTCATCTCTGATGAAGACGACGGTGCGGGGCCGCCCGGAGTTTGAGAGAAGCGTGAAGCCGCCCGTCGGGTTGTTGAGCGTGACGCTGAAACTCTCGCCGTCGAACGGCACGAGGTCGTCCACGCCGCGCTCGACGATGGAATCTTCGTTGATGAGAATCTCGATTGTCCTTGACGACTGCCCGGCGGCGAAGAGAATCGTGCCGCTCGCGGCGGTGTAGTCCGAACGGCTCCGCGCCTTGCCATCGTCTTCGGTCGCGAAGTCCACCGTCGCCTCGTTCGAGACATCGCCCGTCCGCTCCACCGTCAGGCGGACGGCGGTAGAGTCCTCCGTAATCTCGGTCAGGTTGCTGCTGAACCTGAACCCGCCGTTGGGCGCGACCGCGAGATCGCGTATGCGTTCGAGATTGCCGGGCGCGCCGATGACGCCGACCTCGCCGCCTCCGCCCCGGTTGACGTTGAAGACGGAGAGGCGCGAGAAGCCGTCGTCCATCGAGATGGTCGAAAGGTACGCGATGCCCTCCGCGCCGGGCGCAATGTCGAACCCGACGAAATCAACGGGGATGCCGACGCCGACCTGCCTGACCGTGAGGAGCTTGCCGCTGTCCGGGTGCTGCGGGTTGGCGTTCTTCGACCCCTGCGTGACGAGCCATGTGCCCGCGCCCGCGAAGTCGCGGTCAATGTCGTAGAGCGTCGTCGAGGACGCGCCCTGAAAGTTGTTGCTGTAGGCGGCGGCGACGACATTCGGGTCGCGTCCCGCGCGCGGGTCGCCAGCGACGTAGGCGAGCGGCAAATTGGTCAGCGTCGGGGAAAGCCCGTCGGGGTCTACGGTCAGGTTCTGTTCAGAGCCGGTGACGATGCGTAGCGTGTGGAGCGTGTTGGAAAGCGGACTGAAATCAAAGCCCGCGTCGCCGGAGAGCGTGGGGATGCTGAAGTCGGTTGAGCCGATGACGGGCGTCGCCACCCCGTCCGACGTGTTGACTACGTAGAGATGATTGCTCGGATTCGTCGCGCCGGGCGCAGTGCGTCCGAGTCCGTAGAGCTTGCCGTTCAAAGGGCGGAAGTCCAATTCGTAAATCTGTTCGCCCGCGAGCAGGCCTGTGATGGGGGCGCGGCTGATGATCGTCTCCGGGTTCGCGCCGTCGAACTTCAGCAATTCGTGGCGGTCGCTGACGGCGTAGATCGCGGAAGCGGGCGGCATGACGGCGATGTCTGTCACGATGCCGACCTGCCCGACCTCGCCGACGAACGTCGCCGCGCCCGTCACGAGATTAACCGTGTAGAACTGCGAGTGGATGATGGATATGCTGTTCGTCTTCATGGCGACGTAGGCGACGCCGCTGACGGGCGCGATGTCGAAACCGACCTCGGACGTGACCTGCGCGCCTGTGCCCGTGCCGATGAGCGCGCCGACGGTACGCACTTGCCCGCCGTTGCCGGGGGCGATGGTGACAAGGAAAGGGATTTTCACACTGTCGGCGCGATGGATGCCGTAGAGTTGCGAATGCGTCGCGCCCATGAAATTGTTGTCGTAGGCGATGCCGAACAGAGCCGGGCGCGAGAAACCGTTGGGGTCGCCGGGGGCGAACTCCGGCGGCGTCTCAACCGTCGCGTCGCCGCCGAAGGTCGGGTCGGGGTTGAACGTCAGGTTCTGGCGGTTGGCGCTGACATCGTCGCTGACGGCGCGTGCGCGGTCTAACGCCGGGTCGAAATCGAATCCCACGTTCGGGCTGTTCAGCGGCGGTGTGAACGACGATCTGCCGACGGCCTGAACCACGCTCATCGTTTGCGGGTTGATGACGTACAGGCGGCTGAAGCCCATGCCGAGCGCGTAGAGCCGCCCCGTCGCCGGGCGAAAGTCAATCGCGACGATCCTCTCGCCGGCGGGTAGCCCTGCAATCGTGCCCGACCTGATGATGGTGCCGGGCGAGGCACTGTCGAAGACGACGAACCGGTTGAAGTCCAACAGCCCGACGACTGGCACCGCACGCGCAGCCGAAGGCGCGAGCAGCACGACGAGCAGGGCCAGCGTGCGTCCAGTCCATCTCTGTACGCTCTGCGAGGTATGCGCCATGTTCGTTATTCCTCAATTTTTGTTAGATGTGACGTATTCCAGAAGGTAGCGCCGCAGCTTGTCGCGGTTGGCCCGGCGGTACGCCTCGTAATCCCGCGCGATGCCCTCGTCGGGGGTGGCAAGGAGGATATAGGCTTCGAGCAGTCCGTCTTTGTTCAACTCGATAAGACTTCGCAGCGCCGGAGAAAGTTCGGACGCTTTGCCGCCCCACGCCTGTTTCGACGCAGCCTCGGCGACGGCGCGCAGTGCCGCAGCTTCCTCCGACAGACTGTGGCGGTAAATTTTCTCTGCGGGGAACGCATCGGCGAAGCGCTTCGCACGCCACTCAACGCGCGCCGAAATGTAGGCGGGCCACAGCGAGCCTTCCGAGACGTTGGAGGCAGACTGCGGCGGTTCGATGCGCGGGTGCGCCAGCGTGACGCCGTAATTCTGTCCCCACTGCATCAACCCGACCCACGAGGTGCGCGTGTAAGGTTCGGCGACGACGGCCTCAACAAATTTAAGGCGCGACTCCTCCTTTTTATTCTGCCCCATCATCAGGGCGTCGCCCCAGTAGCGGTGCGCCGTCTCGCGATTCTCGTTGATCGCCACGGCACGCGCAAACCACTCCCCGGCCTTGTCCATCAGCGCATCCTTCGCTTGCTCGTTGGAGGCAGCATGGCCTTTCTTGAAATACATGTCGCCTGTATAGAGTGCGGCTTCGTAAAGCTTCGGGTCGAGCCGTAGAGCCTGCTGGTATGCGGCGAGAGCTTTATCGAGGTCGCCGCGGGTGAATGCCTCTTCACCTTCGCGGATAGCCTTTTCGGCGTCCCTGATGTCTGAGAAAGGAACCGCAGTCTTGTCGTTCGAGGACAGGGCGTCGAGTGTGATCCGCGTCAGGTTACTGTCGTCGCCCGCCTTTTGCGATTGAAGCAGGATTTGGCGTGCGTGCTCACGCATTGCCTGTCGCGCCGCCGCATCAGTGATCGAAGCGGATGTCGCGTAGATGGCAAAGCCCAGTCGCGAGAGAACTGCGATGTCTGTGGGGTGCGCCTTCGCGACCTTTTCCAACAGTGGCACCGCCCCGACGAAATTACTCGCCTCCCATATCTTCATGGCGCGCTCGCGCTCTACGTCGCCCGTCTGCGCCTGCGCGCTGAGGTGTGCGCCGTGGGCGAATGCGAGTGAGGCGAACAGGCACAGCGTGAAGGCCACGGCGTGTTGCGGAGCGGTTGTTTGTCCGTGCATTAATTATCCTTTAGCTGAGATAAAGTTTGGAAACCGACGTCTGGGGAGGGGTACAGTCTATGTCC
>JAIVJG010000049.1 GCA_020200155.1 Acidobacteriota bacterium | reverse complement strand
GCAGGGTGCCCCGACCGAAGCCGGTACCTACACCGTCAACGTCTCGCTCAACTCGAACCGCAACTACAACGCGGCCTCGAAGTCGGCGACGATCACCATCGGCAAGGCGAACGCGACGGCTGACGTAGCGGGCGGTGCCTTCACCTACAACGGTGACGCGCAGGGTGGCTCCGGTAACGTCAAGGGCGTCAAGGGTGAAGACCTCGGCGCAAGCATCAGCTACGCTGAGGGTGGTGTGGCACTTCAGGGTTCACCGGTTCAGGCTGGCACCTATAGCGTCACTTCTTCCTTCGGCGGCAATCGCAACTACAACGCAGCGTCGAAGTCAGCAGCAATCACGATTGCACAGGCTGACGTGACGATGGATGTCGTCGGCGGCACCTTTAGCTACACGGGCGACCCGCAGGGCGGCTCGGGCAGCGCGAAGGGCGTCAAGGGCGAGAGCCTGGGCGCGTCCGTGAGCTACGCCGAGGGCAGCAATGCCATGCCGGGCGCTCCGGTTGACGCGGGCACCTACAGCGTGACGGCTTCTTTCGCCGGCAACCGCAACTACCACGCGGGCAGCAAGAGCGGCTCCGTCGTCATCAACTCGGTTGACCCGACCATTGACGGCTCTGCCGATGGTGGCGTGTATGACGGGACGGCGAAGGGCGGCACGGGCAACGTCAAGGGCGTCAAGGGCGAAGACCTCGGCGCTTCCATCAGCTACTCCGAGAACGGCACCACGCTTCAGGGCGCGCCGGTCGACGCGGGCAGCTACGTGATGACGGTCTCCTACGCCGCCACGCGCAACTACAAGGCAGCGAGCAAGACGGCGCAGTTCACCATCGGCCAAGCCGACTCGGCAGTTGAGATGGCGGACGGCACGGCTGGCTACGACGGCGGCGGCCACGGCCTGAGTGCGGCGGCGAAGGGTGTCGGCGGCACCAACATCGGCGCGGCTCCGATCACCTACGTCGATGATACGACCGGACAGGCGACGACCAACCCGACCGACGCGGGCCACTACACCGCGAATGCCTCGTTCGGCGGCAGCCGCAACTACAAGGCTTCGAGCAAGGCCGCCGGTCTGACCATCGGCCAGGCTGATGCCAGCATCGACAGCATTGCCGACCCGAACGTCAGCTACGACGGCAATGGTCACGGCGTGAGCGCCGGTGTCCATGGCAACCACGCAGACGAACTCGGCAACGCCGCGATCACCTACGTTGACGAGACGACGGGACAGGCGACGACCGACCCGACCGACGCGGGCACCTATACGGTGACGGCTTCGTTCGGCGGCAACCGCAACTACCGCGCGTCCAACAAGGGCGGCAAGGTGACTATCAACGCGATCGACGCCACCATCACGGTTGACGCCGATCCGAACATCAGCTACGACGGCAACGGCCACACCATCAACGGGAGCGTGAAGGGTGCCAACAACGCCGACCTCGGCGCGGCGTCGATCACCTACGTTGACGACGCGACGGGACAGGCGACGACCAACCCAACCGACGCGGGCACGTACACGGCGACTGCCAAGTTCAACGGCAACCGCAACTACCACGCCGGCAACAAGCCCGGTAAGGTGACCATCGGACAGGTTGACTCGACGATCACCATCACGGGTGGCGGCACCTACAGCGGCGACGCTCAGGGCGCGTCGGTGAGCGTCAAGGGCGTCAAGGGCGAAGACCTCAGCGCGGCTGGCGTCAAGTATGCACAGGACGGCACGAATGATGTGCCCTACGCCGGTGCGCCGTCTGACGCGGGCGTGTGGAACGTCTCCGCATCGCACGGTGGCAACCGCAACTACCGGGCGACGAACAAGTCCGGGAAGATCACCATCGGCGCGGCGAACGCCAGCTTCGATAGCTCTCTCTTGACCGATGTCGAGTACAACGGCATGACGCAGGAGACGACGCTCGACGTTCGTGGCAAGAAGGGTGAAGCCCTTGCGCTCGACGGCGCAGTGCAGTACTTCCTCTCCGATGCCAGCGGCAACCCGACGGGTAATGCCATCGCTCCGTTCAACGTGGGCGACTACATCCCGACCGGCAAGATCACCGGTCAGATTTGCCACGCGGTTTACAGCAATCTGACCATCACCCGCTGCTACCAGAACTACAACCCGGGCACCTTCAAGCGTCGTCACCGGATTCACAAGGCGCACATTGTTGTGGCTGTGACCGGCGGTCCCGTGCAGTACAGTGACCAGACGCTCGTCAAGGTGAAGGTCACCGGCGCGGGTAATGTCCAGAACGACGTGAACAACGGCGGCGTGTTCAGCTACACGCTGACCAACAGCAGCAACCAGACGGTCGCCATCACGCCCACCAGCGTGACGCCGACGAACAACGGTGGTTACGACGTGGTCTTCACCATGCTCTACGCTCCGGGAGACTACACGCTCACCGCCAACTTTACCCCCGTCTCGCCCAACCTGCTCCCGGCTACGGGCAGCGGCGGCGTGAAGATCACGCAGGAAGATGCACGTGTGACCTACACGGGCTTGCTCTACACCACCACGTCCTGCTCCACTTGCAGCTCCGCGACGGTGTCGCTGAGCGCGACGATTCAGGATATCACGGCAGTTACCGGCGACCCGGCGTATGACGCCAACCCCGGCGACATCAGCAAGGCCGTCGTTGACTTCACCGTCAACGGTGTGGTCAAGGCGGCGAACGTCCCGGTCGGTCTCGTCAACTCGACTGACACGAAGACGGGCGCGGCGTCCGCCAACGTGACGCTGGATATCGGGCAAGCAGACGGCAGTGAGTTCCAGGTCGGCATCGTGGTCAAGAACTACTACACCCGCGGTGCTTCCAATAACTCTGACGCCGTAGTCGTAGTGGCGAAGCCGATCCCTGGCCTTATCACCGGCGGCGGGTTCCTCATCGCGTCCAACTCGACGGGCCTGTTCAACGGCCAGCCCGGGGACACGACGGGACTGAGGAACAACTTTGGGTTCAACGTCAAGAATGATAACAAGACGGGCGCGCCGAAGGGCACCATCAACACTATCATCCGGCGTCAGGAGGCGGACGGCGTTCACGTGTACCAGGTCAAGGGCAACGCTATGACCCAGCTCACGACGAACACCATCATTAGCACCACGCACCCGTACCCGACAGCGACATTCAACGGCAAGGCGTCCATCCAGGACATCACCAACCCGCTTGCCACTGTCTCCGTCGACGGCAACGCCACCCTCCAGGTGACGATGACCGACATGGGCAACCCCAGCGGAGATAAGGACTCCATCGGCATCACCGTTTGGAACAAGAACGGCGGCGTCTGGTTCTCCAGCAACTGGAACGGCACCAAGACCCTGGAGCAGGTGCTCAAAGGGGGTAACCTTGTGGTTCGCTAAGCTCGCGGTTAACAATTAACCCCTAAACCGGAAGGGCGGACGGCAGCAATGCCATCCGCCCTTCCTCTTTATCACTGCCCTTGGCGCAGGAGCGGGTGTGTAGAATCATTCGAAGTTGCAAGAAAGCAGACTGGCTAGCCAGCTGCCTTAGAAAAGAATAACTTGGCGCGCAGCCCCTCATACTCAGGATGCTTAAGCTTCTCCCATCACCTTGGAAGCTACCGGCGGCTTCATATGTCTGCCCTGCGTTTTAGGAAATTTATGTTTATAGATGTGAGAAGGGATTAATTTCTCAAGTATTACTCAACCAGTTCCTGTACTATAAGACTGCTGGTGTTAGAAGTATGCCTTGAGCAAACGGACAAGATAGCCGGGCACTTAACCATCCCGTAGGTAATGAGCGAGCCAATGACTCCTGAAAAAACCATTCTCCTCGTCGAAGATGAAAAAGACATCCGCGATTTGACGAGCCGGTATCTCACCATGCAAGGCTATCGCGTCGTCGAAGCCGGAGACGGCGAGGAAGCTATCGCGCTCGCACGCAGCGTCCTGCCCGCGCTCATCATGATGGATATCAATCTCCCGAAAGTTGACGGCATCACCGCCGCAATCCTCATCCGCCGCATCCCCGAACTCAGCCAGGTGCCCATCATCACCAATTCAGCAGACGGGTTGCGCGGCATCGAACTATACAGTAAGGAACGACTCACAGAACTCGGTGGCGGCCAGATCGAATACCTCCCCAAGCCCATAGATTTGGACGAACTAGAGGAACTACTTCTGCATCTCCTGTCTTGATGTATAGTTCCTGCGGATCGGCTGCGCCGCTTGAACGAGCGCGCGAGGCGTTTTGTAAATCTGCTCTTTTAACCCCATGAACGATGCGCCGGTCGCCGCGGGCGACTCCGCCTCCACCGACGAGGACACGCCGCTCGTCGCCCCCGCGCCGGGCGTGCTCTCGAACGACGCCGACGTTGACAGCACGGCGCTGACCGCGATCAAGCTTACCGACCCGGCTCCGTCTCAAACGTTACCCGTCAAGCAATGTGCCCAAATTCGCCTGGAGGAAGAACGTGGGCACGCCTTTTCAGTCTCCCTCGGTGCTAACTCAGCGGCCTAAGTACAGGACAAAAGTTTGATAAGTTGTCGGAACTCAAGGCGTTCCGCTTTGCATAGGTGGTTGCATAGTATTCGCCGCAGATGATCCAACCCATGCCGAAAGATACTCTTCGCCAGTCGTCCATGCTGCTTGATCTTCAACGGCTCGTGTTGGGCCAGCCATTCTCCGACGACGTGCGCCCAGCAGAAGGCCAGCGCCAACAGCGCCAGCAACTTCTTGAGCCTCTCGGGGTCTCGGACGTGCGTCTGCTCAAGACAGAAGCCGCGAGTTTTCAGACATCCGAACAGGGTCTCAACTTCCCAACGCCTGGCATAGTCGGCGATGGCGCTCTCAGTCTCGCGCTCCGAGACGACGATCAAGTGCTCCCCCTGCGGCAAGCGCATCCCGCTGACATGCCAGCGCTCTGCCCAGAGCAGACGCGCGCCAACGAGCACCACGGGCTGATTGAGGCGACCATGTCGGAACAACTGCCGGGCTTGTACCGCGCGCCCTCGTGCGTTGGTGAGCTTGGTGTTGGCTCTGACGCGGATGCGGCACGCGATGCCTTTGCGCCGCAGGTACGAGAACCACGCTTTACTTAATGACGAAAGCGGCCACGATCCGGTAGGGCAGTTCAAAAAAGCGCAGAAAGCGCTGCGCCCGCTTGTAATGCGATGCGGGTCGGGCGCTCCCGGCGAAGACGCTCGCCACCTCCGAGAGGTTGACGCTCCTGACCTGAATCAAGGCGACGATGAACTTCGCCACGAAGTTGATGCGGGCTTTATTCCACGCTACATTGCTGGCAAGCGTTCGCTCCAGCAAGCGAATGTCGGCCATTGTGTTGTGTCCTTTCTAGACTCATTTGCGAGATGGTCTGGAAAAGGGTAACCGCACGATGGCCTTTTATGCACTTTCAAAGAACGATTTTTGTCCTGTACTCAGCTCAGCGGCATAGATTACGCGCGCACCTCAATCTAGCGCGGGCATCAGTTCTACACGGCATCGTTATGCTAGCCAAACGGATGTACGAGGAGTTCTTCCATCTGTGGGGCGCTTAAAGAGAGCAGGGTGTTTCGCAGACCTTCTGCTGTCATGCTCACCCCTGTGTCAGTCTAAAACCACCTCCGCTGATGGCGCTGACGTCGCCAGCCTGCGCGGCGTGGATGCGCTTTCAGATAATCATCAATAAAGCAGTAGATTTCGGTCATCTGATGCTCTATGCTGCTCATGGTCGTCGTCCTCCTGCCAGTGTAGATGAGAGTGTCGCAACTTCATTCTACACACCTGCTCGGAGGTGACGACCTTTAACTTTTCAACTCAAGACTCGGGTTAACTAACACGTAATGCGTCGCGCTTTCGCTTCAGAATCCGCGCGAGCTGCACATGCCGCAATGGTCGCAGGGCTTGCCGCCCGGCTCTACGTTGCAGGTCTTCTCGCGCTCGAAGTAGTCTACGAGTTCTGAAACGTCCTCGGTGATTCCCGTGAAACGCTGCTCGCTGGGGTGCGACGTGGCCGGGACGTAGGTGCCGCTCAGCCACGGCGAGCGCGTGACGGTCGCGCCCGAAGGCTGCCCCACGCCCGTCGAGGCATTTGCTTGATGCTGATTTGAAGTGTTGTTGTTGTGAGCTTCGTGCGCGCACGGCTCGTCGTTCGTGAGGTGCGATTCGACGTGCGCGAGCCGCTGCTGTATCTCCGACAGATGGGCGCGCAACGTCGTCAACTCGTCGCCGTCTTCAACGGCACGAGTGCCACCGCGCGCCGCGTCGCCATGCTCCGCCGCGTTTGAGAGGCGGCGCGCGATGCGCCCGGCCAACGAACGTATTTGATCCTGCTCGCTGCTCATCTCTGCGCTAGCCTTTGATTTCGTCCGCAAGTAAGTCCACGTAATCCACGACGCCGACAATCGCCGAGTCAATCGCCGCGCCCTGCTCGCCGGTCGCCGCCGTCGAAGCGCCCCAACCCTCCTGCACGATCAGCACCGTGTCGCCGACGCCCGCGTCAACCGAGTCGAGCGCCAGCAGAGTCGCGCCCGTCTCCGCGCCATCGGGCGTGACGGGCTGGCACAGCATCACGCGCGCGTTCGCATAGCGCTCGTTCTTCTGCGTCGCCACCACGTTTCCCAGCACCCGCGCCAGAATCACGCCCTTCTCGTCCCCTTCGTCACGTGCCCGTCGGAATCCACGATGCCGATGATGGTGCAATCCGTCGGCGTGTCCTCGCGCCTGAAAGGAAAACTCGCTTCCTTGCCGCGACACCAGAAAACGAGTTCGCCGACGCCCGCGCCAATCGCGTCGAGAGCGACCAACGGCGTGCCCTGCGGACGCAGGTCTGCGTTGAGCGACTGGACGACGAGCAGCTTGCGCCCTTCCAGCGAATCGTTCTTCACCGTCGCCACGACCGTCCCGATAACGCGCGCGAGTTGCATGAAAGCAGGTAGTCCTTAATCAGTAGCAGTAGAAGAATAACCGATCTGTCAGCGAGAGTCGGTAGATAACCGCTCCGTCCATCGAAGACGTATTGCTACCGTCTACTTCAGTCGTTAATCAAATCCACCGTGTCAATCACGCCGATGATGGCGGCGTCAACGGGCTTGTCCTTCAAACCTTCTGCGAGCCGCGCGCTGGAGCCTGCGACGACGAGCACGCGCTCGTGAAAGCCCGCGCCGACCGTGTCCACGGCGACGACGTAGCCGCTCGCCTCCGTGCCGTCGAGGTTGAGCGGGCGGACGAGCAGAAGTTTCTGGCCCTTGAGCCGCTCGTCCTTCTGAGTCGAGACGACCGTGCCGAGAATGCGCGCGATAATCATAGCGAAGTATTGAGTGACAAGTGATGAGTGTTGAGAAAGAAGCTGTTGCTTTCTTCTATCTCTTATCACTCCTCACTTATTCACCGCTTTTAATTGGTATTGCCGATGGGCAGCGCTTCGTCCACGCTCCCGTGCGGGCGCGGGATCACGTGGACGCTGACGAGTTCGCCGACTCTGCGCGCAGCCGCCGCGCCCGCATCCGTCGCGGCCTTCACCGCCGCCACGTCGCCGCGCACAATCGCCGTCACGAACCCCGCGCCGATCTTCTCATAGCCGACCAGCGTGACGTTCGCCGCCTTGACCATCGCGTCCGCCGCTTCAATCATCGCCACGAGACCTTTCGTCTCGACCATGCCGAGTGCTTCCTGCATTCTTTTCTTCTCCGTTTCAGAAATATTTACTGCGTTGCTGCCTGTTCCGCTTCCCGCTGGTACTCGGCATACTTGAAAGAGAAAACAAAATCAACCGTGCCGGACGCGGCGTTCCCTGTTTTAACTGGAAGGCGCAGCGTCGCCGTTTTGCCGAGATAGTCTGCGCCCGACTTCGTGTCTTGCGCTTGAATGCCGAACCCGAGATCAATCTCTCGCGTCTGCCCGCGCTCGATTATCAACGGCGCGAAGTCGCTGCCTGAGGCCGGGGCTGCGCTGCCGTCTCTGAAGGTGATAGAGCTGACTTTCAGATGTTCGTCGAGCGCGTTGACGAGCAATGCCTCTTTGAAGTTGACCGCGATGGCTGTGTCTTCCGCGTTCGTGATTTCCAGTTTGAAATCAGTCGCGTGGCGCATCACGCTCCACTGGCCGTGAGCGTTGATGGTGACTTCGTTGCGCTCGACTTGCGCGACCACGTCTTTTTTATACTTCGTGGAGCGGATACGCACGCCTTCCTGCGCCAACGGCAGGAGATCGCCGCCCTCCGGCTGGCACGCCGTCAGGAACAGGCAACAGACGAGCACGCGTGCGAGCCTTGCCGCCCTGATTCCTCCGGTCGTGCCGCCGGAAGGCTCGTCTTTGAAATGTCGCGCGGCTGACGATTCTCGCATCAATCTCTTTAACTAGTCCTCGCCTCGATTCAACTCCGACCCGCGCGAATGTTGTCGGAGATGTACGTGTACAACTGGTCGTCCGTCTTCATACCGTTTCGATGCCAGTCCTGCACGATAAGGGCCTGTTGCTCGACGTTGTAGCTGTCCCACGGCTCGCCGGGCTGGTAATCATACGCACGGTTCCGGCTGCCCTTCGTGATGATCGCGTGGCCCTGCGCGATCATGGACTCGACCATGTATTCCCACGCGAAGAGGCTTTGATGGCCCTGCCAGACGTGCGTCAATTCGTGGATGAGAACGTTTCTGACGCCGGGCTGATGAGCGCCCTGGCGGAAAACTTCCGGCCCGAAATAGATCGTGTAGTTTCTCAAAGAACGCACTGGAATCAGAGAGGACGCGGAGGCCAGCGTCACGGCCACGCCCTGATTGCCCGGCAGGTAGTAGCTTGCGAGATGAATTCTGTCGTATGGCAACCGATCATGGAAGACCTCTCGCGCAAGGTCTATTTCCGCCTGGTTGATTAGACGACTTGCCATCCCGTTGCCTCCTCGTAAGCGAAGCGACACGTCCGGCAACGTGAACCCCGCTCTCACTTGTTGACGCGTGCGGCCTGGCACAGCAACTCGACGAGTTCGTCGCGGGTCAGGGAAATCTTGCCCGCGCCGTTCGTCGCCGCCTTTGTCGCGGCGGGGCTTCCGCCCGTGCGCTCGCCGGTCGGGCATGTGATCTTCGTCTCGTGCAGGTAGCCGCACGATTGGCAGCGCGCACGCTCGTCGAGATAGCCGGCACGCTCGCGTACTTCAATCAATTTTTCAATCGAGTCGGGCGGAAGATTCTGCGCGCCGCCGAGTGCGCGCGAGAGAATCGCGATCTTCGCCGTATGCTCCAAAGTTTCCAGACGGTCGAAAGCCTGCCACACGTCCGCGCCGTAAGCAACCGCGCCGTGATTCGCCATCAGCAGCGCGTTGTGATGCTTGACGAGCGGGAGCATCGCCTCCGTCAACTCGTCCGTCGAGGGCGTGCCATATTCCGCGAGCGGCACGCAGCCCAAAGTCAAAATCACTTCCGACAGAATCGGCTGGTCAATCGCCAGCCCCGCGACGGCGAAGGCTGAGCCGTGCGGCGGGTGCGCGTGGCAGACGGCTTTCACTTCCGGTCGCTCGCGGTAAATCAGAAGGTGCATCGCCAACTCGGACGACGCGCGCCGGTCATTGAGCGGCTTGCCTTCGAGGTCTGTGACGGCGAGCGAGTCTTCCGTCATGCGTCCCTTGCAGGTCTGCGTCGGCGTCGCCACGATGCGCCCGTCGTCGAGGCGGACGCTCACGTTGCCGTCCGAAGAGACGACATAACTGCGCTCGTACATCAACTGCCCGACACGCACGATGTCGCGCCGCGCGGTTTGCTCGTCCATCAAGGTTTAGCGGTCGTCCGTCTATTCGGATTCAAAAAAAATCTCTACCGGGGTCTCAATCGAGACTGGCACCCCGTTGAGCATTGCGGGCGTGAACTGAATCTGCCAGGCCGCTTTCTGAGCCTCCCGGCTCCAGGCTTGGGGCAGGTCGTCGAACTGCGCGGCTTTCTGCACCTTGCCGTTCGCGCCGAGCGTCACAAGCACTAGAGCGCTCTCCGTCATCCCTCTCCCGAGCGAACGCGGCGCGATATTATGAGCGAGCGGCTGGTACAAAATCTCAGGCCCTTTTGTCTCGGCAAACGCGTGACGGCAACTATTGCCACTCATGCGAACATGCTGCGAGGGCTTGTCACCCCTTCTCTCAAACGGGCGATCTTTGAAGAGATGAGAGAAACCGCCTGCGGCGGCACCGATGATGAACGTCAAAGTGAATGGCAGGACTCTTTTCAGAAAGCACGTAAGCATAGCCGATACTCCTTATTCTTAACTCTGCAACTCCTGCTCTTCGCGCTGCGCGATTTCCTCGTAAGGGAGAATCTGGCGCGGGTTGGTGACGCAAGTGATCTGCGGGCGCGCAAGGAAGTACGATAGGCTCTCCAACTGGATTGTCAAGTCAACGGTCTTGACCTTCACGCCGAGGCGCGCGTGGAGTCTGACGGGCGCGAAGTTGAGCACGGCCTTTATCCCTGCCGACATCACTTGATTGAGGACGCGTTGCGCGACGCGCGCGGGCACGGCGATGACGGCCACGTCAATCTCCGCGTCGCGGACGACGCGCGCGAGTTTTCGCACGTCGTGCACCGCGACGGCGGCCTTGCCGACTCGCCGGCCAATCTTCTCCTTGTCGTTATCGAAGAGCGCGACGACCTCGAAGTTCGAGGCTGTGAAGCCGTTGTAGTTCGCGAGCGCCGTTCCCAGATTGCCAGCGCCGACGATGCCGACGCGGTGCGGCCTGTCGAGTCCGAGTATCTGCGTCAGGTGGCGGCGTAGTTCGTCCACCGAATAGCCGACGCCGCGCACGCCGAACTCGCCGAAGTGCGCGAGGTCTTTGCGTATCTGCGCCGAGTTCATGTTGAACTGGTCGGCCAGCGCCTGCGAAGAGATGGTCTTGATTCCTGCCGCCGCCAGCAAATTCAGGCAGCGCAGGTAGACGCTCAGGCGGTTCGTGGTCAGTTCAGAAATTTTCTCCGATTTCATACTGTCGCCTTTTCTTCTGGAGAGCGGCCTCAAGTATAGCGCGTGCGGGGCCGATGGGAAAGAAAGCCCGACCGACCGCGCGGGGCGGTTCGCCGCACACGTCCACACATCCTGGGCGCGCGGACTGGTAACGCGGGCGGCAGCAAGTAGTATGACTCTTCGGAGAGACTCACTCGCTGCCGCCCGCGTCGTCGTCTGCGCCCTGCGCGGCGGGAACTGGCCGCGCGTTGCCGAAGCAACTTCGTTCCTCTACAATCTTTCCACGAAACAAGAGGCGCTCCCGAAATCCCTTCTCTTTACGTTGACTGAAGAATGATTGGACATCTAAACGGAACTTTACTCGCCAAACAGGCCACCAGCGTGATTCTCGATGTCGGCGGCGTCGGCTACGAAGTGACTATCCCTGTGACGACCTTTTACGGGATGGAAGAGGAAGGCTCGCAGGTCAGGCTGCGTATCTACACGCACGTCCGCGAGGAGTCTTTGCAACTCTTCGGCTTCAGGACGGCGCGCGAGCGCGAGTTATTCATGCTGCTGATTTCTGTCAGCGGCATCGGCCCCAAGTCCGGCATCGCGATGCTCTCAGGCATGAGCGCCGACGAGATCATCACCGCGATTCGCACCAACAACCTCGCGCGCCTGACCTCGATTCCCGGCGTGGGCAAAAAGACCGCCGAGCGTCTCTGTATTGAACTGCGCGACAAGATGGCCGCGCTCTCCTCGCCTGCGCTCGAAGAGGAACTGGCGGCTGCGGCGGCGTCGGGCGCGCCGCCCAGCGAGGACGCACTGCGCGACGACACGCTCTCGGCGCTCTCCAACCTTGGCTATCAAAGGGCGGCGGCGGAAAGAGCGATCATGCAGGCCATCAACGAAGGCGGCGACCTCTCGGTCGAAATTCTTCTGCGCCGCAGCCTGCGACATCTTTCAAAGGGATGAAGGATGAGGGCGGAAGGATGAATGAGATGGGAACGCATAAGCGAGCTTTCTTACTCAACACACATCCCTCCGCCCTCATCCCTTTATTTTTATGGATCAACTCGACCCCGTAAGCGTGCGCGAGAAAAGCGCGGTGGACGACGAGCAGCAATTTGAACTCAGCCTGCGACCGACGCGCCTCGGCGAATACATCGGCCAGAAGAAGGCGACGGAGAACCTGCGCGTCTTCATCCGCGCGGCGCTGGGGCGTCGCGAGGCGCTCGACCACGTGCTGCTGACCGGCCCGCCCGGCCTCGGCAAGACGACCCTGTCCGTCATCATCGCCAACGAGATGGGCGCGGAGATACGTTCGACCGCAGGGCCTGTCATCGAAAAGCCGGGCGATCTGGCCGCGCTCCTGACCAACCTACAGGAAGGCGACGTACTCTTCATAGACGAGATTCACCGTCTCAACCCGGCCATCGAAGAAGTCCTCTACCCCGCGATGGAGGATTACCAACTCGACATTATGATCGGGCAAGGCACGGCTGCGCGCTCCATCAAACTCGACCTGCCGAAGTTCACACTGGTCGGCGCGACCACGCGACCGGGAATGATTACAGCCCCCCTGCGCGGTCGCTTCGGCATCGTCTTTCACCTCAGTTTCTACACGCACGAAGAGCTTGAGTTGATAGTCCGCCGCGCGGCTTATGAACACTTCGGCATCGAGCTGCCGCGCTCGTCTGCGCCTCCCTCGCCCGGTCTCTTTTGAAACAAACGCGCGCATGAAGGAGCAACGTCTCGTGCAGTCTTCGACACGCCACTTCGTCATCGTCGCCGCGTCGCTGTTCGCCTGCGCTCCTTCCACACGCGCGCAGAGCGCACGTCCCAGCGCCGCGCCGCGCACCGCACAGACGAAGAACACGACTACGCCCGCGCGCCGCACCGAACAGAAAACCGTCAAAGAGAACCCGCGTCTCAGCGAACAGCAACGGAAGGCGACAGCGGTGCTGACGGAGACAGCCGACGACGCGCGACGCTTCGACAATCTTGAACAGAGCGCGCACGTTCAGACGCTCGCCGCCGACGCGCTCTGGGATTTCGACGAGACGGCTGCGCGCGCCATCTTTCAACGCGCGTGGACGGCGGCCACACAATCAGACCTCGCGGGCGGCAACAGTCGCGGCCAGACGCCGGGCGTCGCCGCTGCCGAATCCGTCAACACCGACGCGCGCGAGACCGTGATTGCCGCCGTCGCACGTCGCGACCGCCGGTTGGCCGAAAAGTTTTTGCGCGAGTTGAACGGGTCGAACCTTGAGCGCGAGGCCGTCGCGGAATCGAAAGGCGGTTTCGGGCGCAGGAGTCCAAAACTCTTGCGTGCCGCCGCTCAACGCCTCAAAGTGGCGCGCGAGCTTTTAGAGCGCGGCGAGTACGAGGCGGCGGCGGAGATGGCCGCGCCCGCCGTCGCCGTCGGCGTCAGCGCCGAACTGATGCGGTTCGTCCTGAATTTGCGTGACCACGACCCGCGCATCGCCGACGCGCTCTACCTCCGCCTGCTCGCAGCCGTGAGCGCAGACCCCGAAGCTACGCCCGACGACGTGCTGCTTCTTTCAACACCTGTCATCTCGCCGGGACTGCTCGTCACGTTCGACCCGACGCGCGCACCGCACTTCGATGTCTCCGGCTTGAGCCAGGGGTGGGAAACTCCCTTGTACGAGGCAGCGCGCCTGGCTTTCTACGACGTGAGCGCGGCGGTGTTGCTTCGTCAAAAAATTGATAACACGACGGCCACCAGCGACAACCGCAACGCGCTCTACTACACCATCACGCGCCTGCTTCCCTCCTTCGCGCACGACGCGCCGCGCTACGTTGAACAGTTGCGTGCGCGGCAGGCGATGCTGGCCGCCGGCATGGACGCGTCCCGCCTCGAATTTCTTTCGGCGCGCATAGACATCCACCGGCTTGAGCCGCTGAACCCGACCGACCCTCTGACCGGGGATGTGAACGCGATTTCGCGCGCTACAAATGAGACCGAACGCGACCGCCTGCGCTTCCAGGCCGTGCGCCGCGCCGTCGCGCGTAAGCTCTGGTCGCGGGCGCGCGAGTTTATCGCCGCCATCGGCGACGACGCGACGCGACGCGCCGCTCTTTCATGGCTCGCGGCTCATCAGTTGATGAGCGTCGCGGAAGACCTCGAAGGCACGGACGACCCCGAAGACATCGAACGCGCCGCCACGCTCGCGCGCCGGACGGACGTGCCGTCCGGCGTGCGCGTCTTCGCACTCACGCGAGCGGCAAACGAGTCGGCGCGTCTCGGCAACCGTGCGCGCGCTTCGGAACTGCTCGACGAAGCCCTGAGCTTTACCGGCCAGTTGGAGCAGGGCGCTGAGACGCGCGTCACCGCGCTCGGCCTCATTACCGCGACGGCTGCAACTTTCGACCACGTGCGCGCGTGGGAGACGCTGCCCGCCTTTATCAGTGCGGCTGATGCGGTTGAGGATTTCGAGAGCGAGATGAGCCTCGATTTCATCGTGCTCGTCGGCGAAGAAGAATTCAAAACCAATCTTCTCCGCAACTCGTTTCAACTCGAAGACATCTTTGAGAGGATGACTCTGTTCGACTTCTCGCGTGCGCTCACAGAGGCGCGTACGTTCAAGCGGCCCGCGCCCCGCGCGCTGGCATCGCTCGACGTGGCACGCACGGCGCTACAGCGTCGTCCCCCGACCGCCGCGCGTTCGAGCGCGCAGGCCAGGCCTTGAGCATGAAAGCCACGCTATCGGAACGTCTGCGGCGCGTACACGGGTTTGAGTGTGCGCCTTTGTGCGGCTAGAATCGCGCAGGTGAAATCGCGCCGGGAAGATGCCGGAACTGTAGTCTCAAATTTTTCAAGTTCGCGTTCTCGATCATGCGGGTCATGCCACAACTCAACTCTTTTTTCACGCGGCGCAGATGGGGAGTGCGTAATCACGCGCCGTGGACGACCATCGTCAGCCACACCGTTCATCAATTCCACGAAAACGACCTCTTCACGCCCGCCGCCGCGATGAGCTACTTCGGGCTGTTGACGCTCTTCCCCGCGCTGCTGGCGCTGCTCGCGATAGGCAACCGGATCGCGGCGGGGAGCGAGATGATGGCGCGCATCGTGGAGGTCTATCCAGGCTCGAAAGAATTTCTGGGCGCGACGGTGCGCTCGCTGTCGAACGTCGGGGCGGAAGGCGTCATCGTTTCTCTGTTGGTGATGCTGTGGGCCGGTTCGTGGGTCTTCGCCGTCATCGAGCGAGCGCTGAATCGCATCTGGGGCACGCAGCCGCGCGCCTTCCTGCACGGTCGCGCGCTGACGCTCGGCATGATCGGCCTCGTCGGCGTGCTTCTCATCGTCTCTGTCTTTCTCACGTCCGTGCTCGTCGGCTTGCAGCAGTTGATTGACCAACTGCCGATCCGCGTCGTCAACCGACTGGCGTGGCTGCGCATCGTGGGCGACGCCTTCTGGCAACTCATCTTCGCGACGGCCAGCACGCTCGTCACCATCGCGCTCTTCACGGTCGTCTACCGCCTCGTCCCCAGCGGGCGCGTGACGCTGCGCGACACGATGCCGAGCGCCATCGTCGCCGGGCTATTGTGGGAGACGGCCAAATATATCTTCGCGTGGAGCCTTCAGTATTTTCACTATGACCAACTCTACGGCTCGGTCGGCGCGGTCGTCGCCGTCCTGACGTGGAGCTACGTGTCGAGCCTCATCCTCATGTTCGGCGCGCAACTCTCCGTCGTCCTCCACCAGGAACACAACGTCGCGGAACTGGCGGCGGAAGCGCCCGCTTCGCCCTCTTAGCTATTTTTTGCCGGAAGAATAATTAACAGGGATAGACAGGATAGACAGGATTAAGAGAAGAAATAATGAGTGATAAATGCGGAATGATGAATCAAAGATTGTTTGCTCTTGATTCATAATTTATCACTTCGCATTCCGCATTTGTTTTCATCCTGTCCATCCTGTCTATCCCTGTTAATTCCCTGCTGCGTGCATGAGAATTTCCGATTTCGACTACGAGCTTCCCGAAGAACTGATCGCGCAGCACCCGCCTGAGCGGCGCGACGCCGCGCGCATGCTCGTCATCAATCGAGAGCGCGGCGATTGGCGCGACAGTCTCTTTTCCGGGTTGCCCGGCGTGTTGAAGGAAGGCGACCTTGTCGTCGTCAACAACACGCGCGTCTTCCCCGCGCGCCTGACGGGGCGGCGCGAGCCTTCGGGCGGGCGCGTCGAGTTGCTGCTCATCCGCGAGGCGTCCGGCTTCGGAGAGTGCGTGTGGGAGGCACTGGCGCGTCCGGCGCGTCGCCTGAGCGAAGGCTCGCGCATCTCTTTCGGCAACGGCAGGCTGCGCGCACAGGTGCTCGCCACGAAGGGAGACGGGCCGGAGCGCGTCGTGCGTTTCGAGTCGGAATGCGACTTCGATGCGCTGCTCGAAGAGTTGGGGAGGATGCCCCTGCCGCCCTACATCAAGCGGGAAGACGAAGACCTCGCCACGCGCGACGAAGACCGCGAGCGCTACCAAACCATCTACGCGGGACGGCGCGGCTCGATTGCGGCCCCGACCGCCGGGCTGCATTTTACATCGCAGGTCGTCGAAGAACTAAAAGCGCGCGGAGTTTTAATCGCGGAGGTCACTCTGCACGTCGGCTACGGCACGTTCGCGCCCGTGCGCGTGGATGACCTCGGCGGACACAGCGTCGCGCCGGAGCACTTTGAAATCCCGGCGGCGGCGGCGAAACAAATTAACGGTGCACGCGCGGAAGGCCGTCGCGTCGTCGCCGTCGGGACAACCACCGTGCGCGCTTTGGAGTCTGCGATTGATGCTGAAGGGGGCGTCCGTGCAGGCGTCAGCGAGACCGGCCTGACAATTACGCCGGGCTATAGTTTTCGCGCCGTGGATGCGCTCTTAACTAATTTCCACCTGCCGCGCTCGTCGCTGCTCGTGCTCGTCGCCGCATTCGCCGGGCGTGAATTGGTGCTCGCCGCCTACGGCCACGCCGTCAAAGCGCGCTATCGCTTCTACAGCTATGGAGACTGTATGCTGATTTCGTAAATCTTGAATCGTGAATGGAAAGACATGCTTTTCTCTATTTACGATTTGCGATTCACGATTTACTATTTTCCTATGGCTGTACTGAAGAAGATTCGCTCGCGTTTGTTTTCGTCGAGCGCGGGGGCCAGGGCCGGCGCTGAAGGGGACGCCGAAGAGTTGCGCGCCGAGTTCCCCTCTCCACTGGCAAAGGTTCGCTACGATGTCCGCCCGATGACGGTCGCGCATCTGGACGAGTGCTGGCGGCTCGACCAGCGATGCTTCATTGACGGCGAGGCATACAGCCGAGAAACTTTTGAATACCTGCTGTCGTCGCCCGACTCCGTCTCCTACCGCGCCGTAACGGGCGACGGCACGATGGCCGGCTTCATCGTCGGCCTCGTCGAACCGGACTTCACAGGCCACATCACCACCCTCGGCGTCGCGCCCGAACACCGCCGGCGCGGCGTCGCCAATCGCATGATGGCAAAAGCCGAGGACGGCTTCAGGCGGCGACACGTCCGCATCGTTCGCCTCGAAGTCCGCTCCATCAACAGCGGCGCTCTGGAGCTTTACGGCAAGCTCGGCTACGCCGTCACGCAGCGACTTCCCCGCTACTACTCGAACGGCGGCGACGGCCTGCTGATGATTAAATCCCTCGACTGAATAAGGAAAAGGCAAAGCTCGGCGGTTGTTCTCGCCGAAGCCTTGCCCTTCGCCTTTTCCCTTTAACCCTTGTTCAACTCTTACGCAATTCCGTCAGCACTTGCTTGGCGACGGACTTGAGCGTGTCGAAGACGCCCGCGCCGGAGGAGGCGACGGCTTCGTGCACAGGCTCTTCCCCGCGACGGAGTTCGGCCACCAGTTCGTCAACGTGGAGGACGTTCGGGAGGTCGCGCTTGTTGAGTTGCAGCACGTAAGGAATCTTATCCAGGTCGTAGCCGTTCGCCTTGAGGTTCTCTTCGAGGTTGGAGAGCGACTCCACATTGGCGTCCATGCGCTCTTCCTGGCTGTCGGCGACGAAGACCACGCCGTCCACGCCCTTGAGGATCAGCTTGCGCGAGGCGTCGTAGAAGACTTGCCCCGGCACCGTGTAGAGGTGAAAGCGCGTCTTGAAGCCGCGCACCGTGCCCAGTTCGAGCGGCATGAAGTCGAAGAAGAGCGTGCGGTCGGTCTCCGTCGCCAGACTGATGAGCTTGCCCTTGGAGGTCGGCGCGGTCGAGTCGTAGATGTGTTGCAGGTTCGTCGTCTTGCCGCACAAGCCCGGCCCGTAGTAAACGATCTTGCAGTTGATTTCACGCGAAGCGTAGTTGATAAACGTCATAACAATGCTGGTGACAGGTGGGGAATTCCTCAATCGTGAACAGGCAAACCCACTCTCTTCCATTTACGATTGACGGTGCACGTCTTTTCTTACTTCAACTGAATAAGCTGTCAATGTCGTCGTCCGTGATTTCGGCGAAGAGGGCTTCGTTAGCATCCTTTTTCTCCTCGGCGACGCGTGCCATCTCCTCGAAAAGCCCGGACAGATCGCGCGAGGCCTGCTTGACGCGGAGTTTGACGAGGCCGAGGCTGGAGCGTTCGTCAAAGACCACGACCAGCAGGAGGCGACCGATGATGCAGATGTGTATGCTCTCGCGCTCGCCCTCGTGCGAGAGCGTGGGGAACTCCTTCTCGCCAATGAGCCGCGCCATGCCGCCCGTGGCTGCGACGTTGCCAGCAGCCAGCGACGCGAGGCTCGTCGTATCCAAGTCGCCTATCTCGCCTTGGGCGGCGATCTGCTGGCCGTTCTTGTCAACCAGAAAGACGACGCGCGAGAAAGAGTCGTGGCGGAGTTTTGATAAAATGTGTCCGAGCTGTTGATACTGCTGCTCGTGCATTATGATTGGAGTGTCTGTCATGCGTACACAAGCGCTTTCTCTCGCAGGAGCGGACTGAGGAAGAGGCAGGAAGCTTGCTGAGGGCCTCCGCTGAGAGCTTAAGCTGAAGATTTAAGGAGATTTGGCTTTTCCGGCCAGATTTTACTGTCGAGCCTGAGCGCGACGACCGTGCATCGCAACTCCAAAATCACTCTAACATACAGCCAAAGATGACTTCAACTGTTTTTCTGAGTTTATCATTGTGCGAGCCAGCCAGTTAGTCATGCGTGCCTGCAAACCCCACTACTTCGTTGATTTATAGCCCATGGTGTGTTAAGGTGCGACGAGTTTAAGCTGCTCTGTGTCAGAGTCGTCCGTTGAAACCTGAGTGCTTCGCATGAGCGATCCAGTCATCAAAGGTGCTAAGAGGTCAGCCTCCCGCCCAGCACCTCATAGCGCTTCGCAAAGGTCTTCGGCTAAAGGCCGCAAGCTGACTGCTAAGTCTGCCCGCCCTCAGCCCAAGCCGAAACGCTCTGCCGCGAAGAAAGCCCCCGCGCGCAAAGCCACTCCGGTTAAAGCGGCCAAAGCTATTTCGGTCAAACCCAAGCCGAAAGTTAAAGCCTCGCGCCCGGCGGCCAAACCAACAAAACCGGCGACTAAACAACCCAAAACAGCTTCCCCGCGTAAAGCTCCGAGCGTCAAAGCACGCCCGGCGGCTGCGAAAAAAACAAAACCGGCAACTAAACAGCCTCTGAGGAAGGGTGCGCCCAAACAGCCATCAAGGAAGGGCGCGCACGCTCCGGCGGCTCACAAACGCACCGCCAAGGCCGCGCCGGCGGCAAAGCCCGTTTCGAGACCGGCCCCACCACCGCCGCGCAAACCGACGGTTGACGAAGCGGCGGCGCTGAAAGCTTTCGAGCGCGCGCATAAAGAATTCGCGCGGGGCCACTTCACAGACGCGCGCAATCTTTTCCGGGCGCTCATCGAGCAACACGCCGGCGTGGCGGAAGTGACGGCGCGCGCACGAACTTACCTCGCCATTGCAGAGGCCCGACTGCGCACGCAGACCTCTCTGCCGCGCGACGCGGAATCTCTCTATGATCGCGGCGTCATCGAACTCAACCGTGGCGACTACGTCGCGGCGCAGGAGATGTTTGAGCGCGCGATCAAGCGTGAGCCGGAATCTGCGGACAGTCATTACGCGCTGGCGGCCACCCGCGCCCGGCTCGGCTCGGTCGAACTGGCTCTCCAATCACTGGAACATGCGCTCGAATTCAGGCCCGGCCTGCGCATTCGCGCGCAGCACGACCCTGACCTCACGTCGCTGCGTAACGAGCCGGAATTCGAGCGTATCGTCTACTCCGCCTCTCGTCCCTGAGATGTCACCGGCTCCTCTCCCTGACGGCGCTGGCCTTCGAGTCCCCTTCTCTCTCCTTTTAAAGCCCAAGTCTTTTGAGTATGATTTCAACGCGGGCGTAAACCCGCAGGCATTCGTCCAGAGGGGAACGAGAAGTTGTTGCAGAGCGAAACGGAAAACGGCCTCAAGCTGGTAGCCATCGGCGGGGGCACGGGTCTCTCGACCGTGCTGGCCGGGCTGAAGAGACTCGTCGGCAATTCACACAGCGATAGTGTGTGGCTCGAATCGCTCTCGGCCATTGTCACGGTGTCGGACGACGGCGGGAGTTCGGGGCGGCTGCGCGATGAACTACAGATGCTCCCGCCCGGCGACATACGCAACTGCATGGTCGCGCTCTCCGAGGATTCGACTCTGCTCTCGCGCCTCTTCCGTTATCGCTTTCCCGGCGAAGGGCATCTCGGCGGCCACAGCTTCGGCAATCTCTTCCTCGCCGCGCTGACGGAAGTGACCGGCGATTTTGTCGAGGCCGTGCGGCTCTCTTCGGAAGTGCTCGCGAGCAAAGGGCGCATCTATCCCGCGACTTTGAACGACGTGCGCCTCGTCGCCGAACTCGAAGACGGCACGGAGGTGCGCGGCGAGACGCGCATCACGGCCTCGCTCGCGCCCATCAAGCGCCTGCGCCTTGAGCCGGAGCACTGCCTGCCTCTGCCTGAAGCTCTCGTCGCCGTCCGCGCCGCCGACATCATCACCGTCGGCCCCGGCTCTCTCTACACGAGCATCCTGCCGAATCTTCTGGTGGAACGCGTGGCCGAATGCATCGGCGCGTCGCATGCCGTCAAAATTTTCATCTGCAATTTGATGACGCAGCCGGGCGAGACCGACGGCTACACGGCGCGCAGGCACATCGAAGTGGTGAAGCGTTACGCGCCGGAGATCAGCTTCGATTATGTCGTCGCCAACGACCGCCCCATCAGCGACGAGCAGGCCGCGTGCTATGCGGCTGAGGGCGCGCACCAGATCGGCATGACCGATCACTTGCTGGAACAAACTTACGGCGACGAGACCGAGATCGTGCGCGCAGACCTTCTGGACGAAGGCGAGAAGGTGCGGCATAGCCCTGAGAAGTTGCTGCGTGTCATCGTCGCCTGCTCTGAGCAGGCGCGTGCGCGCCGCGCGCTGGCTTCCGCAACACGCTGAGCACATATGGAGAAAACACCCCAGAGCGCCCCGCAGGCGACGAATTCCGCCCCGCTCGACGTACTGATTCTCGCCGCCGGCCTCGGCATGCGGATGCGTTCCGCGACGGCCAAAGTCCTGCATCAACTCGGCGGTCGCCCGCTCATCGCGCACGTCTGCCGTTCGGCTTCGGCGCTGATGACGGGCGCGCGGCCCATCTACGTCATCGTCGGTCATCAGGCGGGAGAAGTGGAGCGGGCGGTGCGCGAAGAGTTGGGAGCGGACGGCGCGGTCTTCATCACGCAGGCCGAGCAGCGCGGGACGGGCGACGCGGTGATGTCTGCGCGCGAAGCTCTGGCGGACGCAGACTCAACCCTGCTCGTGCTCTCCGGCGACGTGCCCCTCGTGCGGCCTGAAACGCTCGGCGCGCTCATCCATCAACATCGCACACATCGCGGACGCGGCGCGGCGGCCACGTTGCTGACGGTCAAACTCGAAGACCCGACAGGCTACGGGCGCATCGTGCGCGACGCGGAGGGGCGATTCGAGCGCGTCGTGGAGCAAAAGGACGCGACGCCCGAAGAGCGGCAGATTAGCGAGATCAACGCGGGCATTTACTGCTTTGAGACGCGCCTGCTGTTCTCCGCGCTCGAACGTGTCAAGCCTGAGAACGCGCAGGGCGAATATTACCTGACGGACGTGCCCGGCATCATGCGCGCCGACGGCGAGGACGTGAGCGTCTACCTGCACAACGACGAGCGTGAAGTCGCCGGCATCAACACGCGGGTCGAGCTATCGGAGTTCGAGCGCATCCTGCGTGCGCGGACGATGCGCCGCCTGATGCTCGACAGCGGCGTGACCTTCATTGATCCGCAGCACACCTACGTCAGCCTCGACGCGCAGATCGGGCGCGACACAATCGTCTACCCGGACGTGCACATCGAGGGCCGCACGGTCATCGGCGAGGGGTGCGAAATTCGCCCCGGCACGCGCATCACCAACTCGCGCCTCGGCAACAACGTCCACGTCAAAGAGCACTGCGTCGTCGTGGATTCCGACGTGGCGCACGAGTGCGCGGTCGGCCCCTTCGCGCACCTCCGCATGCACACGCAACTGGAGGAGGGCGCGACCATCGGCAATTTCGTAGAGGTGAAGAAATCGCGAATTGGACGAAAGACGAAGGCCATGCATCTCTCATATCTCGGCGACGCTGAGATCGGCGAGCGCACGAACATCGG
>JAIVJG010000048.1 GCA_020200155.1 Acidobacteriota bacterium | reverse complement strand
TTAGAGCTTGAAGCAGGCGAGCGCGTGGCGCAACTCATCATCGAAGCCATCGCCACGCCGGAGCCGGTCTGGGCCGACGACCTCGACGAAACGAATCGCGGCGCGGGCGGCTTCGGCAGTACGGGAAGCGCGTGAGAGTTTACGCCCCGCCGCGCTGTCAGGGTATGATGGCGCGGGTTACACTTTTTGACGCCGACCAAATGTTTTACAGCACCAGGCAATCTTACACGCCAACACTTGAGCCGCACGAATTCGACCGCCACGCCCTGATCGTTGACACAGAGACGGTCGGGTCCGGGCCGCTCATCGAGATCATCGAGATCGCGCTCGGCGACACGCAGGGCCGGATAGTTTTCAACACGCTCGTCCGCCCGGTTTATAACTCTCTGCCGCCCCTGTCGAAGCACAGGCGATTCGACCGCGCGGAACTCGCTGCCGCGCCCGAATGGACGGACATCTGGGCCGAGCTTTCCGCATTGATTGACGGCAAGCTGCTCGTCGCCTACAACGCCGCCTTCGACCGTCGCGCGCTGGCGGCGACCTGCTCGCGCTACCGCCTGACCTCGCAGGAGAGAGGCTGGCGTTGCGCGCTGCAACTCGTCAAGCGTTCGGTCGGGACGAAAAAGAACGTGACGCTGACGGCGGCGTGCGCGCACCACGGCCTCGAAGGCGGAACGCACCGCGCCGTGGCCGACGTGCAGGCGACCTACCGTCTGCTCCGGGCGCTCATCCCGCAGGCGGCCTGAGCCGCGCCGGGATTTTCGCCGGAGGTTCGGAGACACAAGCGTGTGAGCGAATTGCTGACCATCGAGTTGATCCCGCAGACTTCGTGGTACAAAAATGTCCGCTCGCAGGTCTCGAACGAAGAGTGGGAACGGCTGAAGAAGTTGACCGCGAGCCGCGCCGGGCACAGGTGCGAAATCTGCGGCGGCAGGGGCAGCAAGTGGCCCGTCGAGTGCCACGAGATTTTTTCTTACGACGACGAGGCGCACGTCCAGCGTTTGGTGAAGCTCGTCGCGCTCTGCCCGGCCTGCCACGAAGTCAAGCACATCGGACTCGCGGGCGTGCGCGGGCGCAGGGCTGCGGCCATCGCGCATCTCGCGCGCGTCAACGGCTGGTCAAATGCGGACGCGGAACTCTACGCGGAAGGCTGCTTCGAGCAGTGGCACCGTCGTAGCCGTCACGCGTGGAAGCTCGACTTGAGTTATTTAGAACAGTTCGGCATCAACGGCGACGGCGCATAGAAATTCCGGCATCCGGCAATCAACTGAGAAAAACCTATGACACGTTTACTGCTCGCGATTTTAACGACGCTGCTGCTCGCCCTTTCGACGGCGACGGCGCAGGACAGGAAAGAGAAGACGGAGAGCAAGGGCATCGGCGCGAAGGTGCGCGGCCTTCAGAAGCTCGACGGCTTCATGCCGCTCTACTGGGATGAGGAAAACGGGAAGCTGCTGTTGGAAATCTCGCACTTCAACACGGAGTTTCTTTATCAGGTGACGCTGCCGACCGGCGTCGGCTCGAACCCCCTCGGCCTCGACCGTGGGCAGCTCGGCGATACGCACGTCGTCTTCTTCGAGCGCGTGGGGCCGAAGGTGCTGATGGTCGAGCCGAACTATCGCTTCCGCGCGATCACGAATGACGCGGCGGAGCGTCGCGCCGTCGAAGAGTCTTTCGCGCGTTCCGTGTTGTGGGGCTTCAAGGTCGAGGCGTCGGAAGGTGGACGCGTGCTCGTGGACGCGACCTCTTTCTTCGTGCGCGACGCGCGCGGCGTGGTCGAGCGCCTGCGCGACGCGCAGCAGGGACAGTACCGCATGGACGAGAGCCGCAGCGCCGTCTACCTGCCGCACACGAAGTCGTTCCCGAAGAACACAGAGATCGAAGCGACGCTGACGTTCACGACCGAAGGGACGCAGGGGCCGCTCGTCCGCGAGACCGTGCCGACGCCGCAGGCCATCACCGTGCGCGAGCACCATTCGTTAGTCGAACTGCCTGAGGGCGGCTACAGGCCGAGGCGGCTCGACCCGCGCGTTGGCGTCTTCGCCGTCGAGTTCTACGACTATGCCTCGCCCATCACAGAGCCGGTCGAGAAGCGCTGGATCGTCCGCCACCGCCTTGAGAAGAAAGACCCGAACGCAGCCGTCTCCGACCCCGTCAAGCCGATCATCTATTACGTGGACAACGGCACGCCTGAGCCGATTCGCGGGGCGCTCGTCGAGGGCGCGTCGTGGTGGACGCAGGCGTTCGTGGCCGCCGGTTTTCGCAACGCCTTTCAAGTGAAAATTCTTCCGCCCGACGCAGACCCGATGGACGTGCGCTACAACATGATTAACTGGGTGCACCGCTCGTCGCGCGGATGGTCTTACGGCGGCAGCATCGTTGACCCGCGCACCGGCGAGATCATCAAGGGCAACGTCACGCTCGGCAGTTTGCGTATCCGGCAGGACTACATGATCGGAACCGGCCTCATCCCTACGTTCGGTGAGCGCGGCGGAGCAGGCACGGGCGCGCCCTGGGCCGCGTGCGAGTTGGGCGCGTCATTCGACACGGACGACCCCGCCGGACTCGACCCCTCGATTGACGCGGAGCAGATGTCTCTCGCGCGCATACGCCAACTCGCGGCGCACGAGGTCGGGCACACGCTGGGACTCGCGCACAACTTCGCCGCCAGCACCTACGGGCGCGCGTCCGTGATGGACTATCCCGCGCCGCTGGTCGAGATCAAAAACGGCAAGCTCGACCTCTCGAACGCCTACGCCAGAGGCATCGGCGTTTATGACAAGTTCGCCATCACGTTCGCCTACTCGCAATTCGCGCCGGGTGCGGACGAGGCGGCTGAACTCGAACGCATCCTGCGCGCAGGCGTGAGCAACGGCATGCTCTTCATCTCCGACGCCGACGCGAGGCCGCCGGGCGCGGCGCACCCGCTCGCGAATCTTTGGGACAACGGCAGCGACCCGGTGGCGATGCTCCGTCACGAGATGGAAGTGCGGCGCATAGGCCTCTCGCAATTCGGCCTCGGCAACATCCCGCGCGGCACGCCGCTCTCGCTGTTGGAAGCCAAGCTGCTCCCGCTCTACCTGCATCATCGTTATCAACTTCAGGCGGCGGTCAAATCCGTCGGCGGACTTTATTACACTTACGCCGTCAAGACCGACGCGGGTGCGAGTCCGCCGCAGGTGCAGGAAATCGTGCCCGCCGCCACGCAGCGCGACGCGCTCAACGCCGTCCTCGACACGATCAAGGTCGAAGAGCTTGCCGTCCCGCCGCGCATCCTGTCTTTGATTCCTCCGCGCGCGTTCGGCTACGAAGGCGGCACGCAGGAACTTTTTGCGAAGCGCACAGACCCTGCGTTCGACCCCTTGGCGGCGGCGACGATTGCCGCAGACCTCGCCGTCTCCGGCCTGTTAGAACCGCGCCGCGCCGCGCGTCTCAACGAGTACCGCTCGCGCGACCGCCAGAATCCGGATTTTAATGAAGTGGTGAGCGCGCTCGTCGAGCGCACGTGGGGCGGCACTACTCCGAAGGACGCTTACGCGGCGGCGATTGCGCGGGCCGTGCAGACCGTGACGGTCGAGCGTCTGATGGACTTGGCGGCGAACGCGGACGCCGCGCCGCAGGTTCGCGCCGTCGCGACCCGTGCGTTGCGCCAGTTGGCCTCGAACCTCAAGGGATACCCGTCGGAGAGTGTCGCAACGGACGCGCACCGCGCCGCCACCGCCGAAGACATCGAGCGATTCCTAAGCCGCCCCGGCGAGCCGCGTAAGCGGACAACGCCGCTGCCCACGCCGCCGGGCGATCCGATTGGAGCAAACGCGCAGACGCCGTAGGCTCTTTCAACTTCAAGTTGCTTTGGGTGCGGGCACGGGCTTGCGGCTTCCGGGTGCGCGTCGTGAGCCTTTTCTGCGTTCCCGCTTCTTCGGCGCATCAACGCCCTTTGAAGGAGCAGGCGGCGGAAGGAATGCCTGCGACTGTTCCAGATACTTGCGCGCGTTCGGATAGTCCGGGTTGATGGAGAGCACGCGCTTGTAAGATTCAACGGCCTGCGCGTGTTGTTCGAGCTTTTCGTGCATCAATCCTGAGTTGAAGTACGCGTCTGCGTATTCCGGCTTGAGGCGGATGGCCTCCGCGTAGGCTGCAATTGCTTCGTCGTAACGTTGCGCCTTTCCGTAAGCCACGCCGAGGTTGAAGTAGGTGTCGGCGCTGCCGGGGTTGAGGCCGATGGCGCGTTTGTATGCTTCAATCGCCTCCGCGTACTGTCCCACCCTCCCGTAAGTCACTCCGAGATTGTTGTAAGCGATGGTGAAGTCCGGCTTCAGACGCGTTGCCTCCTTGAAAGCCTCGACTGCTTCCTGATACTGCTCCGCTTTCAAGCTGGCGTTGCCCTTCCTGAAAAAGTCTTCCGGCGTCGGCGCGCGTCGCGCGGCAGACTTGTCACGCTTGACTGTGCGCGCCTGCTTCCGCGTGCCCTGCGCTGAAAGAGCGACGGCTCGCGGCGCAAGCGACGCAAGCGACGCGAAGACGATCAGAAAAATCGAGGCTTGCCGGCAAAATTTAATCACTCGCATCCGAAGACTCCTTCAACATTTCCTGACGATACTCCTTAAGAGCCAGCGGAGACAGCGCCGGAACCGAACAAGAGGGGGAAACTTTGACAGGTTCGCGCGGGGTCAGGACGTTAATCCGCCTTGGATTGAAGAGATGATAAGGAAACTTTTTTTCGTAAGTCAAACAGGCACGCGCGCCGTGCGTCGGCCACGGGCGCTTCCGTCAGCCCTGTGAATTTATCCAGACGGGTTTGGAGTTGCAGCCCGTCCCGTCGCTGCGCCAGCGTGGACACGACCAGAAGTAATTGCCGGAACTCGCAGGCCCGCGCTTGAGCATGGGCGTCTGGCACAAAGCGCACGGCGGGCCTGCCTCCGCAGGGGCCGAAGGCTCTTCGAGCGCGCCCTTTTCATCGAACCAGCGCGCGCCCCTGCACGCAGGATAGCGAACACACGACAGGGAAACTTTCCTGCCCTTTTCTTTCGGGAGCCTGAGACGCATCGCGCCGCCGCAGACGTGGCAGGCGGTCTGAAGCATCGCCTTGCGCTGCCTGGCATTCTTCGGCGCGTCGCCGATAAAACCGCACGCCTCCCTTCCCGCAGAGCAGACGAGAAACTTGCCGCTCGCCCCTGTGCGCTCAAGCAGAAACCCGGCGCGGCCTTCGTGTTTGCACTTCGGGCAGTCGAGCGCGCCGTCCGGACGGCTCATCTCCCTGTGCGGCGAAGCGTCGGAACCCCGCTCGACCTGCGCGGCGGCAATCTGCCCGACCAACTCGCAGACCATTTCCTTCACCTCGTCCATGAAGCGTTCGCGCGCGTACTCGCCCCTCACCATCAGCGACAACTTACGCTCCCAACTGCCCGTCAGCTCCGCAGACTTGAGCACAGGCGACGGCAGCATCCTGATCAGAGCGATGCCCTTCGGCGTCGCCACGAGCGACTTCTTTTCGCGCACGACGTATTCGCGCTTGAGCAGCGTTTCGATGACGGCGGCGCGCGTCGCAGGCGTCCCCAGTCCAGAATCTTTCATCGCGAGCCGCAGTTCCTCGTCTTCAACCTTCTTCCCCGCCGTCTCCATCGCGCCGAGCAAACTCGACTCCGAATAACGCGGCGGCGCTTTCGTCTGCTTCGCCAGCGCCTCTGCCTTCAACGTTTCAACCGGCTCCGCCGCTTTTACCGGCGGCACTTCCGCGTCGTCCGCGTCATCGTCCGCATCCGCTTTCTTCTCCCTGCCCGGCGGGTCAACCGCGCGCCAGCCGGCCTTCTGTACCACCGTCCCGCGCGTGATGAACCGCTCGCCCTCGACGCCTGTTAGGACGGTCGTGCGCTCAAGCTCCGCGTCCGGGTAGAAGGCCGCGAGGAAACGCCGTGCCACGAGATCGTAAATCCGTTTCTCGTCGGGCGAGAGCGCGGACGACTCGATGCGCTGCTTCGTGGGGATGACGGCGTGGTGGTCTGTGACCTTCCTGTCGTCCACGTGGCGGCTCGTCAGCGAGACCTTGCCTCTGGCGAGTATCGTTTCGATGAACTCGACGTAAGGCCCTACGCGCGCGGCCTCGACGTGCGCTTTAATCTCCTTGTTGACGCTCGATGAAAGATGGCGCGAAGAGGTGCGCGGGTAGGTGAGGAACTTTTTTTCGTAGAGCGTCTGCGCCAGTTCCAGCGTGCGCGCGGCGGAGAAGGCATAGCGCGCGTTGGCGGCGCGTTGCAGCGTCGTCAAGTCGTAGAGGAGCGGCGCGCGTTCCTTGACCGCCTTCCGCTCGACCTTCTCAACTCGTCCCTCCCTGCCTTTGACCTTCGCGGCAATAGCTTCGGCGTCTTCCTTCTTGTCGAAGCGCGTGCCGTCCTTGTTGAACCAGAGTCCGCGATACGTGCCCGAAGGCGACTGAAAGTCAGCGACCACCTCGAAGTAGTCGGTCGGCACGAAGTTGGCGATCTCGCGGTCGCGACCGACGATGAGCGCGAGCGTGGGCGTCTGCACGCGACCGAGCGAATAGACGCCGTCGTGCCCTGCCTGTCTGGCCTTGACGGTCTGCGCGCGTGTGGCGTTCATGCCGACGAGCCAGTCCGCCTGCTGGCGCGCGTGGGCCGAGTCTCGCAGCCCCGCGTACTCTCCTGCGGGCTTCAAATTATCAAAACCCGCGAGAATCGCGTCGTGCGTGAGAGAGGAAATCCAAAGTCGCTGGACGGGCTTCCGGCAGTTCGCGAGCGTGTAGACGAGATCGAAGATCAACTCGCCCTCGCGCCCCGCGTCAGCCGCGTTGACGACGAGCGTGACGCGCTCCTCCTTCAGCAGTTCCTTGATGATCTTGAACTGGTCACTGGTTCTTTCGGACGGGTGATACTTAAAGCTCTGCGGGATGATGGGGAGCGAATCCATTCGCCACTGCTTGAACTTCGGGTCGTAAGCCTCCGGCTCGTCGAGTTCGACGAGGTGGCCGACGCACCACGTAACGATGTCGTCGCGGCCTTCGATGAAGCCGTCGCCACGCCGCGTCGCGCCGAGCGCCGCCGCCACGTCTCTGCCCATCGAAGGTTTCTCGGTGATAATCAGTCGCATGTCTGTTTACTGTGAGAAAATTTGCCTACAGCCGAGTCGTCGCCAAAGCCGTCTCCGAATTTCAACTTTCAATGATAACAGCGTCGGGTATAGTTCGTTAGCGTGCGCGGAACGGTTCAGGCGTACGCACACAGGATTTTTATCCCGCACATGAATTCAAGGCTCTGGCACATGAATGCGGACTTCGAGATGGAGCTGGCACATCCCGCCGGCACGTACCGCCGTCTCCCTCCCGCCGACGCGCTCAACCGGCGACTCGCCCCGCAACTATTATGGCTGGCACGACACGGCGATGCGTTGTTGTTGGAAGAACCATGGCCCGACTCGCTCAAAGCAGAGGCGCGGCGGCGTGGAGTGGAACTCGTCGCGCCGTCGCGTGCCGGGAATCAATCCGCACGCGTCTTCACCCCGTGGGGCTGGACGCCGAGCGCCGTGTGCGCAGGCGAAGAGGCGGGCGCGCTCGTCCGGCCTCTCGACTTCGAGACGGTCGCGCGCGTCAATTCAAAACTCTGGAGCCACGCGCTCGAAGTGGAACTCGGCATCGCACTGCCGGGGGCGACGGTCGCCTCCACCTTCGAGGAGTTGCAGGAAGCAGTCGCGCGCGCCTGCCCCCGCGCCGGTGACAAGTGGGTTATCAAGAGCCAGTTCGGATTCGCCGCGCGCGAACGTGTGCTGGGCAGAGGCCCTTCGATAGACGAGCCGCAGGCGAAATGGTCGCGACGACGTTTGAACAAAGGCGAGCGTCTCATCTTTCAGCCGTGGCTCGACGTGATTCGTGAGTACGGTGTGGTGCTGGAGATTTCAGACGGCGGCGCGTGCGAGATTCCGGGCGTCAGCGACTTGCAGACGAACGGCGCGGGCACGGGCAGAGGCTACATCCTCGCCCGCCCGCCCGCGTCACATCGCCTGCGCGAACTCGAAAGAATCGCGCGCGTCGTCGGCGAGCGTCTCTTCACAGAGGGCTACTACGGGCCTGCCGGGATAGACGCGCTCGAACATTCCGGGGGCTTGCATCCTCTGCTTGAAATCAACGCGCGCTACACGATGGGCTTCGTCGCCGTCGCCGTCGAGCGAGAGCTTAAACCTTCAGAGCCTGTGTTCTGGAGCACGAACGGGTGATGCTTCTTTTGTATGCTGCGAAAGTATTGCATTCTGCTTCAAGCGGCGTTACTCTCGCGCCGTGAGCGTCCACCCGTCTCTCGACTCTCACAAAGCACAACTATACTTGACCGCCACATGGCAGCTTGGAAAGTTCAAACTGGCGCGCAGTTTAGAGAAGCGGCAGCACGCCCGCGAGCGCAGACAGCATAACCACTGTCACTGTCTCGCCAATCGTGAGAGGGTTATGTATCTCGCCGTTTGCTGTCGCCTCTTGGCCTGTGCTAGTGGGCGGCGGTTGCGATGCGGGCGGGGTGAGAATAATGCCCGCCCGCGCTGAGACAGAAAGCACTATTAGCAGCACGGAAGCTCTGAGGATGTTTCGCATTGTTGTTTTCCTTTTGGCTAATGAAATTACCGACTGGCTTGACCGTCATATCCCGCGCTGGAATGACGGTTTTTTCATGCTTGCCGTATTACAGGAAGCATAGAGAAAGGATTACCTCACATGAATTTAGCAGATGAGCGATTGAAGGAACTAGGCAACCCTTCACTGACTCCTGACGAGCGTGCGCGCTTGCGCTGTCATGTCGCGGCTGACCTTATCCACAGAGGGCAGTATGAGGCCGCGCGTGAGGCATTAGGCGAGTTGTGGCGGGGCATAGGAGTCCGCCCGGATGTCGAAGGGCTGGAAGAAACGACAGCCGCCGAAGTGTTGCTACAGATCGGAGCATTATCCGGCTGGATAGGCGCGAGCCGACAAGTTACGGGTGCACAGGATAAAGCTAAAGACCTGATGAGCGAAAGCGTTGCGCTCTTTGAAAGTCTCGGAGAGATAAACAGGGCGGCTATCGCACGGAGTGATCTCGCACTCTGCTACTGGCGAGCGGGTGAGTATGATGAGGCGCGAATATTGCTCACAAGAGCCTTCACGGAACTTGCCGACTCGGAGGCCGAACTGAGGGCAAGAGTTCTTTTAAGGTGGGTGACAGTCGAGATAGCGGCTGGCCGATACAACAATGCTCACAACCTCCTGAAAGAGTCGGCGCACATACCGGACGAAAGCGAAAGCCATGCTCTGAAAGGCAGCTTTCACAACCTGTATGCCGTCACACTCCAAAAGCTAGGCACGATAGAGGGGCATAGTGATTACTTCGACAAGGCTATCCTCGAATACACAGCCGCGATTTATCATTACCAACAGGCAGGGCATGAACGCTACGCCGCTTCAATCGAAAACAACCTCGCATTTTTACTCTACAAATTAGGCCGTTATGAGCAGGCGCACGCGCACCTAGGCCGCGCCCGTCGAGTGCTGGCGAGGCTGAATGATGCTGGACTACTAGCGCAAGTTGACGAGACTAGAGCGCGGGTCTTTATTGCAGAGAAGAAGTACAGGGAAGCTAACCGCCTTATCGGAGACGCCATCCAAACGCTGGAAAAGGGCGGCGAGTCAGCCTTACTTGCGGACGCTTTTACCGTGCAAGGCGTCGCGTGGGCGCGGCTTGGTGTTTATGAAAGCTCGATTAATATTCTACGCCGCGCCATGAGCATAGGCGGAGAGTCCGGCGCTTTGTCTAATGCCGGACTCGCGGCCTTAACCCTCATCCAGGAACACGGCGCGAAGCGTCTGACTCAGACGGAACTTTATCAGGTGTACTCTCGCGCCGATGAGTTACTAAAGGGAACGCAGGATGCGGAAGAGACAGCGAGGCTCAGAGCGTGCGCCCGTATCGTGATTAGAAGGCTTTCAGGTTCACGCATCAACGATAAAGACTTTACCCTGTACGGCGCGATGCA
>JAIVJG010000047.1 GCA_020200155.1 Acidobacteriota bacterium | reverse complement strand
CGAGAAGGCCGAGCGCGAAACAAAGGAGAGGACTGGAAAAGACAAGCCGTGGAAAGATGGCGACCCATCATCTGAGTTGCTTGAAATGGTGCAGCCCGTGCCAATGACAGGCGATCTGCCAGCGCCGGTCGAGAGTTCCTCGCCTGAGATTAAGCCGGTCGAATCGCAAACGCTTGACCCCGCCGGAATTCTCCGCGAGCCGTCTGAGGCGGACAAAGAATTGGCGACGGCTAACACGGAGAATGGTCAGGAAACTCCGCCGCCTCCGCGCGCCGTCTCCGCCGATCAGATGGGGATGCTGATGGTAATGCTGGGCAGCTCGCTGTGGGACGGCGGATCGCACACTCCGCAGGCGCTCGGCGTCGCAGTCGCGTTGGAGGGCGACGCCATCGCGGTGCGCGCTCTGGTGGCGAACGCTTCGGGCGAACCTCCGAACGTCGTCCCCTTCATCTCCGCCCTTATCGCAGGCCCGCAGATCGTCCCCGACAGTCCGACAATCGCGTCCGCCGACACGGACATCTTCGTCAGCACGTCTCTCGACTGGCCGCGCATCTACGACGCGATGCTTGCCGGACTTAACAAGCGTGGCGTACCCGTGGACGAAGACGTTGACGTGAGCGCCCCGAAAACCGGCGGAGCCACGCCGAAACCCGCCGACGCCGAGCAGTCAATCGAGGCTGTGGAAAAACTACTCGGCTTCAAAATCAAGGACGACCTGCTGCCCTCGCTCGGCAACGAGGTGGCCGTCGCTCTGCCGCTCTCGTGGTTCGACTCGACGCCGAAGTTCAACAAGGGGCGTGAGGCGAAAGATGTCGAGGCGAAGGCCGGGCCGGTCTTGCTCATCGCCCTCAACAACCCTGACAAGATACGCTCGATCCTGCCGAAGGCGCTGGCCCTGCTCGGCGTCGCCGCGCCCGGCGCGGGAGGGAAGACGGAAAAGCGCGGGGACTTTGAAATCCAGAGCTACGGGTCTGTCACCATCGCCTTCGTCAACAACTTCCTCGTCGCGGGCGAGGACGCGCCCTCAGTCCGCCGCGTCGTTGACTCTTACCAGTCGCAGCAGACGCTCGCCACACGCGCCGGCTTTCGCGACTCCGGCGCTTGGCAGCCGCGACAGAAACTCGCGCAGGTCTTCGTCTCTGAGATGCTGATGAAGAACATGCTGGACGACTACAAGCGTCGCGCCGAAGACATCACAGACCCCGTGCTCCACGCGATGCTCTCCGGCCTGAACGTCGCTCCGCAGGCCGCGACCTATGCCGCCAACGACGAGGGCGGTGACGTGCTGCATGAAGTGCGCCTGCCGCTCGACCTCATCAAGGCTTACGCCGCAGGCTTCGCGTTCGGAATAAAGGACGCGCCCGTCCAGAGGGGCGAGATGATGGCGCTCTTCGTTCTCAGTCGCATCCGCGACGCAGAAGAGACGTTCAAGACGACAAAGGGAGAAGGCAAGTTCGGCACGCTCGAACAACTTCAGGCGCAGAAGCTGCTCGATAAAAATTATCTGGCGGGTAGCGACTACAAGATTCAACTCACCACCTCCGGCGACAAATACGAAACGACCGCCACGCCGAAGGAATACGGCAAGACAGGGCGGCGCTCGTTCTTCGTGGACGAGAGCGGCATCATCCGCGCCGCCAATCACAAGGGCGAGCCGGCCACTGCGGGCGACCCGCCGATTGATTAACTCATCGAAGAGATATGTCCGAACAGAGTCTTCAGGAACTCTACTCGCCGCGCAGCGCGTGCTTCGGCTGCGGCCCCGCCAGTTCACGCGGCCTGCACATTCGCAGCTTCCCGTCCGGCGGCGACGAAGTGGTCGCGGAGTGGACGCCCGAAGCGCAGTACGAAGCCTATCCCGGCATGCTCAACGGCGGCATCATCGGCACTCTGCTCGACTGCCACTCGAACTGGGCCGCCGCCTGGCATCTCATGCGGCGCGCGGGCACGGAGCGCCCGCCCTGCACCGTCACAGCAGACTACTCGATCAAGCTCCTGCGCCCCACGCCTTCGGACACGAAACTCACGCTGACCGCCATTGTCGTCGAATCAACAGACGACCGCGCCATCGTCGAGGCGCGACTCCTCGCAGGCGAGAAGGTGTGCGCCACCTGTCGCGGAATCTTTGTCGCCGTCAAACCCGGCCACCCGGCTTATCATCGCTGGTGAACTCCTCGCGTTCAGACCACCGTTTAAAGCTTTAATTTCATCATCCCCCATGCCGGCACGGGAAGTACGAAGATTTTCGTTGACAATACGAATCTCTTCGTAGTATCTTGTGCGCGGCTCAAGTTTCTGAGAGGTGACAGCGATGCCCAAATCCGATCCGCCGCGCCCGACCGACGCGGAACTCGAAATTCTCAAAGTGCTGTGGCGGCGCGGGCCGAGCACCGTGCGCGAGGTTTTCAAAGACCACAGCCGGAGCAAAGACTTCGGCTACACGACGATTCTCAAGCTGATGCAGATCATGTCGGAGAAGGGCCTCGTCGTGCGGGACGAGCGCGAGCGAGCGCACGTCTACAAGCCGCGCGTGCGCGAGGAGCAGACGCAGAGGCAACTCGTCGGCGACCTGCTTCAGAGAGCCTTCGACGGCTCGGCGACGAAGCTCGTGATGCAGGCGCTCTCTTCCGAGAAGGCTTCGGCGGACGAGCTTTCTGAAATCAGAAAGCTGCTGGACGAGCTTGAAGGAGGTGGAGGGCGATGACACCTGAAACGCTTTTCGCGCAACCGATATATCAGGCAATCGGGTGGGCGCTCCTGCACTCGCTCTGGCAGTGCGCGCTGGTGGCGGTGCTGTTCGCCCTCGCGTCCGTGGTGCTGAAGAATTCCGCCGCCGGGACGCGCTACGCGCTGGCGTGCATCGCGCTGGCGCTGGCACTCATTCTGCCAATCGCGACCGGCTGCTTCGTCTTTAGCTTCTCTCAGATGCCCTTCACGGGCGGAAGAGAGTTGAAGGACGGCGCGATGACGAATCGAGTCCCGGCGCGTTCGGGTACGAAGCATGAACAACTCGCACCGGTGCCGGACGCAACGGGCGAGACATCGCAGGCGGAATCATCCGCTTCCGCTCTGCAAGACTGGGCCGGAGAGCGCTTCACAACTTTGCTGCCCCGACTGGTTGTCGTGTGGCTCTGCGGCGTCGCGTTGCTGTTGCTCCGCTTCGCCGCCGGGTGCGTGGGCGTGCGGCGGCTCAGGCGTAGCGCGCGGCCACTGGCGGGGCAATGCAGGGAAACTCTCTTGCGCTTATCGGGACGACTGCGCGTGTCGCGTCCCGTCAGGCTTTGCGAGTCGGCGCTGGTCGAAGTGCCGACGGTGATCGGCTGGCTGCGCCCCATGCTGCTCATCCCCGCGAGCGCGCTGACCGGACTCTCTCCCCTTCAACTCGAAGCGCTGCTCGCGCACGAACTGGCGCACGTCCGGCGTTACGACTACCTCGTCAATCTTTTACAAACAACGGTCGAGACATTGCTCTTTTACCACCCCGCCGTGTGGTGGTTGTCGCGGCGTGTGCGCGCCGAGCGCGAGCACGCGTGCGACGACATCGCGGTCGCGGCCACCGGCGACGTGCTCATCTACGCGCGTGCACTCGCCGCACTCGAAACCCTTCGCCAGCGGCGCGGCCACACGCCTGCGCTGGCGCTCGCAGCCAACGGAGGTTCACTCATGCGAAGAATTCAACGCCTTGTTAAAGTCCAGACTCCTTCAAACAAACGCTCGTCCGTGCTGGCGTGCGCGGCCCTCGTCCTGATGCTGTGCGGTTTGCTGGCGGGCGCGGGCGCGCTCGCCAATGCGGGAGACGCTCCCGGCAATTCCGAAAGGGACGCGAACGCGCGACGCCCTCGTCGCGAAGTGGCGGTCACGTTCGTCAACTTCCCCGGCAATAACGTCTATGATAACGGTCGGCTCGCGAACAAGACGCACAAGCTGATGCGGAGTCTCGCCTCGAACAAGATAGAGGCCGTCGCGTTCGTCAACGAGTCGCGGCTCTACAGGGAAGAAGGGGGCGTGGACGATGCGCGCGTCGGCCTGCTGCGTGAATGGCTCGACGCGGGGCACGAACTCGGCAACGAGACTTACAGGCACACGAGTCTCTACCACGCCTCCCAGGGCGACTTTCAGGCGGAGGTGTTGCGCGGCGAAAAAATCATTGGCGACCTCGCGCGCGAGCGCGGCAAGCGTCTGCGTTACTTCAGCTACCCGTACCTGAACACCGGCTCGACCCTCGACGCCAAGCAGGGGACGGAAAAATTCCTGCGCGAGCGCGGCTACCAGATTCATCCCGTCACGATTGACAACATGGACTGGCTCTTCTCGCGCGCGTATCTCGAAGCACTGCGGCGCGAAGACACGGCGACGGTGGAGCGCATTCACGCCGAGTACATTCCTTACATGGAGCGCATGTTCGAGTTCTACGAGGCATACTCGCGCGAGGTCGTCGGGCGAGAGTTTCCGCAGGTCTTGATGCTCACGGCGGGCGCGCTCAACGCAGACTGCTTCGACGATCTCGCCGCGATGTTGAAGCGGCGCGGCTACTCGTTCGTCACGATGGAGCAGGCCATGAAGGACGAAGCATACAGCCTGCCCGACACCTACACGGGCGAGCGCGGCGACTCGTGGATCGCGCGCTGGGCCGTGACGAAGGGGATGGAGTACAGGGATACGGAAGAGGTTTACCTGCCCGTCACGATGCAGCAGTACTTCGTGGAGTTCAAGAAGACACTGGCGAGCAAATCAAACCCCGGCGGCAAGAAGTAAGCCGACGAATGATAAGGTAGGTTGGAGGGGTGTGCATCAGCACCCCTCCATTACAACTGCATGATGAGCAGCAAAGCATCGGAATTATTGTGGGTCTGGAAAGGTGGCAGTGGGATGACAGTGTGTTGCTGATCTTTCGCTTCAACATTAGCGGCACTTTCCTGCCATCAGCTTCATAAGACCTACGTACAGTTCCATCAGCCCAAGCATTACCGATACCACTATCACCAATATCTTGATGCTATAAGGATTCAACCTCGTTAAGAACCTGCGCCAGCGTTTAGTAAAGGCGACAGCTAAAAACACTACGCCGAGAGATGCATCAAAAATCGCGCTAGAGCATTCCCACGACATAGTCTATTCCGAAAGTAGTTCTCTCAACTTCCACTACTGATATGCACGTCAAGTGTTGTTAAATTGCAGTTGAAGCACTTCATTCTGCTCATCAATCAGGACGCTGCCGCCCTCTTGTAACTTGCCGAACAGAATCTCTTCGGCCACCGGCGCTTTAATCTTTTCTTGAATCAGACGCGCCATCGGACGCGCGCCGAACTGCCGGTCGTAGCCGTGTTCTGCGAGCCAGCGGCGCGCGGATTCAGTGAGTTCGATCTCCACCCGTTTCTCTACGAGTTGCGCGCGCAGTTCACCGATGAACTTGTCCACGACGCGCTCGGTAGTCTCGAAGCTCAGAGGCTCGAAGGCAATCCACGCGTCGAGACGGTTGCGGAACTCAGGGCTGAATGTGCGCTCAATCGCGCCGCGCCCTTTGCCCGTGCCGACGGCGTTGCCCGCGCCCTGTTGTTGAAAGCCTATGTGCGCGTCGCTCATCTCGCGCGCGCCCGCGTTCGTGGTCATAATCAGGATCACGTTGTGAAAGTCAGCGCGCTTGCCGTTGTTGTCCGTCAGGGACGCGTGATCCATCACCTGCAAGAGAATGTTGAAGAGGTTGGGGTGCGCCTTCTCGATTTCGTCGAGGACGAGGACGGCGTAGGGCGTCTTGTTGATGGCGTCTGTGAGCAGGCCGCCCTGATCGAAGCCGACGTAGCCGGGCGGCGCGCCGATGAGTCGCGAGACGGTGTGCGGTTCCATGTATTCGCTCATGTCGAAGCGCAGGAATTCGACGCCGAGCGAGTGGGCGAGTTGTTTCGAGAGTTCAGTCTTGCCGACGCCCGTCGGGCCGGAGAAGAGGAACGAGCCGATGGGCTTATCGGGGTGGCCGAGGCCGGAGCGCGAGAGCTTGATCGCGTTGACGAGCTGCGTGATGGCATGATCCTGCCCGTAGATGACGGAGCACAGTTCGGCTTCCAGATTTTTCAGACGGTCGCGCTCTGAACCGCCCACTGTGCGCGCAGGTATCTTGGCGATGCGCGCGACGACGAGTTCGATTTCGTGGACGCCGATGGCCTCCGGCCTCTCGCTCGCCGGCAGGAGTTTAATCATCGCGCCCACTTCGTCCATCACGTCTATGGCCTTGTCCGGGAGGAAGCGGTCGTGGACGTGCTTGGCGGAAAGCTCTGCGGCGGCGCGCAGCGCGTCGTCCGTGTAGCGCACGCCGTGATGCTCCTCGTAGTAGCTCTTGAGACCCTGAAGAATCTGCACGGTCTCCTCTACGCTCGGCTCGCCGATTTCGATTTTCTGGAAACGACGCGCGAGCGCGCGGTCGCGTTCAAACGCCGCCTTGTATTCGGGGTAGGTGGTCGAGCCGATGCAGCGTATCTCGCCGGAAGCGAGCACAGGCTTGATGATGTTCGAGGCGTCCATCGAGCCGCCGGAGACCGCGCCCGCGCCGACGATGGTGTGTATCTCGTCTATGAAGAGGATGCAGTTCGGCTTCTTCTTCAGCGCACCGATGACACCTTTGAGTCTCTGCTCGAACTCGCCGCGATACTTCGTCCCCGCCAGCAGCGCGCCCATGTCGAGCGCGTAAACTTCCACGCCCTTCAGGGCTTCGGGTACGTCGCCCTGTTGAATCTTGAGCGCGAGGCCTTCGGCAATCGCGGTCTTGCCGACGCCGGGGTCGCCGACGTAGATGGGATTGTTCTTGCGGCGGCGGCAGAGCACCTGAATGGTACGCAGTAGTTCCGGCGCGCGACCGATGAGCGGATCAATGAAGCCGGCGGCGGCGCGTTCGACGAGGTTGACGGTGTAGGCCGCGAGCGGGTCGCGCGCCTCCTGCGCGTCGTCGGCCTCGAATCCCGTCTGGCCGCCTTCCACGGCAAGCCCTTCGTCCGAAATTTTCGAGATGCCGTGCGCGATGTAGTTGAGCACGTCGAGACGCGTGATGCCCTGTTTCCTGAGCAGGTAGACGGCGTGCGACTTCTCGGCCTGAAACAAAGCGGCGAGGACGTTGCCGCCGTTAATCTCCTCCTGCCCTGAGCCTTCGGCTTGCAGCAACGCATACTCGACGACGCGCTGGAACATCGCTGTGTGCTCCGGCAGGTCGTTGCTCTTCGCAGGGATGCTTTCCATCTTCTCGCCGAAAAACTTTTCCAGTTCGCGCACGAGCGTCCCGACGTTGCCGCCGCAATGCCGCACGACATCGCCGCCCGTCTTCTCGTGAAGCAGCGCGTAGAGCAGGTGTTCGAGCGTCACGAACTCGTGGCGGCGTTTGATGGCCTCCATCACGGCGACGTTCAGCGTGGCTTGCAGTTCTTTCGTAATCATTTCAAAGCGGTAAATAGTGAATAGTAAATGGTAAATAGATAACCCCGGTTCTTTCTATTCACCATTCACCATTTACTATTCACTAGCCCCCAGTTCTTCTTCCAGCGTGCACAGCAGAGGGTACTCGCTGGCGCGTGCGAGACTCATCACTTTTTCCCGCTTCATCTCGGCGACTTCGTAAGTGTACACGCCCGCGACGCCGACGCCCTCTAGATGCACCGCGAGCATCACGCGGACGGCGTCGGACTCGGACTTCTGAAAGATCGTTTGCAGGACGTGGACGACAAACTCCATCGTCGTGAAGTCGTCGTTGTGCAGCAGCACACTGTAGAGCGGGGGCTTCTTCAGTTTCTCACGGCTCTCGGTGGCGACCTCCTCGTCATATCCGTACTCCTGCTCCGACATGGGACAAGTTTAGAAGGCGGAGGGCAAAAGGCAAAGGGCGGAAGAGAAGGCGAAAGTAAAAAGTCAAAGGTGAAGGGAAAAGCAGGCGTCTTCGCTTTTGCCTTTTACCTTTTCACCTTCGCCTTTTATCCTGAGACGGATGGCTACGGTAAACTTTCCAGACCCGCGCGATGCCACGCCCGAAGGCATCGTCGCCGTCGGCGGCAAACCGCGCCCGGACTTTCTGCTCGAAGCCTACACGCACGGCATCTTTCCGTGGCCGGTCGAAGGCTACCCGCTGCTCTGGTTCTCGCCCGCCCGCCGCGCGATTCTCGAACTCGACGAACTGCACGTCCCGCGCAGCCTGTCGAGGGAGCGGCGGCGCACAAGCTTACGCTTCACGATTGACCGTGCCTTCGATTCTGTGATTCGCGCCTGCGCCGCCGTCAAACGCGCGCACGAGGACGGAACGTGGATTACGACGGCGATGATTAGCGGCTACTGCGAGTTTCACCGCCTCGGCCACGCGCATAGCGTCGAGGCGTGGGAGGACGACGCGCTCGTCGGCGGCGTCTACGGCGTGGACGCGGGCGGCGCATTCGCCGGCGAGAGTATGTTTCACCTCCGCCCCAACGCCTCGAAACTCGCGCTCCTGTTTTTAATCGAACACCTCCGCACGCGCGGCCTCGACTGGCTCGACATTCAGGTGATGACGCCGCACATGGAAACGCTCGGCGCGAAGGAGATCAGCCGCGACGCGTTTCTTGAGAGACTGTCTGGCGCGCAACGGCGCGGATTGAAGCTGTTTGATGTCCCGTAGGGACAAATGAAAATAACCACTGGCGAGGCTAAAACCTACTTGCCGGATTCGCTGACAGTTCTCTTCAGAGCTACGCCACTTCACCAGCGTTCTCTTTAAGCTCATCCAGCAGCGCGGCTGCATCTCTCGCTCTCTCTTCCCACCACTCCGCGACCGCGCCGAGCGGCGCGCGATATTTCTGATGGAGAGTCGCCCAACCGTCGGCCTCTTCGGCCAGCCAGCCGAGCGTCGCGCGTGCGTCCTGGCCGAGCAACGCCTTCAGGATAAATTTGCGCTCGCCGATTCTTGAGCCGAGGCCGAGGCGTCGCGCCGCGCGGTTCAAGTCGTCGCGCGTCAGAATCATTCCGCTGCGCGCAGGAGCAAGCAGCGATTGCAAAAAGTCTTCGGCCCCGGCCACACGCGGATCAACGAGGGGCGGAGCTTCGCGCAAGTGAGTCGAAAGTAATTCCTGCCGCCCGACGGCCTCAGCTTCTTCCATGAGCGCCGCCGTCAGCAACTCTCCCCAGCGGCGATAGAAAGGCGGGGTGATGCCGGCGAGCTTTGAGAGATAGGCAGGCAGCCAGCTCAGTAGATGTTCCCACAGCAGCGCCCTGCGTGCGCCGCGCCAGCCCGCGCGCCGTCGTTCGTCGCGCTCGCCTTCTTCCAACTCGACAAGGCGCGCGTACAGCGCAAGCAGGACGGACAGGTGATCGGCCTCCGTCGGCGGCGTCTGTCCCAACGCACGCCAGAAGCCCGCAATCGTCGCGCGCGCCTCGCCGCCCAACATGCCCTCCGCGCCGAGATAGACGGAGGCGTAAGGGTAGAGTTGAAAGATGAAAGCCTCTGTGTACTCGCTCGCGCCGGGCGGCGTGCCCAAGCCCAGAGCCTCCGCCACGCGCGCGGCCTCCGCCCCGTCGGGAGGTTCGGCCAGCACGGCGAGAGCGCGGAAGAGTTCCATAGAATTAAATGATGAATGCGGAATGATGAATGATGAATTGAAGGCAGGCGCTTCTCTTCATTCATCAATCCGCATTCATCACTTCGACGAGAGGCAGGCGGTGGTGGACGGGGAAGGTCAGGTTTTGATGGACGCCCACGTCCGTCCACCAGATGCGCGAGGTGTCGGCGTCGCTCGACTCGTATGGCTTGACGCCGCTTTCGCGTTTCAAGCCCCAGCGCTCATTCGCGTGTTCGAGCGAGACGGTCGCCATCATCTGCCGCTCGCCGGCATCTTTCAACTTCCAGCGTCCCATGTGATGACTGCACGCGACGATGCCGGGCTTAATGCCTTCCGTGACCCACGCGCGGACGACGAAGTGGCCGATCTCCGTCGAGACGCGCACGAGGTCGCCGGTGCGAAGCTTCAACTCGGCGGCATGCTTCGGGTGAATCCAGAGCGGGTTGGTGTGCGCGATTTCGTTCAGCCACTTCGCATTCGCGCTGCGCGTGTGAATCTGCATCGGCAGGCGGAAGGTTGAGATGAGCACGGTCTGCCCCGGATTGAGCTTGTCCGGGTGAATGTGGCTCTTGATGTAGACGGGCGTGCTGTATTCGTGCCAGCCCCAGTCGGCGAGCGTGCGGGAATAAAATTCGAGCCGCCCGCTCGGCGTCGGGAAGCCGCGCAGGAGTTGTTCGTCCACGCGCACGCCGACGAAGCGCCGCCCGTCCGCGTCGCCGTCGGGCGTCGGGATGGGCACGATGTTGGGCGAGGCCGGCTTCGGTGTTCGAGTGTAAACTCTGCCGAAGCGATCCACGCGAAGGTCTTCCAACTCGTCCACCGGCACATGCTCTTCGTAAATCGCGCCGACTTTTTTACGCACCTCGAACGCGCCGTAGCGACGCATGAATTCGAGCGGCGACAGATTTTCCGCCGCCGCTCGCTCAGGCAGTCCCGGCACGGAATTCTCGAAGACGTAGGCGTAATATTCGTCCACGCCGAGACGCTCGCCGGGTCGCTCTTTCGATTCGACGAACTGCCGGATGCCTAAATGCCCGTCAGGGTCTATGCGCCACGAGAGTTCGAGCCAGAATTCATTTTCTTCCCAGACCTCGCCGGGATTCGTCGCGCGCGTGTCCGTTTGCTGTTCGCCCAGACGCTCGCGCGCGGCGCGCAAAACGGGCTGGCGAAAGCCGAGCCACTGCGCGTCGTGCGTCTCGTAAGAATGTATGTCGTGGCGCTCGGAGCCGAGTCCCATCGGGAGGATGTAGTCTGCGAAGTAAGCCGTCTCGCTCCACACAGGCGTCAGCGCGACGTGGCAGCCGACGAGATTTTCATCCGTCAGAGCTTCAATCCAACTGAAGCCGTCCGGGTTCGTCCAGACGGGGTTGTAGACGCGCGTGAAGTAAGTATCAATTTTGCCGCGCCCGTCCTTGAGGAACTGCGGCAGCAGGAAAGACATCTCGTTCATCGCG
>JAIVJG010000208.1 GCA_020200155.1 Acidobacteriota bacterium | reverse complement strand
AGCAGCACCATCATCATGTGAAACGAAGGGAAGCTCAGGCTGATGAGATCGTAGCCCCTCGAAGGCGCGCGGAACAGTCGCGGGTAAAAATCTCTCTTCGAGAGTTGCGTCGGATCGAGCACGTCAACCGTGTGCCCCTCGCCTTCGAGCTTTCGCTTGTACCTCTTGATGAAGACGGCGACGCCGCCGAGCGGTGGCGGGTACGAGCCGATGAGCAGTATCTTCAAACTCGACGCTCCTGCGAAGATTCACGACGCGGCGGACAACAGTCGAACCGGCGGCAGTCTGATTCAAAGCAACATTACAACAGGAATTGCCGGCATGGTCATCTCAAAAACGAACCCCTGCGCTCCACCGATTCGTCGAGGTGTGCGAACAACCTGCTCCCCTGCTTCAAACTTAACCTCACAGCGCATGCCGTAGCGAAGGTGTTCGGCGCGATTCTGGCATATAATCCTCATTCAAATTTAACTCGGTCGCGTCTCTCGTGCTATTCAGTCGTCGCGGCCTGATCTCTGTGTCAAGCGTGATTAAAGATTGTTCCGTGATCTGTTTCGGCGGCGAGGACTGGTGGTATCACCACCCGCACTCGAAGAACCATTTGATGAAGAGGTTCGCGCGGGCGGGCAACCGCGTTATCTTCGTCAACTCGATTTCGATGGGGCTGCCCTCGCTCGCGCACAAGGATTTGCTGCCGCGCGTGGCGCGCAAATTACGCAGCTACGCGAAGCTGGCGCGCGAGACGGAGGAGGGCATCACGGTCGTCTCGCCGGCGAGCCTGCCTTTCTTCGGCAGCCGCGCACTGCTTTGGGCGAATCGTCACCTGCTGGCGGCGCAGATTCGCCTGCTCGCGCGCCGGCGCGGTTTGACGAAGCCGATACTGTGGATCGCGATTCCGACCGCCGCCGGGATGGTGGGGCAGTTCGACGAGTCGCTGGTGATTTATCAGGTGTCGGACAAGTACGACGCGAACACGATGGATCACGCGACCGACCCGTCGGCCATCCGGCGTCTGCACGAGCGCGCGATTGACAGCGCCGACATCATTCTCTATTCGGGGCGCAAGCTGCTGGAAGAAGCGGATCGCGGGCGTGAGCGTTCGTATCTTTTGGAGCAGGCGGTTGACTTCGACCACTGGTCGCGCGTCGGCGTGGAGGGCGCGCTTACAGTCGCGCCGGAAGTTGAAAGCATCCCGCGACCGCGCCTCGGCTACTTCGGGGCCATCGAGACGTGGCTCGTGGATCAGGAACTCGTCCGGCGCGCGGCGCGCGAGCGCCCCCGTTGGCAGTGGGTATTCATCGGCAACAAGTCGCGTGGGATGGAGATTGAGAATCTGCCGAACGTGCATTTTCTCCCGCCGGTCGCTTACGACGAACTGCCGCGCTACGCCGCCGGCTTCGACGTATGCGTGCTGCCGTGGGAGACCGAGCAGGCGTTCACTTCTTACGGCTCGGCCATCAAGGTGCGCGAATATCTCGCGACGGGAAAGCCAGTCGTCATCTCGCCGCTCCCCGAATACGAGCACTTGAAAGACGTGCTTCGCATCGCACGTAGCCGCGAGGATTTTATGAGACTGATTGAAGATGCTTTGCAGGAGACGGGGACGGAAGCCGGGCGCGCGCGCCAGGCGTCAATGATTGGCGGGACGTGGGACGCACGCGCCGAGTGGGTGAGCGATTTGATCGTTAAAAAACTTGAAGAGAAGGCGCGTCGTTAGAAGTCGGAAGCAACATGAGTAAGACTCTGACCCTGAAACTTCAGGCCACGACTTCGGACTCTATACAATATGTGCGGCATCGCCGGACTCATCGGTCAACAACCTGAAGCGCGCATCGGCGCGATGCTGAAGGCAATCGAGCATCGCGGGCGCGACGACGAGGGTGTGTGGACTTCCCAGCCGATTGACGGCGACGGGCGGCGCGTCTGTTTCGGCCACCGCCGGCTGGCGATTATTGACACGAGCGCGGCGGGGCATCAGCCGATGTGGTCGGCGGACGGGCGCTACGTCGTCACCTACAACGGCGAGCTTTACAACTATCGAGAGCTGCGTCGCGAGCTTGAGACGCGCGGCCAACGCTTTCGCACCGACACGGACACGGAAGTTTTACTCGCGGCGTTCGCCGTGTGGGGCACGGGCTGCCTGCCGCGCCTGAACGGGATGTTCGCGTTTGCCATGTGGGACACGCGCGAGCGGACGCTCTTGCTCGTGCGCGACCGCCTCGGCGTCAAGCCGCTCTACTATTCGCTCGTGCGCGGCGAGAGAGGCGCGGGCGAGTCTTTCCTGTTCGCGTCCGAGGCGAAGGCGATTCTCGCGTCCGGCCTGGTCAGGGCCGCGCTCGACCCGGAGGGCCTGCATCAACAACTGACGTTTCTGTGGACGCCCGACCCGCAGACGCTCTTCCGCGACATACGGCAGCTTCCGCCCGGACACTGCCTGACGTGGCGCGACGGCGACGTGAGCGTGCGCGAGTGGTGGGACGTGTCGTTCAACGAGATCGAAGAGGGGCGGAGCGAAGAGTGCTGGCGCGAGCGCGTCCTCGAAACTCTGGAGCGCGTCGTCCGTATGGAGATGGTCGCGGACGTGCCGCTCGTCGGCATCGAGCCGGAGGATTTGCGCTACGACATCATCCCCGACGATGCGCGCTGGGCGCGTCGCGTCGGGCGGCTGCTCGATACCGACTATCACGAGATGATGCTCAGGCCGGAGGTGGCGGAGCTTCTGCCTCTGCTCGTCCGTCACATGGAGATGCCGGTGATAGACATGGCGATTTCCAGTTATCTCGTCTCGCGGATGGCGCGAGCGGGCGCGACGGTGATGCTCTCAGGGATGGGCGGCGACGAAGTCTTCGCGGGCTACCCGCGCCAGATGGCGATGAATTTGGCGGGCGCGCTCGACCCCGTGCCGCTCGCTCTGCGTCGTCCGGCGATGCGCGCACTCGCACGCGCGCTGCCCGGCGGCCTGCCGGGACGCCTGACCGCGCCGTTGCGGAACACAAAAAAGTTCGCCCGCAGCGCCGCGCTCGGTTTCGAGGATCGCTACCTCGGCTTCGGCACGTATTTTACGGACGACGCGAAACACGATCTCTACAGCGACGAACTGCGCGAGGCGACGCGCGCGATGGATGCCTACCAATATCATCGCCGCCACTTCGCACGTTGCGCCGGAGCCGCGCCGCTCAACCGGCTTCTGTATCTCGACCTGAAAACTTTTCTGCCGTGCCTCAACCTCGCCTACACGGACAAGACTTCGATGGCGGCGACGCTCGAAGTGCGCGTGCCGCTCCTCAATCACGAACTGGTGGAACTCGCCGCGCGGATGCCGCCGCGACTGAAGCTGCGCGGGCTGAAGCGTAAGTACATTCTGAAGCGCGCCGCCGAAAAGCTTCTGCCGCGCGACGTGGTGTGGCGCAAAAAAGCGGGCTTCAGCGCGCCCATCCGCGCGTGGCTGCGCGGCCCCCTGCGCCCTCTGATTGACGAGTTGCTGTCGGAAGAGATGGTCAGTCGTCGCGGCCTGTTTCGTCCCGCAGAGGTGCGGCGCGTCGTCGAGGCGAACCAGCGTGGCCGCGAAGATTACAACCAGCAAGTCCTTCAACTGCTGACGCTGGAGATGTGGCATCGCGAATTTATTGACAAGGATTCGCGCGCCCAGGCATGAAAACGAAGCAGCCAGACACACGCACGCCGTTGGAGACGGAGCGCGCTCCGGGTCGCGGCGATTTCAACACTCATCCAGATCGTCAGACGGCGGCGCTCGTGCTCGTCGTCAAGCTGCTCGTCCTCGTCTACGGCGTGCAGGCGTACACGATTTTAAAGAACCAGAGCCTCGCCGCATCCGACTGGCTGTCAATCTGGAATCGCTGGGACGCGCCGCACTACCTCGACATCGCGCGAGAAGGTTACGTCGCGACGGGCGAGCACAGCGAGTGGATCGTCTTCTACCCGCTCTACCCCTGGCTGGTGCGACTGTGCGCCTACGCCTTCGGGGACGAACTGTTGAGCGCGTTTTTCGTTTCGGCGCTGGCGTCCGTGGCCGCAGGGCTGTTGCTGCGCCGTCTCGCGGCGCTCGACGAGACGGAAGCGGTCGCGCGCGGCGCGGTCTTCTTCCTGCTCGTCTTCCCGACGAGTTATTTTCTGCACGTCGGCTACACGGAAAGTTTGTTTCTGGCGCTCGCGCTCGGCTCGTTTCTCGCGGCGCGCAGAAGGCGTTGGCCTCTGGCCGGTCTGCTGTGCGCGCTGGCAAGCATGACGCGCGTGAACGGATTGATGCTCGTCCCCGCGCTCGGCGCGGAGGCGTTCGCGCAATTCAGGAACGAGGGGCGCAAGTGGCGTTGGGAGTGGCTGTGGATCGCGTTCGCGTGCGCCGGCTTCTGCGTCTACCTTTTGATTAACGCGCACGTCGCGGGCGACCCCTTCGCGTTTCTCCGGGTGCAAAAAGAGCACTGGGCGAAGACGCTCGCTTGGCCCTGGGTCGGAATCGGCGACGTGTGGAAGTCATTTCAGGGGCGCGCACCGTTCGAGTCGCAGATGGTCGGATGGCAAGAACTCTTTTTCCTCCTGCTTGGCCTCGGCTGCACGGTGTGGAGTTGGTTCAAGCTGCGCGCGTCCTACGCCGTCTGGATGACTTGCAACTGGCTTTTGTGGGCGAGCACGAAGTTCGTCCTGAGCGTGCCGCGCTACACTCTAATCATGTTTCCCATCTACATTCTCTTCGCGCGAGCGGCGGCGCGGCGTCCTCTCTGGAAGGCCGCGATTACGGTCTGGTCGCTATTGTTTCTGGCGCTCTTCGTGAGCGTCTTCGTGCAGGGGATGTGGGCTTTTTAGCAACGCGGGACGGGCGGGAATGCTCGTCTTACGTCTGAAAGGAGAGAGATGAGACGAATGCTGATATTGACGTTGATGGTCGCGCTCGTACCGGCGACGTTGCTGGCGATGTCGTGGCGTGCGCGCAGTAGTGCCGTAGCGCGGGGCGCGGCAGAGTTGTCGCGCGGCGACGCGGCGCGGCCTCTGCGTCCCGTGCATACCTTCTCGATTGTGGCGCGCGACGCGGCGACGGGCGAGTTGGGCGTGGCCGTGCAGTCGCACTGGTTCTCCGTGGGGCAGTTGGTGCCGTGGGCAGAGGCGGGCGTCGGCGCTATCGCCACGCAATCTTTCGTAGAGCCTTCATACGGCAAGCTCGGCCTCGACCTGATACGCGCGGGACGGAGCGCGCCCGACGCCTTGAAGTCGCTCCTCGCGGGCGATGCGGGCGCGGATGTGCGGCAGGTCGCGATGATTGACGCAGGAGGCCGCGTCGCCGCGCACACCGGCGCGAAGTGCATACAGGCCGCAGGCCATTTCGTCGGCAGAGACTACTCCGTGCAGGCCAACCTGATGGCGAACGAGAGGGTGTGGCCTGCGATGTCTCGCGCGTTCGAGGCGACGAAGGGCGACCTGGCCGAGCGCATGCTGGCGGCGCTCGACGCGGCGCAGGGCGAGGGCGGAGACATACGCGGAAGGCAGTCCGCCGCGATCATCGTCGTTTCAGGCAAGCCGACCGGCAGGCCTTGGGCCGACCGTCTCTTCGACCTGCGCGTGGACGATTCGGCAGAACCGCTCAAAGAGTTGCGCCGGCTCGTCACTTTGCAGCGTGCCTACAACCACATGAATGCGGGCGACGCGGCGGTCGAGCGCAAGGACAACGAGGGCGCTCTGCGCGAGTACGGCGCGGCGGAACGCCTCGTGCCCGGCAACGCCGAGATGACCTACTGGCACGCCGTCGCGCTCGTCAACATGAACCGCGTCGAGGAATCGCTCCCGCTCTTCCGACGCGTCTTCGCCGCCGACCCGAACTGGCGCATGCTGACGCCGCGCCTCGTCCAATCGGGCCTCCTGCCGGACGACAAAAAGCTCATTGAGCGCATTATTTCGGTTGGAGGAAAAGAGTAATCAGGAGACTTCGCGCAAGCGGAACGCGGCGACGCTCACGCGGCGCGGCGGCGCGCAACCGTCGCTTGTCGGTGGCGCGCGGCGCGTGTTAGCTTTCTCCGTTTAGTGTGATGCGTGGATTCCTCTCTGTGCGCCCGTTGAGAGACACGCGCCGAATGTTCGAGCCTTTGCGCCCGTCGGGTTTCGCATGTCCAACGCGAGTGAAAATTTGAAGGATCGTGTCCGCGCTTTCTGGCAGGCGAATCCGTGCGGGACGAAGTTCGCGGAAGCCGAGACGGGCACGCGCGCCTTTTTCGAGCGCGTCGAGGAGCACCGCTATCGCACGGAATGGCACATCCCCGGCGCGGCTGGCTTTGACGAAGCGCGGGATTTGCGTGTGTTAGAGATTGGCTGCGGGCTGGGGACGGACGGCGCGCGGTTCGCACGCGCGGGCGCGATCTACACGGGTGTTGATTTGACGGAGGCGGCCATCGGACTCGCGCGCCGCCGCTTCGAGTTGGAGGGCCTGCCCGGCGAGTTCCGCGTCGCCGATGCCGAAGCGTTGGACTTCGCGGATGAGAGTTTCGATCTCGTCTATTCGCACGGCGTACTGCATCACACGCCGGACACGCGCCGCGCGGTGCGCGAGGTTCACAGAGTGCTGCGGCCCGGCGGTCGCGCCGTCGTGATGCTGTATCACCGCGACTCTTACAACTACCGCGTCAACATCGGCGTGCTCCGGCGCTTGGGCGCGCACCTGCTCAGGACGGAAGCGGGGCTGCGACTGGCGCACCGGTTAACCGGCGAGTCTCTGGACAACCTGCGCGAGCACGCGGCGCGCGTCAGGCGCGATGCGCGCGGCTATCTTTCGTCGGACGAATTCTTGAGCCGCAACACGGACGGCGCGGGCAATCCTCTGTCGCGTGTTTACAACCGTAGTGAGGCGCGCGAGTTGTTCAGTGATTTCGCAGAGGTGGAGTTTGCAGTGCACTACCTGAACAAGCGCCGTCTGCCCGTCGTCGGCGGGTTGTTGCCGAGAGGGTTGGAGGCGCGGCTGGCTTCGCGTTGGGGCTGGCACCTGTGGATTTACGCGCGCAAGGGAGATAATTCAGGGACTTGACGGACAGGCAAAACATTCTCGTGACGGGCGGCGCGGGCTTCATCGGCTCGCATCTCGTCGAGCGCCTGCTCTCCGAGGGACGCTTCAAAGTCACGGTCGTTGACGACTTCAACGATTTCTACGACCCCGCGCTCAAGCGCGCCAACGTCGCGCCGCACATCGGACGCGATGATTTCCAACTCGTCGAAGCGGACATCCGCGACGGCGCGGCGCTCCGGCGCGTCTTTCAAGGGGCGAGCTTCGACGTCGTCGTTCACCTCGCCGCACGCGCGGGCGTGCGACCGAGTCTTGCGGAGCCTTTGCTCTACACCGAGACGAACATTCTGGGAACCGTCAACCTGCTCGAACTGGCGCGCGAGCATCGAGTCGGGCAATTCGTCTTCGGCTCGTCCTCGTCCGTCTACGGCGAGAATGAGAAAGTGCCTTTCGCCGAAGACGACCCCATCTTCAAACCGATCAGCCCTTACGCGGCGACGAAGGCTGCGGGCGAACTGCTCTGCCACACCTACTCGCACCTTCACGGCATACGTTGCATAGCTCTGCGCTTCTTCACGGTCTACGGCGCACGCCAGCGTCCAGACCTCGCGATCCACAAATTCTCGCGACTCATCAGCGAGGGCAAGCCCATACCCGTCTATGGCGACGGCACGACGCGCCGCGACTACACTTACGTTGAAGACATCATCGCAGGCGTGCGCGCCGCGATTGATTACGATGCGAGCGACTACGAAATCATCAACCTCGGCGAATCGCGCACGGTCAGCCTGGGCGAACTGATAGGGCTTTTGGAGAAAGAACTCGGACGCGCCGCGATCATCGAACGCCAGCCCTTGCAGCCCGGCGACGTGCCGCAGACTTTCGCCGACATCAAGAAGGCGCGGGCGTTGCTCGGCTACGACCCACGTACGGACATCGCGGAAGGCATCCGCCAATTCGTCGAGTGGTATAGGAAAAAATGACGAATGCGGAATGATGATTGATGAATGAGAAGCACGTTGCTTGTCATTCACCATTGCCGCGTTCGGCAGGCAACATTTCATGGCGGCGCGGGGGAAGGCAAGTGAATGAAGATTTACGACGAAGAGGAAACCGTTATTAACCGGCAATCGCGCGCGGGCGCGGGCGAGTTGACCAACGCGGAGGAAGCGCGCGGCGACGACGCGCCGGAGATTTCCGTCTTCCTGCCGGTCTTGAACGAGGAGCCGAACCTGCGCCCCCTGCACGTGAAGATGGACGAGGCGCTGGCCCATCTCGGCCACACGGCAGAGGTCATCTACGTGGACGACGGCTCGACGGACGGAAGTCTCGAAGTTTTGCGCGAACTGGCGGCGCGCGACCCGCGCGTGCGCGTCATCGCCCTCAGACGCAACTACGGGCAGACCGCCGCCATGGCCGCAGGCATTGACGCGGCGCGCGGGCGCGTCCTGATCCCGATGGACGCCGACATGCAGAACGACCCGGCGGACATCGCGCGCCTGCTCGACAAGCTCGAAGAGGGCTTCGACGTGGTGTCGGGCTGGCGCAAGGAGCGGCAGGACAAGATGGTCACGCGCAAGATTCCGTCGGCGCTGGCGAACCGTCTGATTTCGTTCATCGGCGGCGTCAAACTCCACGACTACGGCTGCTCTCTGAAAGCCTATCGCCGCGAATTTCTCAAGGAAGTGAAACTTTACGGCGAGATGCACCGCTTCATTCCCATCTACGCCAGTTGGGTCGGCGCACGCGTCACGGAGATTCCCGTCCAGCACCACGCGCGCACGATGGGCGTCTCGAAGTACGGACTCTCCCGCACCTTCAAAGTGATGCTCGACCTGATGACCATCAAGTTCATGGCCGCCTATCACACGAAGCCGATTTACGTCTTCGGCCTCTTCGGCTTCTCGTCTTTCTTCATCTCGTTCGTCGCGGGGGCGTGGGCCTTGCTGCGCAAACTGGGCGGCGAGTCCTTCATACGCAATCCGCTGCTCATCATCGCCATCGTGATGTTCGCCGTCGGCGTGCAGTTCATACTGATGGGGCTGCTGGCCGAAATGCTCGTCCGCACTTATCACGAGTCGCAGGCGAAACCCATCTACGCGGTGCGTGAGAAAATCGGTTTCGCGGGCAAAGCATGAACGAACACTGCGTAGAGACTCGCGAATCCCATCGTGGTTGACGCCGGGCCGGCCACGCCGACGCGCGTGCAAGCGGACACACCTTCTGTCTCTCTCATGGTCAGCGAGCTTGAAAGCGTCTACGAAAGTCTCTCCCGTTGGTGCCGCGAGCGCGACTACGCCGGGCACGACCCTTTCGACGCGCTGAACAGCCGTCTGTTTCAAGCCGCACCACTTCTGCGCCACTCAAGCGCGGCGCGTCTGGTCTGGACGCAACTCTTCAAACGCTCGCCCGTTAATTTCCGCGCGCTCGCGCTCGTCCCCGCCGGGAAAAATCCTAAAGGCACGGCGCTCTTTGCGCTCGCCGCGCTCGCGCGCTTTCGCACGCACGGCAGAGAAGAGGACGAAGGGGAAGCGCGTGCGCTGCTCGACGAACTGCTCGCGGCGCGGCTCGATACTCCGAGCGGCGCGGCGTGGGGTTACAACTTCGACTGGCAGAGCCGCAACTTTTATGCGCCGGCGGGGACGCCGACGCTCGTGCCGACGGCCTTCGCCGCACGCGCGCTCGTCGAGGCGGCGCAAATCTTCGGCGAAGCGAAATACACGGACGCGGCGCACAGCGCGTGCGACTTCATCCTCCGAGACCTTCCGCGCAGCGCCGAGACGGAAGATGAAATTTGCTTCAGCTACATTCCGCAGAAGCCCACGCGCATCTTCAATGCGAGCCTGCTGGCGGGCGAAACTCTCGCCTCTGTCGGCGCGATCACGGGCGAGCGCGAGTTGTGCGACTTCGCCCTCCGCGCGGCGCGCTACGTCATGCGACGCCAGCGCGTAGACGGCTCGTGGCCCTACGGCGCGGAGTGGTATCAATCGTGGGTGGACAACTTTCACACGGCCTTCGTGCTCGTCTCGCTCTCGCGTATCACGAAAGCATGCGGCATCGAAGACGAAGAATCGGCGCGTGCGCTTGAGCGCGGCTGCAAGTTCTGGCGAGAGTCCTTCTTTCTTGCGGACGGGTGGCCGAAGTACTACGATGACAATCCTTATCCGGCGGACATCCACTCGGCGGCGGCAGCCATCGTCGCGCTGGTCGAGCTACGCGACAGGGACGACGGCGCGCTCGAAGAGGCGCGTCGCGTCGCGCGCTGGACGATCACGAACCTCCGCGACCGGCGCGGTTTCTTCTACTATCAGCGACGGCGTTTCCACACCGTCCGCACGCCCTACATCCGCTGGGCGCAAGCCTGGATGCTCTACGCGCTGGCACGCCTGTTGGAAGAAGGGTAAAGGGGAAGGGGTAACGGGAAATGGGACGACGCTTCATTGCCCTTCCCCTTTACCTCTTTCCCTTTACCCTCTGATTTATTTCATGCGTATCTGGATTGATTTCGGAAACTCGCCGCACGTGCCTTTCTTCCGGGCGCTGGTGACGGAGTTTGAGCGGCGCGGCCACTCGGTTGAGACGACGGCACGCGCCTTCGCGCAGACGGTCGAGCTGGCGCACGCTGCGGGCTTTACGCCCGAAGTCATCGGCACGCACGGCGGGCACAAACTTTCGGGCAAGGCGCGCATGCTCGTCAATCGCGCGTGGAATCTGGCGCACTGGGCGCGCGGGCGTCGTTTCGATCTGGCCGTCAGCCACAATTCGCACGAGCACATCCTTGCGGCGTGGGCGTCGCGGCTGAGAAGCGTGACGCTGATGGATTACGAGCATCACCCTGCGAATCACTTTTCGTTTCGTCTCGCCTCGCGCGTCATCGTCCCGCGCGCCTTCCCGGACGAAGTGCTCAGGCGTTGCGGCGCGAGTCCGAGGAAGGTGCGGAAGTACGACGGCATCAAAGAGGACGTGTATCTCGCAGACTTCATGCCCGACCCGCGATTCGCCGAAACGCTCGCCGCGCTCGGCGTGCAGCCTTCGGATATTCTCGTCGTCGCACGCACACCCGCCGACTTCGCTCTCTATCACCGCTTTGAAAATCAACTCTTCGAGGAACTGCTCGACCACCTGAGCGCGCGTCCCGGCGTGAAGCTGATCGCGCTCGCACGCACACACGAACAGCGCGAGCAAATGGCCGCGCGGCACGCCGCCGCCAACGTTATCTGGCCGCGCGAGGCGCTCGACGGTTCAAGCCTCGTCGCTGCCGCAGACCTCGTCGTCAGCGCCGGCGGCACGATGAACCGCGAGGCCGCCGCGCTCGGCGTTCCGGCGGCGACCACCTTTGCGGGGCGCTGGGCCGCAGTGGACGAAGAGTTGGTGCGCGAAGGCAGACTCCTGCGTATCAGCTCGCGCGAAGATTTGGCGGGGCTGCGCGTCGAGAAGAAGCCAGACCCACGCGCTCGCCGCGCACTGAATGTACGTACGGAGGTCGCGGACTTGATCCTCGATCAATGGTAGTTGACGGATGGTGGATGAAGACGGTCTTTTACTATTCCTCGTTTACCATTTACCATTCACCCGATAAATATGCACGTTGAAGGTCTCGACAAGCTGCGTGTGAAGGCGCGCGAGGTGCGTGCCCCGGCGCGTGCGCCGGAGTGGGCGATTCCGTTGGTCAAGACGGCGCTCGTCCTGTTGGACGCCGCGCTGTCGGTCGCCTGCTTCGTCGCGGCCTTCTACCTGCGACAGGGCGAGCCGGTCTGGGGTCTGGGGGGTGCGCGACTAGCGTGGAGCGCGGAGTTCGCGCCCTACGCGGCGATGCTCCCGTTCGTTTTGCCGATTCGACTGCTCGCTTTTTTTTACTACGACCTCTATCGTCTGCGCGGCGAGTTCTCATACGCCGACGAGGTGGCGCGCATCTTCAAGGCGACGGCGACTGGATCGCTCCTCATCGTGGCGGCGACGTTTCTCTATCGCGGCGGCTTCGAGTTTCACGACTTCTCTTACGCGCGCCTCGTCTTCGTGCTCGACTTCCTGTTCGCGCTCGCCGCGTTCGGCGCTCTGCGCCTGACGGTTCGACGGGCGCAGTCAACAATCCGCCGTCGCGGCATCAACCTGATTCCGACGCTCGTGATGGGACGCGGCGAGGAAGCCGCGCTCTGCATTCGTGAAATCGTCTCGCGCCCGGAGATCGGCTACCGCGTGATCGGCGTGGTGGAGAACGGCCCTCTGGACGGCAGCGTGCCGGAAAGCTTCGAGGGCGTGCCCGTCGTCGGCAGCCTCGACAATCTGGCGGACGCGATTCTGGACGCCAACGCGAGCGAGGTTATCGTCACCGATCCGAGCGTGTCCGGGAGCCTGCTGTTCGACGTGATGATGAACGTCGGGCGCAGGCGTCGCGTCGAGTTCCGCATCGCGCCGAGCCTCTTCAACTACCTGCCGCGCAAGACGGAGGTTGACCAGATCGGCGCGCTCCCGATGATCCGGCTCTTTCGAGAGCCTCTGTCAGACACGGCGCGCGTCTTCAAACGCGCCTTCGATCTTTGCATCGCCGCGTCCGCGCTCGTCGTCCTCTCGCCGCTATGGCTTCTCATCTCCGCGCTCATCCGTCTCGACTCGCGCGGTTCCGTGCTCT
>JAIVJG010000046.1 GCA_020200155.1 Acidobacteriota bacterium | reverse complement strand
GCACATTCCGGGCAACAACCGTGACTGAGGAAAAGCGAGTTCTCGCGCAGATAGTCTACAACGCTAGCCCATTCACCGTCGCCCGGTTTCACTCTGCCGCACTCGGCGCACATTGGCAGCACCTCCGCGATCTTGCGCAGGTGCCAGTGCGTCCGGTGCAACTCGTCGAGCGTCCCCTGCAGCTTTCGGTTGGCCTCGGCCAGCTCTGTGGTTTTCGTTTCCAGCGCTTGTTTCGCAGCTATCAGCTGTTTTGCAGCACGGCGCCGGAGGACGAGGATACTCCGCGCAGTCTCCAGCCCAACGGCGCGCAGCGCAACGTCGTCGTCTTCGCGTTCAGGAGCTTCCATACCGGTTGGTTTTACAAATTCGCCTCCGTCGGAGACAACAAGCCTTCGATTTTTGCAGAGAGGGCCGCGAGAGAGATTGGCTTCATCAAGAATTCACCATGTGTAAGGTCGAGCCCCTGCCGTGCCAGCGCGGCGGCCGGATAACCGGAGCAAAAGAGGACCTTCATCTCGGGACGAGTGCGATGGATCTCGGCGGCGAGCTGCACGCCGGTCATCTTCGTCATGACGACGTCAGTGATAAGTAGCTGCAAGTCAGGATTGGTAGTCGCGCTTTCGAGAGCTGCTTGTGGTGAGCTAAAAGTCGCGACCGAGTAGCCAAGACTGATAAGAGCCATCTCCGTCATGTCACGGTAAGCGGCGTTATCATCGACGAGCAACATGGTTGCGGCGGCAGAGTGCCGATCGGGAAGGATGGCCATGGCTTCAGGCTTCGATGATGTGATTGCGAATCGCGTAGCGCACCAGCGCTGGAAGCGAGTCGACCGCTAGCTTCCGCATAAGACTGGCGCGATGCGTTTCGGATGTGCGGACGCTGATGCCGAGAAGGCCAGCGGTTTCTTTGTTGCTCCGTCCTTCAGCAAGTAAGCGAACGATCTCGCGTTCTCGGGTAGTGAGCTTCTGCTCGGCTGTACCGTTCTTTCGCGCGCCGTCTGCGGCGAGGAATTTCGCGAATAAAATCTCCGATACCTCGGGTGTGAAAAATGGCTTGTGCTCCGCGAGCGAGCGTATCGCGGCGACGAGATGCTTCCCCGCGTCAGCCTTGCAGATATAACTCTTCGCACCGGCGTCGAACACCTGAGCCACCATGTCCTCGGAGCGATGTGCGCTGAAGACGAGTAGCTCAGTCAGCGGCAAGGCACGCTTGATTTGTCGAACCGCTTCAAGCCCGCTCAGCTCCGGCATAGTCATGTCGAGTACAGCAATGTCGGGCTTTAACTCCTTAGCGCGTTCGACTGCTTCGCGGCCGGTTGACGCCGTGCCGCAGACTTCCCAGGCGGGTTCGTTTTCGACTATCGCCCGCAGGCCTTCTCTTACTACTTCGTGGTCGTCAGCAATTAGGATTCGGAGCGTGTTCATAGTTTGTTTCATTTCGGGGATAGGACGTCATGGAGTAGCCGGAGGAGAGCTGCCTGTGTGTAGGGTTTCGGCAAAGTGGCGACGACACCGATCTCTTCCATTTCCGCCGGACTGCAGTCATCATCGCGACCCGTCGAAATGATGATCGCCGCGTCGGGCTGCATCTTGCGGAGTGTTCGAGCCAACGCGATGCCGCTCATGATGGGCATCGCGAGATCGGTCAGGACGAGAGCGATTTTGTCTGAGTGTTGAGCGAACAGCGCGAGAGCAGTCGGCCCATCCTCCGCAAGCAACACCTCATAGCCATACTTCTGCAGGAGCGGTTCTGCCGCGCTGCGGATGGGGTCTTCATCATCGACAACCATGATCGTTTCGCCGTTGCCGCGCGGGAGGTCCTCAACGGCGATCGCCTCACCCGGCTGGAAAGACGCGCCGGCGGCCGGCAGCAGAACGCGGAAAGTTGTGCCGCGCCCAAGGCTCTCCGCGTTCACCGTTCCACCATACTCTTTGACCAGGCCGAGGACTGTCGAGAGACCGAGGCCGGTGCCGCTCCTTACATCTTTGGTGGTGAAAAACGGATCGAAGATTTTCTCCATGATCTCCGGCCGAATACCTGAACCGGTGTCTGTCACCTCGATCAGCAGATGCAGCCCGGCCTTTGTCCCCGGCGTCATTGCGGCATAATGCTCATCGATTTCGAAATTTTTTGCCGACAGCGATAGAACGCCGCCATCGGCCATCGCGTCACGCGCGTTCACGCAGAGATTGAGAAGGATCTGATGCAGGTGCGTCGGATCGATCTCGATCAGGCAGAGATCTTCGGGATAAATCGTCTGGACCGTGATCGATTTCGGGAACGTCTCGGCGATGATTTGCGTCACCTCATTCAAGGCATAGATCGGCTGCAGCAGCAGACGCTCGCCCTCGGCACCGCGCGCGAAGGTCAGCACCTGGTTGACGATCGACGCTCCGCGTTCGGCGCATTCCTCTAGCAAAGTGACGAGCTTCTCCCGTTTCTCTCGCGGGAGTTCGTCGCGCAAGAGCGGAGCCGCCATCAAAATCGGCGCGAGGATGTTATTGAGATCATGCGCGACGCCGCTAGCGAGCGTGCCGACACTCTCAAGGCGCTGATTCCGGAGAAGCTGCTGCTCGAGCTTCCTGCGTTCGGTTAAGTCAGTATTTACGACGAGGACGGCGTTCGCTCCATTCCGCTCGTTAGGCAGCGCGCTCCAGCGACTGCTGATCATCACGCTGTGGCCGTCCTTGCAGAGATGCTCCAACTCGCCGGACCACTCGCCCCGTTCCGCCAGCAGCTTCTTCGCATCCAAAAACTTGTCCCGATCCAGGTACGCAAAGTCCGCGGAGCGCCGCCCGATCACCTCCTCGGCGGTCCATCCATAAAGCTTTTCCGCACCGTGGTTCCAAAAGCGAATCGTGTCATCGGCGTCGCGCACGATGAAGGCATCATGCGTCAGGTTCAGGAGGTTGGCCTGTTCGCGCAGCTTTTGCTCCGCAGCGCGTGCTTCGGTTACATCCTGCACGGTGCCGTGCACCCGTCGGCCTACACCACTCGCATCTTTTTCGACCGCGACGAGATGGTGAACGGACCTGACTTCGCCGTCGGGGCGGATGATCCTCGCGTCGCGCTCGAATGGTTCCATCGTCGCAATGGAGAGCGCGCAGTCGCGCAGATATTGCGGCCGGTCGTCTGGATGAACGTACTCGCCGATCGACTCGTAAGTCGGCACGAACTCGTCCGGCGACAGGCCGAAGATGTTATACAGCTCGTCGGACCAGATGTGGACGCCCTTCTGGTCACGGCTCCAGCTACCGATGTGGGCGACCTGTTGAGCTTCATCGAGCTGCGCCTGAACGGTGACCTGGGCATCAACGTCCGTGGAGGTCCCAAACCACTTTGTGATGCGACCATCAACGTCCCGCAAAGCAGAAGCCCGCGCCAGCATCCAACGGTAAGTTCCGTCCGCGCGCCTGAGGCGATACTTCGTTTCGTAGAGTTCCCCTTTCGCCACAGCGTCGCGCCACCGCTGTCCTGCGGCCGCGCGTTCCGTTGGTTCGAACGCCGCGGTCCAACCTTCCCCGACGCTCTGCTCCAGGGATAAACCAGTGTAATCAATCCACCGCTGGTTGAAGTAAGTGTGCGTCCCGTCCGCCTCCGTGATCCAGACGAGTTGCGGCAGCGACTCCGTGACCGTGCGAAACTCCTGTTCGCTCGCACGCAGCGATTCGCTTGCCGTCAATAACGCGAGCGCGCGCTCGCGTCGCTTTAGCGCGCGAATGAGCAGGAAAGCAAACGTCGCGATCAGGAGGGTGAGGATTCCGGATCGGAGATGCACGTTGCGCACCCGCTGCGTGACATCGGCCAGCGCGTCGTTTTCGGCGACGCCGACAGCGACAAGGAAGGGGAACTTCTCGAGCTTTCGGTAGCTCAGAAAACGGCGCACCCCGTCCACCGAACTCGTGGCGAGCGCGTTCCCTCTCTCCGCCTCGGGCTCGCGAGCGAAGATGGAACTGGCCGGCAGCTTCCCGCCTGACATGTGCGTCTGGCCACTTTGCCGGGCGCGCACCACGCCATCGTGACCTAACAGTAACATCAGGTCATGAGGCCGGTGTGGGACTTCATCGTAGAACTCGGTGAACCGCACGCTTTCCATAACCACCAGGGCCATCCCGGCGAAGCTACCGTCCGCGTGACTCAGCCGGCGGCTGACCGGAATCAAGCCCGGACCTGACGGCGTGGCGCGCTCGGGAATGCCGACGCGCAAGATGTTGCTCTGATCCGAAGCGTGGAATGACAGCTCGCTCGCAATCGTGGTCGGTGAGAGATCACTTTCCGACCGCCCGTCGGTGCTCGCGAGGACGGAGCCATCCTCCCTGATAATGCTGCCGACCTTGATGAGGTCAGAATCGAGAGTCCCTTGCTCCTTCAGTGAAACGAGATCAACCCGCGGTCCTCCGCGCAGGAACTCGCGTTTAAGCAACTGCGTTGTCGCTTCGGCAATCCCCAACGTCCGCGTGACGTGTTGCTCGAACCCGAGCACCAGATTCGAATTGTCGCGGATCGTAGTCGCGATCGTTTTGTCGCGATCATTGCGGATCGTGCGAAATGACACCGCCACGTTGATGCTGACGATCGCAAGTGAGGCGAGCCCAATGATTACCGGCAAGTCGAGCCGAGGACGCTGCAGATTCATGGCTTCGCCTCCGCGTGTAGCACGCGATGGAGCGTCCGCAAAAGCGTGGCTTGCGTGTAAGGCTTCGTGAGCGCCGCGGCGACGCCTAGCGCGTCCAGCTCCGCCGAACCGCAATCGTCATCGCGTCCAGTAGAAAGGATGATCTGGGCGTCTGAACTCATCTTCCGGATGATTCGCACGAGCTCGCGCCCATTCATGATCGGCATCAAGTAGTCGGTGAGCACGAGCGCGATCTCGCCCTGCCTCTGCGCAAAAATCGCGAGGGCGGATGGGCCGTCGTCGGCGAGGAGCACCTGGTATCCGTTGCGCTCGAGTAGAACCTTCGCGACTTCCCGAATCGCAAGTTCATCGTCGACCACAAGAATGATTTCACCAGCGCCAACTGGAACATCAGGAACGCCTGCCTTTTGTAACTGCAACATCCCTTGTGCGGCCGGCAGGAGAACGCGGAAGGTCGTCCCAGATGGAGTACTGTATGCATTGATCGTCCCGTGATGGCTTTTCACGATTCCCAAGACAGTCGAGAGCCCGAGTCCAGTGCCTTTGCCGATCTCCTTCGTAGTGAAGAAAGGGTCGAACATTTTCTCGAGCACATGCGGAGGGATTCCGGCGCCGGTATCGCTGACATTGATCAGAACGTGCGACCCCACGCCGGTGCCGGGCGTCATGGCAGCGTAGTGCTCGTCCACTTCGAAATTCTCGGCCGAGAGCACGAGCTTGCCGCCAGTCGGCATCGCGTCGCGCGCATTCACCGCGAGGTTCAGCAGTACCTGATGCAATTGAGTCGGGTCACCTTGAATGAAGGCGACATCTTCTCCCACGCGGCTCGTGATTTGGATCGTCTTTGGGAAAGTTCGCGCCGTTACGTCCACGATTTCTTTGAGGAGATGCCGCGGGTCGAGCAGCACCCGCTCACCCTCGACACCGCGCGCAAAGGTGAGGACTTGCTTCACGATCTGAGCGCCGCGTTCCGCGCTGCTTTCGATCGTATCGATGATTTTCGCCTTCAATGCGGCAGGCACGTCATCACGAAGCAGCGGTGCCGACATCAGGATGGGAGCGAGGACGTTGTTCAAGTCGTGCGCCACACCGCTCGCCAGTGTGCCGATGCTTTCGAGGCGCTGCGCACGCAGGAATTGGTTCTCGAGCTTCTTGTGATCGGTGATGTCGGACTGGATGATGAGAACCGAACGCGGCGTGCCGTCGCTGTTTCGGATCACGTTAGAACGCACGCTCACGATGAGTTTGCGACCGTCTTTCGCCACTTGATGGACTTCGCCGACGAACTCACCGGTCGATTCGACCGCGTTGACTGCAGGTAGGTAATCTTCCTGATCCTTATAGTAGAGATCAGCGATACATCGGCCGATCGCCTCACTCGCAGTCCAGCCGTATAAGCGCTCTGCGCCTTTGTTCCAGAAGGTGATGATGCGATCCTCAAAACGCCGGATCACGATCGCGTCTTGCGCGAGGTCGAGCATCTCCGCCTGGTCCTTTAGTTTTCGCTCAACTTTATTGTGCTCCGTCACGTCCTGTGACGTGCCGATGATTCGGAGGAGCGCGCCAGTGTCGCGATCCCGCACGAACTCAGCGCGCTCGTGAATCTCACGCACACTGCCATCGGGCCAGATGATCCGATGCTCGATGTCGTAAGGAATGTCCCCAGCAACGGCTGTCTCAAACGCGGCACCGACCATCGCGCGATCGTCGGGATGCACGAGACTGAAAAAGAAGCTCTGCGTCGGCCAAACTGCGCCCGGTGCAAACCCGAAAACGCGGAACTGCTCTTCAGACCAATGCAGGTCGCGATCATCCTCAGCGGTCGTCGAGTCTAAGAGAATCTCCCAGCTGCCGGTGTGGGAGACACTTTGTGCCAGCGCGAGATTGCTTTCGCTTCGGCGCAGCGCGTCCTGCACTTCTTGACGCTCGGTGATGTCATGCATTGCCACGACGGCGCCGGCTTTGTCTCCTTGTTCGTTGAAGAATGCGCGGCCGCTCGCCAAGATCCGGCGATGTTTGCCGCCGCGTGGCGCGATGACCATTTGCACATCCTTCACCGCTCCTTCCGTGAGCGCGCGGAAGAGCGGGATCTGCTCTTTCTTCATCAAGGTCTTGCCGTCTGGTAAGTAGAGGTCGAAATTCTCTGCCCACTCGTCCTCTGGGATTGGTCCGCCTGGGAGGCCGTGAAGCTCGCGCGTCGCGCTGTTAAACAGGGTGATCACCCCTGCCGTGTCGCATGAGACAATGCCCTCAGAGACGTTATCAATGAGTGTCGCGAGGAATTGACGTTCCTCTCGCAAAGCAAGCTCAAACTGCTTCCGCTCCGAGACATCGCGCGAATAACCGACAACGCCGATGAGCTGCCCCGCTGCATTGCGTAGCGGCCCCTTCGTCGAGAAGTATGTCCGGGTGATGCCTCCCGCAGTGCTCTCGTTCTCGTCACTTCGCGTCTCGCCACTTGTGATGATTTCGCGGTCACGGGCGAGAATCCGCTCAAGCGTCTCACCGTCGAAGAACTCGCAATCGTCCCGGCCGATTACTTCGTCTGGGGTTTTGCCAAGAAACTGCGCGCCGGCGGTGTTGATCATCAAGTACCGGCCTTGGGCGTCTTTCGCGAACACGGCGTCGTTCGTGCCCTCGGTGACCGCTTGGAGCAATTGATGACTCCGCGAAAGTTTCTCTTCCGCTTCCGTTTTCTCCGTGACGTCGATAAGGACAATCATCCCCGCGGCCCGGCCTTGGAAGATCGTTGGACTGGAAAAAACGTCGACCAGCAGGAGACTTCCGTCTTTACGTGCATGGCGCCAGGTTCCAGCGCGGCCCTCAACTACACCTGCGCTCATGAAGTTCGCGAGTCGATCCCGTTCGTCAGCCGGCCGGACGTCGAATAACGTCAGGTGGAGCAATTCCTCACGCGAATAGCCGTATTGCGCCACAGCGGCTTCGTTCACGGCGAGAATGCGCAACGTCTGGGGCTCGTATACCCACATCGCGTTCGGATTGCTCTCGAAGAGCACACGATATTGTTCCTCCTGCGCCTCAAGCTTCTCCCGCGCGGCCACTCGCTCGCTGATGTCGCGGATGAATGCGGTAAACCGCGCCGGGCGATCGTCGCCCACCCGGATCACCGTGAGTTCAACCGGGAACTCCGCGCCGTCGCGCCGTAGTGCGTTAATTTCGATCCGTTTTCCGATCAATCGCGACTGACCGGTCGCCAGCAATCTCGCCATTCCGTGCATGTGCCCGGCCCGCGATTGCGGCGGAATGATGGTCTCTGCCATTGATCGACCGACCGCCTCGGCCCTCGACCAGCCAAAGGTCTGCTCGGCGGCCGGGTTGAACTGCAGGATCGTGTCGCTTTCGTCGATCGTGATGATGCAATCGAGAGCCGACTCGATGGTCGCGCGCAGCGTTTCTTCATTCCGCTTCCGCGAGGTGATGTCTCGAGCCACGCAATACATCAAGCGGTCGCTGTCCGACCAGGCACCGGACCACATCATCGGCACCGATGAACCGTCACTGCGCACGAAACGGTTTTCGAATTCGCGGACGATCTCGCCGCTGCGCAGCGATTTGAAAAACGCTTCCGTCTTCGCCAGATCCTCGTCCGCGACCCATTCTCTCACATTGTGCCCGACGAGATCCGCTGGGTCGTAGCCCCAGATGCGCGCGGATGCCGCGCCGACTTCTGCGAAGCGCCCGGCCGCATCCAGCGTGCAAATGACGTCTGCGGACGAGTCCATGATCCGCGTCCGGGATTCAAGCGCGGCGGAGAGCGCTCGCTCGGAACGTTTCCCTTCGGCCGCGTAGATGATGGCGCGCGTCAATCCGGTGACGGCGATCTCGCCTTTCACGAAGTAATCGTCGGCGCCAGCGACCATCGCAGACTCCACGGTTGCTTCGTCGTCCGCCGCGGTGAGGACGATGATAGCGGCATCCGCATTAGCGTGTCGGACGGCCACAAGCGCTTCGACGCCCTCGCAATCTGGCAGCCCCAGGTCGAGCAGAACGACGTGGAAAGTATTGGCTTTCATCAGCCCGAGCGCAGGGATAAGCGATCTCGCCTGCGCGATCGTGGAACCGGGCGGCAGCTTGCGTTCGAGTAATTTTACGAGCGGCGAAGCCTGGCACACGTCGTCTTCTACGATGAGGAGAGAGACAGGCTTCGCAGTGCTCCGCTCTGGCGGAACGGAACCGTTGGCTGTGCGAGAAGGGGGCGTCGGGCTGGCCGCATTGGCCGAGGTTTCCTTATCGCGCGGCTGTGCAATCGTCCGCAGGCTCTCGATGACGGGGCGGACGTCCTGCGCCTTATCGACGAAATGATCCGCACCCAAAAGATGGCAGCGGGCCACCATTTCAGGGCCGTTTGAATTCGTGAAGACGATCACCTCGGTGGAGGCGTCTTGTCGCCGGATGTGCTCGAGGACGGCCAGCCCACTCATATCGGGAAGGCCGATATCGAGAAGCACGGCGTCCGGTTGGCTACGGTCGAAAGCAGCGAGTGCATCCGCGCCCGTCGCAGCAGTTTGGATCGCGTGCGGTTTGAGATATTCACCCGCGAGCGAAACGAGACGCTCGCGCACGATCGCCGAATCTTCCGCGATTAAGAGTTGGACGCCGAGTGATTCTTGCACGCCTCACTGTCTAGCCGCTAGCGCGCCGTGCCTAGATGGCCAAATGCCCGACGCGGCGTAGGCAACGCCGCGATTATCGTAAGGAATTGTCCTACAAAACCGCTGCGGGAACTACTCAACCAGCCGATGCTGCAGGGCGTAACGCGTAAGTTCGACGTTGCTGCTGAGTCCCATCTTCTCGGCGACGCGATGGCGATACGTACTCACCGTTTTGTCGCTAAGCGAAAGCTCGGACGCGATCTCTTTGATGCTTCGTCCGACGGCGATAAGACGCAGCACTTGCAGCTCGCGGTTCGAAAGCCGCTCGTGCGCGGCGGTCGCGAGGTCACGGCCCATGGACTCCGCAAGCCTCTCGGCGAGCGAAGCAGTCACGTACCGTCCCCCGCTCAACGCCTTTCTCACTGCAGCGTTCAACTCATCCGCGACGCAGTTCTTCGTGAGGTAACCGGCGGCGCGCAGCTTCAACGCGCGAATCGCGAAGTCTTCCTCGGGATAGGCGCTGATCACCAACACCGGCGTTTCCGGCTGCGCCTGTTTTATCTCAACGAGGACGTCCATGCCATTGCGGCCGGGAATGTTCACATCCAGAAGGATCAGGTCCCACTTCGCGGCATAAATTTTTTCCAGTGCGGTTTGAGAATTCTCGGCTTCCGCAAATTTCGCTTTGGGGAAATCTTCCTCGATCAGCTCCCGCAAGCCGCGTCGCAGGATCTTGTGATCATCGACTATCAGCACGCGGATGGCGCTCGAGTTCACCGGATCGTTGCGTTTCG
>JAIVJG010000207.1 GCA_020200155.1 Acidobacteriota bacterium | reverse complement strand
GCTGTGGTTCGGCATCGGCGCTCTGTGCGCGGCCCTCGGCGGCTTCCTCGGCCTCGCCTACCCGCTCCAGTTTCTCATCTTCTTCGTCGTCTCCATCGCTCTCACCGCCGCCTCGCGCACGATTTTCTCCAACTTTTTCACGCACAAGGAACTGCCCGACGGCCTCAGGAGCGGTGCTGCCGGGCTGCCCGGACAAATCGGCACGGTCGTCACTTCGAGCCGGGGCGCGCTGAATGAAGGCGCGGTTAAAGTCTACGGCTCTATCTGGACGGCGTACCCTGCCGAGGGCGAGGAACCGCTCGAAGCTGGAGAGCGCGTCGTCGTCGAACGCCTGCAAGGTGCTTCGATCTACGTGCGCCGCGCCGGGACAATACCTGAATGGCGCGTGCGTGAATTGTCGGAAGGTGGAGAATCCCCAGAGACAGGAAGTTAGCAGCTACATCAGGATCAAGGGTATTCCGTCGTGTCGTCGTCCCTGCCGGCCATGTATTCGGGAGGCGCGGAGAGGTTTTCGACAGTGATGCGGTTGGAGTCGGGCGATGTGAGTTCGTCGCCGCCGACGCGTGCGAGGATGACGGTGATGTTGTCTTCACCGCCACGGTCGTTGGCTTCCTGGACGAGATGCTCGCTGGCCTGGCGTAGGTCGCCCTTTGATTCGTTGATGATGCGGAGCATATCTTCTGCGTGGAGCTTGCCGGAGAGGCCGTCGCTGCAAAGCAGCAGCAGGTCGTCGCGAAAGAGGCGCACGCGCCCCGTCACCGGCGTCAGTTCGGACTGTGCGCCGAGGGCTTGCAGAATCACGTTGCGGAACATATGCGTCTCCGCCTCCTGCTCGCTGATCTGCCCCACGTCCACGAGTTGCTGGACGAGCGACTGGTCTTTGGTGGCGAGCTTAATCTCGCTGCCCCGGACGACGTAGCCGCGACTGTCGCCGACCTGTATGAGATGGAGGCCGTCGCTGGTGATGGCCGCGCCCGTCAGCGTCGCGCCCATGCCGCTGCAACGCGAATCGGCCTGGCTCTTGAGATGAATGGCGAGGTTCGCGTACTCGGTGGCCCGGCGCAGGCAATCAATGAGCGGCGCGTCTGGGCCGCAGATGTTCTCTTCGTCCATTCCGCTGCCCGTCAGCATATTGCGTACTTCCTCGACGGCCATGCGGCTGGCGACATCGCCCGCGAGCGCGCCGCCCATACCGTCCGAGACGACGAGCACCAGCCCGCTCTTGCCGACCTCAAAGCGGGACACCTCGGCGGGCATCTCCTCGCCTTCGCTGCACGTCCATGATTTCGACGTAGAGAGGTCGAGCACGAGGAGATTATCCTCGTTGCCCTGGCGGACACGGCCCACGTGTGTTTTTGAGTACAGCTCTACAATCATAATGAGAATGGTAAATGGTAAACGGTAAATGGTAAATGGAGTGGACGGCTTTTATCCATTCACCATTCACGGTTCACCATTCACGCGATTTTGCCAAGCGCCTGATCGAGATCGGCGATAATATCGTCCACGTCTTCGAGGCCGACAGAAATGCGTACCAACCCGTCGGTGATGCCGAGGCGCTCGCGCGTCTCCGGCAGGACTGAGGCGTGCGTCATCGTCGCCGGATGCGAGATCAGAGTTTCCACGCCGCCGAGACTTTCGGCAAGCGTGCAGACGCGTACCTGTTCAAGCACGGTACTCGCGTTCGCAAGCGAACCCACGTCGAAAGCGACCATGCCGCCGAAACCGCGCTGTTGCCGCTTCGCCAGATCGTGCTGGCGATGCGAGACCGAGCCGGGATAGTAAAGCTTTTGCACCTTCGGATGTTCTTCGAGAAACGCCGCCACGCTCCGTCCCGAAGCATCGTGCTGCTCCATCCTGACGGCGAGCGTCTTCGTCCCGCGTAGCACGAGCCAGGAGTCGAACGGAGAGAGTATCGCGCCGACGCTGTTCTGGATGAACTGGAGCCATTCGGCGTCCCTTTCATCATTCAGCACGACGATGCCGCCGACGCTGTCCGAGTGTCCGTTCAAATATTTGGTCGTGGAATGGACGACGATGTCAACGCCGAACTCCAGAGGACGTTGCAGGTACGGCGACATGAACGTGTTGTCGCACACGACCCGCGCGCCCGCGCGGTGCGCGATTGTAGAGACGGCCTGCAAGTCCGTGACCATCATCACGGGGTTCGTCGGCGTCTCGACGAAGACCATCCGCGTGTTCTCTTTAATCGCAGCCTCGACATTCGACGCGTCGGTCGTGTCCACAAAACTAAACTCGATGCCGTAGTTCGCGAGCACGCGACTGAACAGGCGGAACGTGCCGCCGTAAGTGTTGTCTGAAACGATGACGTGCTCGCCCGCTTTAATCAGCCTGAGCGTCGAGTCAATCGCAGCCATGCCGGAGGCGAAGGCGTAGCCGAACCGAGCGCCTTCGAGCGCCGCGATATTTTGCTCGACCGCGTGGCGCGTAGGGTTCTGCGTCCGGGCGTACTCGTAGCCCTTGTGCCTGCCGAGTCCATCCTGCGCGTAAGTCGAGGTCTGGTAAATCGGCACCGTCACCGCGCCCGTCGTCGGGTCTGGCTCGTTGCCTGCGTGAATAGCTGTTGTCGCGAATCCCATAAATTATGTTTGGGTGATAAGTGCTTAGTGATAAGAAAAAGCCTTCTGTTCTTTACTTATCTCTGATCACTCATTACTTATCACTAATCAAAAATTCCCTGACTCATGTAGCGCTCCGCGCCGTCTGGGAAGAGCGTGACGATGCGTTTGCCCGTGCCGAGTCGTTCGGCAAGATGGAGCGCGGCTGCCGCCGCCGCGCCGGTTGAGCCGCCGCCGAGCACACCTTCGATGGCGGCGAGTTGGCGGACGGTGGCGAAGGCTTCGGCGTCGGAGATCGAGATGATTTCGTCGGCCATTCCGCAGTCAAGATTGGGCGGAATGAATTCCTTTTGCCCTATGCCTTCGAGGCGATAAAAGCCAGGCGCGCCGCCGCCGAGGATTGAGCCTTGCGGCTCGACGAGCACGCAACGCACGCCCGGATTAATTTTTTTGACGGCGCGTGCGATTCCCGTGAACGTCCCCGCGCTGCCGCAGCCGAGCACGATGGCATCAATGCGTCCTTCCATCTGTTCGATGATTTCCAGCGCCGTCGTCTCTTCGTGAAAGGACGGGTTGGCCGGGTTCTCGAACTGCTGTGGGATGAAACTGTCTGTAATCTCCGACGCGAGTTCGCGCGCACGCTCGACCGCGCCCTCCATGCCCGTCTCAGCCGGGACGTACTCTATTTTCCCGCCGAGCGCCTCCATGATCTTCATCTTCTCGCGCGAGTAGCCTTCAGGGACGCACAGGATAACGCGATAGCCGCGCGAGACGCCGATCAGCGCGAGGCCAATCCCTGTGTTACCCGCCGTCGGCTCGATGATGGTCGAGCCGGGCTTCAGGACGCCGCGCCGCTCGGCATCCAGAATCATCCCCAGCGCCGCGCGATCCTTCACAGAGCCGCCCGGATTCATGTATTCAAGTTTGGCGTAAATGTCCGCCAGCGGTGGCCGCGCGAAACGCGAAAGATGCAGCAGCGGCGTGCGACCGACCAACTCAAGAATACTCTCGGCGGCGGTGAGCGGCATTAAATTACCTGTCGAATTTGCTTTGTAGGTCTGGATAACGTGAACCCGAAGTTAACTGTGATGCGGCATGGTAGCCCACGACAGCGACGGGTGACAAGTGACGAGGTGGCGAGATAAAAGCCTTCAATCGTCAATCGCCAACCTTGAATCGAGTGAGCCTGTCTTTCGTCATTCACGATTGACGGTGGACGATTCACGAGATTCTCCCTTGTCACACGCCACTCTTTTGAGTTAAGTTGTAGTCCCGTGAATCACACGGACTCACCAACCCCATCTCCGAACGTCGTCGCCGTCATTCCCGCACGCTACTCTTCGAGTCGTTTGCCGGGAAAACCACTGCTTGAGATCGCCGGACGCCCGATGATCGTGCATGTGCTTGAGCGTGCGCTGGCGGCAAGCTGCGTCTCGCGCGCGATTGCCGCGACCGACGACGAGAGGATTTACAGGGCTGTCAGCGAGGCGGGCTACGAGGCGCTGATGACGAGCGTCGGGCACGCGAGCGGCACGGATCGTCTGGCCGAAGCCGCCGCGACGCTGGGCGGGGCGGAGATCATCGTCAACGTGCAGGGCGACGAGCCGCTCATCGCGCCGGAGACGATTGACCGCGCGGTCAGGGCGCTGCTCGAAGACGGGGCGGCTTCCGTCTCGACGACGTGCGAGCGAATCGAGAGCGCCGCCGACGTGTTGAGCAGCGATGTCGTCAAGGTCGTGTCTGACGAGCAGGGCCATGCGCTTTATTTTTCACGTTCACCAATTCCGTACCCGCGCGACGCCGCGCGCCTACACGTCTCGCTCGCCGCCGCGCTCGCCGCCGAGCCGGAACTGCTCTCCGTCTTTCGCAAGCACACGGGGCTTTATGTGTACCGACTGAGCTTTTTGTTAGAATACGCAGGCTGGCCGCAAACCGCGCTCGAACGCGCCGAATCGCTTGAGCAACTGCGTATTCTGGAGCACGGCCACGTCATCCGCGTCGTCGAAGCGGCATCGCCGTCAATCGGCGTGGACACCGAAGACGACCTCAAGCGCGTACGGGCAATGACGGAGTTGAAAGAAATCGTTCAGAGAGGAGAGTAATGCCCAAATACATTTTCGTAACGGGCGGCGTGGTTTCGAGTTTGGGAAAAGGGCTGGCGGCGTCATCCATCGGTTGCCTGCTGGAAGCGCGGGGGTTGAGCGTGTCGCTGATTAAGCTCGACCCGTACATCAACGTAGACCCCGGCACGATGTCGCCGTTCCAGCACGGCGAGGTTTTCGTGACGGACGACGGCGCGGAGACAGACCTCGACCTCGGGCACTACGAACGCTTCACGCACGCGCGCCTGTCGAAGGGTAACAACTGGACGACGGGTCGCATCTACCTCTCAGTCATCGAGAAGGAGCGGCGCGGCGACTACCTCGGCAAGACCATTCAGGTCATCCCGCACATCACGGACGAGATCAAGATGGCCGTGCGCGCCGCCGCCGAAAAGGACAACCCGGACGTGGTGCTCGTGGAAATCGGCGGCACGGTCGGCGACATCGAGAGCCTGCCGTTTCTTGAAGCCATCCGCCAGATGGGAAATGAGGAACGGCAGAACGGCGAGAACGGCGCTCTCTTCGTGCACCTGACGCTCGTGCCCTACATCGCCGCCGCCGGAGAGTTGAAGACGAAGCCGACGCAGCACTCCGTGCGCGACCTGCGCGAGATCGGCATCGCCGTGGACATCCTGCTGTGTCGCTCCGACCGACCGCTCTCGCGCGACCTGCGCTCGAAGATCGCGCTCTTCTGCAACGTTAAGGAGAACGCCGTGATCGCCGCCGAGGACGTGGGCACGATTTACGAAGTGCCTCTCGCTCTCCACGAGCAGGGACTCGACAACCTGATCGTCACCTCTCTCGGTTTGCAGGAGCGCGCCGCGCACGGCGACCTGACGGCTTGGCGCGAACTCGTCGCCACGATCCGCGACCCCTCCAACGGCTCCGTCACCATCGGCATCGTCGGCAAGTACGTCGAGCTTGAAGATTCCTACAAATCCCTGCGCGAGGCTTTGACGCACGGCGGAGTGGCGAACAATCTGCGCGTGGATGTGCGCTGGGTCGAGTCGGAAAGTTTGATGGACGACGATTACGAAGAGCGCCTGCGCGATTACGACGCCATCCTCGTGCCCGGCGGCTTCGGCAAGCGCGGCGTTGCAGGGATGATTCGCGCCATCTCCTACGCGCGCAAGTCTCGGACGCCCTACTTCGGCATCTGTCTCGGCATGCAGACGGCTGTTATCGAGTACGCGCGGGCGATGTGCGGACTCGCCGGCGCGGACTCGACAGAGTTCGACGCGGAAACTCCGTACCCCGTGATTTTCAAACTGCGCGACCTCGTCGGCGTCGAGGAGATGGGCGGCACGATGCGTCTGGGCGCGTGGGCGTGTCTGCTCGCACACGGCAGCCTGGCGCGCGAAGTCTACGGCGGCAGCCCGGAGATCAGCGAGCGCCACCGTCACCGCTACGAATTCAACCCCGAATTCCGCGAAACACTGAAGCGCGAGGGACTCGTCTTCAGCGGCGAGTCGCCGGACGGTCGCTTCGTCGAGATGATCGAGCTGCCGCGCGACGTGCACCCGTGGTTCCTCGGCTGCCAGTTCCACCCTGAATACAAGTCGAAGCCGCTCGCCGCGCATCCACTGTTCGCCTCCTTCGTGCGCGCCGCACATGAGACCCGTATGCGCGATGACACGTCCGTCGAGGGCGCAAACGACACGGAGACGGCGTCGCACGAGGAACACGCGCAGGTCGTCGCCGGAGACGATTAGAAGAAAAGAATTCAACTACGCAGGCACTGAGAGGCGCGTAGACAAAAAGGAAAGATCATCTTGAGGGATGAGTGGGGGAAGGAGAGACGGCGCATGGCCGCTTCACCGGCTGCGCTTCGACTCTCTCATTCTTTTTGGTACTCTGTTTTTCCGGTCGTCTGTTGTTCCAAATCTCTGCGACTCCGCGGCTATGTTGAACGACGCCGGAACAGTTGTTAACGCGCACTAAGCCCTGAGGGTTGCTGTGCGAATGAAAGGGGAAGGGGATTAAATGAGCGAGAACGACGGATTGGACAAGGTGTGGGGCGGCGAGACGGAGCCGTCGGAGTTGGAAAGCCCGGACGAGAAACTCGAAGGAGAGCCGCCGGCGGGTTCGACGCTTCCGGGCGTGGAAAATCCTGAGAGCGAAGAGATCAAGAAAGAAATCAACCCGAACACAGAATGAGCCGGGAAACCGTCGCGAGCCGGCAGGCGGTACTGACCCCTTAGCCGCACGTTGGCTGCAAATCGCTATAGTGTCGCCCTTATGCTTCAGTGTCCCACATGCGGTCGGCAGTTCGATGCGGGCGTCACCTCGTGCCCGGATGATGGGACGCCTCTGCGCGCAGACTCGACAGTGGGTGTGGACATTCCCGTTGATCCGCTCGTCGGTCGCGTGCTCGACGACAAGTATCGCCTGGACGCGAGGCTCGGCGAGGGCGGCATGGGCACGGTCTATCGCGCAACGCACCTGCTGATTGATCGCCCCGTCGCCGTCAAGGTGCTCAACTCGCGGCTCGTCACGGACGAGGACGCGAGGGAGCGCTTCCGCAGAGAGGCACGCGCCGCAGGCCGGCTGCAACAATCGAACGCCGTGGCCGTGACGGATTTCGGCGAAACTCGCGACGGCCTCGTCTACATCGTGATGGAGTTGCTCGAAGGCAGCCCTCTGCGCGAACTGCTCGCGCTCGAAGCCCCGCTCGACCCCGCACGCGCCGTCTCCATGATGTTGCAGGTCTCCGCCGCCGTCGCCGCCGCGCACGAGGCAGGCATCATTCACCGAGACCTCAAGCCCGGCAACATCTTCATCGTCCAGAGACCGCACGCGCCGCACATCGTCAAGGTGCTCGACTTCGGCATCGCCAAACTCGGAGCCGACGGCGGCGGCGACGCCAACCCTCTCAACACACTGACGGGGACGGGCGTGATGATCGGCACGCCGCGCTATATGTCGCCCGAACAGTGCGACGGCGCGCCGCTGACGCCCGCCTCCGACGTTTACAGCATGGGCGTCATCCTCTACGAGATGCTGACGGGACAGACGCCCTTCAACGCCACGACGCCGCTCGCACTCGCGCTCAAACATTCTTCCGAGCAGCCGCGCCCTCTGCGCGAACTCGTCGCCACCGTCCCGCCCGCGCTTGAAGCTGTCGTCCTGCACTCGCTCGAAAAAAATTCGCAGGAACGCCCGGCGGACGCGCGAGCTTTTCGACAGGAGTTGTACGAGGTGGCCGAGCGTCTGGGCCTCGAACATTCGGCTGGCTTCAGCGCGCCGACCATCGAGAATCTGCGCGATGCCGGCACAGAGACGCCTTCCGGACGACTCGTGATTGACATCGAGCGTTTGCGCCAGAGTCGCGCCGCCAGCGCGCAGGCGACGAGCGAGGACGCCATCGCCAACACTTCCGAAGACGAGGCGGCACGGACGGACGGAGGCTACGGCGCACGCGCCGCCGCTGTCGCGAACAATGCCGGGGCTTCACAGGCGAATCGCGCCGCGCCCGTCATACGGACGGCTCAACACGCGCAAGAGAGCGTGCGAAGTGAGCGCGCACGCCGCAAAGTGCGCGTGCAGGTGCCGCTCCGACGCGAGAATCAGACTTGGGCGCAATGGCTCGGACAGCCGCCCGTCCTCGTCGGCCTCGCGCTCATCTCGATCCTTTTGATCGGAAGCACGGTTCTTCTTCTCCGTTCTCGACACGACGGCAGTACATTCGCATCGCAGGCAGGTAACGAAGACGACGAGACGCTTGGGCGCAGTCTGTCGCCGGGCGTTGGTGCGGCGCGCGGGGCGAAGTTCCTGAACGAACCGCGCACGCCTGCGGAGTTTTACGAAAACGGCACGTACTATTTTTCCATCAGCAGCTTCGACGCCGCCGCGCGCGACTTCCGCCGCGCCATCGAGTTGCAGCCAGAATTTCCCAGCGCGCACAACCGGCTCGGTCGCGCATTGATGCTCAAGGGACAGTTCGCCGCCGCCGCGCAGGAGTTTCGCACAGCCGTCGAGCAGAAGGGCGGCAACTACCCGACGGCGCAATATAACCTCGCCTTCGCCCTGCAATCGGAGGGCGACACGGAGGGCGCAATCAACGCCTACCGCGAAGCGATTAAAAATCGTGGCGGAAGCTACGCCGACGCTTATTACCAACTCGGCGGCATTTACCTGAACTCGCCGGGCCACTTGCAGGAAGCCGTCGAATCGCTCGGCAAGGCGGTCGAGCAAAACAACAATCGCGACCCGGAAGCTTTCCTTAAACTCGGCGTGGCCTACGCGCAGCAGAAAGACTATCAGAACGCGGAGACTTCATTCCGCGAGGCGATCAACCAGCGCGGCGGAGATTTCGCTTACGCGCACTACAATCTCGGCCTGCTCTTGCAGACGACGGATCGCCCCGCCGAAGCTATTCAGGAGTTCGAGACGTTTTTGCAGCAAGCCCCGCGCGACGAGAACCGCCGCAGGGTCGAAAACACGCTACGGGATTTGCGCCGCCGCGCAGGGCAGTAGGACAGGCAGGAAAGCCTGTCTTACTTCCGTCAGCATTTATCTCGTGAAGGAAACAAGAGTGACGGATAATTCGGACACTTCAATCAAACCGTTCCGTGTCGGCGACGCAACTTTCGGCGACGGGCGTTTGACGATCATCGCCGGGCCGTGCGTCGTCGAATCGCGCGAGCACGTCCTGTTGATGGCGCGTGAATGTCAAAAACGCGCGAGCGACGCCGGACTCGATTACGTCTTCAAAGCTTCTTACGATAAGGCCAACCGCTCCTCGCAGGAGAGCTTTCGCGGCATCGGCATGCGCGAAGCGCTCGACGCGCTGCGTGCCGTCAAGGGAGAGACTGGGCTGCCGGTTGTCACGGACGTGCATGAAATTTCGCAGGTCGAGGCGGCGGCTGAAGTCGCGGACATGCTGCAAATTCCCGCCTTCCTCTGTCGCCAGACCGACCTGATCGTCGCCGCCGTGAAGACTGGTCGCGCCGTCAACGTCAAGAAGGGGCAGTTCCTCGCTCTTCATGGAAGTCCACGACTGCCCCGAACGCGCTCTGAGCGATGGGCCGAACGCGCTCCCCCTCGCGCGTCTCGCCGCGCTTCTCGAAATGCTGCGCGACCTGCATGAACTCGTCCGCCGCGACGCGCTCGTCAAAGCCTGACACGCAAGCCGTCAGGCGACTGTTAAGGAAATTCGAGTTTGGGGAATCAAACGTGCTTCCCCGAACTTCTCTGAGAACATGAAACACTTTCGTCTCTTGAGCTTTCTTTTCATCATCCTTCTTTCCGCGCTCGCACCCTCCAACGCCTTCGCGCAGGAAGATGCGCGTGCGGCGTGGCAGGTGATGCGCTACGACATCACGGCAGATGTCGCGTCGTCCACGGGAACCGACCGCGCCCTGTCAGCGCGTGCCGTCATCTCCGCGCGCAACGTCGGCGGGGCGGCGGGCAGCACCTTCACCGTCCGCCTCAACCAGAAGGCGGAAATCAAGTCAGCCAGCGTCGGCGATGCGTCGGCGCGTTTCACTTCACGTATAGACTCAAGCGCGAGGTTGCAGCAGGTGACGCTGATGCTGCCCATGCCCGTCGCGCCCGGCAATTCTCTGACCGTCGCCGTCGAGTATCGCCTGCCCGTCGCGGAGAACTCCGGCCTCGCGGCTCTTTCGGGCGAGGGCGCGCAGTTCCTCCCGCTCTCGTCATGGTATCCGACGCCGAACACGCCTTTCTCGACGCGCGGCGCGGACTACGCTCCCGTGCGTTTGACGGTGAAAGGCGTCGGGAGCGGCGAGACGACAATCTCCGCCGGGCAAATAACTGCGGGCGCGAACTCGACGGGGACGGTCGGCGGGGTCTCGTTCGAGCAGGCGCTCAACGCCCAGCCGTTTTTCCTGACGGGCAGGTGGGATGCGGTCGAAGGCTCCGGCGACGCGCGCGGCATCAGCGCCCTCTTGAACGCGGGGGCGAGCGCGGAAGAGAAGCAGAGAGCCGAGGCTTTGATCTCGCTGGCGGCTGCGGCGCGTTCGTTCTACGCGGGGTTGCTTGGGCCGGCTCCCGACGCGCCCGTGCGTCTCGTCGGCGTGCGGCGCGGCGCGGGCTTCGACATGGCGGGCACGCTCCTGCTCGACCACGCCGTCTTTCGACGCACGAAGACCGACTCGATCACTGCACTACAGATCGCTGAAGCGGTCGCGCGACTGTGGGTCGGCGGCGCGGGCGTCGTGCAGGGCGCGGGCGCGGGCGTCGTGCGCGAGGGCCTGCCGAGATTTCTCGCCACGCTCTTTCTCGAAAAGCAGTTCGGCAGGGACGCTGCGGACGCAGAGCGTATGAAGATGGCGCTGCTCTACGCGCCGATTGCGAAGCGCGACGCACCGCTCTCGCAGACGACGCCCGCGCTCGACATCTATTACAACTCCGTCGTCAACAAGGGCGCGCTCGCGTGGCGTCTGCTGATGAACGCCGTCGGGCGCGACTTCTTCATGGGCGTGCTGCGCAGAGAGTTCGCCGCCGGGAGTGCTACCGGCACGTCGCTCGCAGCTTTGCGCGCGGCTTTAGGCGAGCGCGGAAGCGAAAGCTTGCGAAACATGCTTGCAGGTCTGTTCGACCAACCGACCGACACGGACTTTCTCGTCGGCCTGCCGCAGCAGCGCGGAGGCGGTTGGGTCGTCGCCCTTCGCAACATGGGTTCGCTCGACGCGGACGTGTCCGTGTCCGCGACCACCGAGCGCGGCGAGCGCCTGACGGCGAACGCGCACCTGCCCGCGAAAGATTTCGGCGAGGCACAGTTTCAGACGACGGCGAAGCTCGTGCGCGTGGAGGTTGACCCGGAAAAGCTCTACCCGCAAATTGATTTTTCCAACGACGTAGCGCCGCGCGCACCCGGCTCGGAAGAAGCTTTAGCTGAGGCCAGATCGCAACTCGCGCCGCAGCCTGCACGCTCTGAACAGCTTGCGCGTGAGGTGCTGGCGCGCACTTCCCTGATGACGGAGGCGCGCGTGGTGCTCGGTCGCGCTCTGCTCGGACAGGGCAAGTTGGACGAGGCCGAAAAAGAGTTTCGCGCTTCGCTCGATGCCCCGCTCCCGACGCCCGCGACTCTCGCCTGGGCTAACATCGGCCTCGGAGAAATAGCGCTGCGCCGGAATAACGCGGCGGAGGCCGCGCGGCGTTTCGACATAGCCGTGCGCTCCGAGGCGGAATACGCCTCGACGCTTGCGGGCCGCGCCGCGCGTCTCAAGGCCGAGTCCGCAGGGGCCGCGCCCGTCGTTGACGAGGGAATCAAAAACGCCGTCGCGCAATTCGACGCGGCGATTCGCAGCGGCAGGAAAGCCGAACTCGACGCCAACATCGCGCCCGGCGAGTTGATTAGTTTCATCCGGGGGATCATCGGCACGCAGCCCGAAGCGTGGCAGTCGCGCGTGCTGCGCACGGAGTTGTTCGGCGCGAACCGCGCGGCGGCGGATGTCTCCATCGCGACCAGAACTGCGGGGCGAGATCAGGCGGGGACGGCGGTGTTCGTCTTCTCGCGCATGGCCGGCGTCTGGAAGCTGACGGACATTCAGTTCTTCGAGGTTCGCTAAACACAGATGCCGGAACTCGTCGAAATAGAGCGTCGCGCCGCTAGCGTCAAACTACTGCTGTTGGACTGCGACGGCGTGCTCACGGACGGGCGCATTACACTGATTGGCGAGGGCGACGAGCAGAAAAGCTTTCACACGCGCGACGGCCACGGCCTCGTCCTTTTGCATCGCGCCGGGTTGCGCTCCGGCATCATTTCCGGTCGCACGTCGGGCGCGGTCGTGCGCCGCGCTCGCGATCTCGGCATTACATATGTGCGGCAGGGCGCGTTGAATAAAGTCGAAGTCTTTGAAGAGTTGATGGCCGGGGCGGGGGTGGACGAATCGGAAGCAGCCTTCGTCGGCGACGACGTGACGGACATCCCGCTCATGCGACGCTGCGGCCTGAGCGTGGCCGTCGCCGACGCCGTCGCGGAAACGCGCGCCGCTGCGCACTGCGTTACCAACCTGCCGGGCGGCTTCGGCGCTGTCCGCGAAGTTTGCGAGTTAATCCTGAAAGCGCAGGGGCGCTGGGCCGAGCTGATGAAGCGATACACTCAATAAGGGATGAAGGCTGAAGGGTGTGGGATGAATGAAAGACGAAAACTCTGCTCTTTTAATTCATCCCTCCGCCCTTCTTCAAAGGGGAGTTGAAGATGACGAATGATATGCAGCCTACCGTTCTGTTCGTGGAAGACGTGTCGGATACGCGCGACCTCGTGGAGTTCAGTCTGCGGCAAGACGGCTTTGAGGTCACGTGCGTGCGGACGGCGGCAGAGGGGATCGAGCAGGCGCGCCAAAATAAATTCTCGTTGATTCTCCTCGACATCGGCCTGCCTGATAAAGACGGCCTCGAACTCTGCCGCGAGATACGCCTCTTCAATCAGGAAACGCCCATCGTCTTTTACACAGCCTTCGGGGACCTACTCGACGTGGAAGAAGCGAGACTGGTCGGCGCGCAGGCCTGCCTGCGC
>JAIVJG010000123.1 GCA_020200155.1 Acidobacteriota bacterium | reverse complement strand
TCTGTGCCGTGATGCGCAAGCTCGTGCATGTGGCTTATGGAGTGTTGAAGAACGGCAAGCCGTTCGACCCGGCGTGGGCAAAATCTGCTTGACAACCAACACAGTATCTAACCGGGCGCGGAGACACCGCCATAAGCGACAAGTCTCGCGGATAAAAGCAACGCTATTCGCGCTCCGGTTGAATGAGTTGTTATGCCGCACAATACATTGGCCTATAATCGCCAATTTTCAATGTTGAGCCATCATTTGTCATTCTAATCAATGTGGCGGTAAATTTTCCGTTGTTTTTATTACCATTGGCTTGCCGTCAATAAGCCTGTACTCAAACTGGACTTCCGATACCTTCTTGTCCAAGGAGTATGGCTCTCCTTGACGTATGATTGCACCGTCCAACGATTTATCTCTATAGAGGACGCGCACAGCCAGGGCGAATCCATTACCGAAGGCTTCGAGACACCTAGGTCCTGAATTTAACTGAGGACAATTCAGAGAGATGAACGCTCCTGGCTTTACTACCGGTTGCTGCGCGGCAATCTGCCGTAAAACAGCATCGCCTTCTATAGCAATCCGCATCCATTTCAGATTCGAGCTAATAGTGAGGGCTGAATATACTATGACCACTAAAATAACAGGCATTGATTTTAGTAGCTTAGGGGGCGGACGTTCACCTGAGGGTGTCCCATACAGGGCACGAGCTAATCCCCCTAAAAAGAGAGCCGCACCGACACCCGGGAGATAACTATATACGGCTGATCTTCTGTTATAGAGCAAAATAAATGGTGCGATAGTAACTGCAAATAACATGATTGAGAGCAAGACATCACGCATTGCTAGTAAACGCAAATGCGGGCGGCGCCCATACAAACATTCGGACCAAAAAATAGCTCCTGCAATAATCATTAACAATCCATAGGTTCGCCAAATGTATCGTAGAAGATTTCCAACAAGAGCTTGCATTGACCATTGATAGCTATAGAGCTCGTCGCCGGAGACTACGGGGACCGCCCCTGCCCGCGATCGTAGCCAGAGGTAAACTAAGGCAAGCGCAAGTAAAGCCAGAAGAATCAAAACATCGCCGAGCGCAATCAATTTCTCGGCCCGAACTAATCTTACATATATCAAAAGTATAGGCACGGCGGCGACTACAGTTATACCGCTCTCTTTCGCCAACATTGCGAAGGCTGCGTTGACTACGACTATCACGCCTAAAGCAATCTTGTACCTTGCCGCATTAGCATACTTAAAGGCTGAGATCAATGCTGCTATGAAGAAAAGTGTGGCAAGTACATGTGCGCGTGTGCCGATATACATCATAGCCCAAGTGTTGGCTGGAAATAGCAGCGAGAACCCCAAAGCGGCCCACAAAGCGGCGACCCTCGAGTTCCAGATTAGAAATGCTAAGTGATACAGCAACAAGACGATGAATATATGAGCCAACAAATCTTCGACCGCCATGGGGAAGCTGCGAAGCCCCCAAACCCCCCAGTCAACTCGGAATGTAAGCCAAACCAAAGGTGTGTAAAAGGGGCCGGCTTGGGCACGGGTTAAGCCTTCGCTGAATGGCTGAAAGGAGACAGAATATAAGTGTTCAAAATCATCGTGCACAAAGCCACGCCCTACCATTGGCAGATAGAGGGCCAAATTAAAAGCAACCAGAAATAAACCATGCCACTTCAGGTGTAATCTCAACATAATCCATTTAGATAAATTCTTGAACATATGGATAAGGCATAACGCCCGGCATCAGCGGCGCGCACGGGCGTTTGGTGATAACAAAATTGCTGATTTGCGCGTCCGCTGCATGCCGTTGTTGGGCGGCGGTCTGGTAGCGAGCTACCGATACTTAAGCTTGCGGTACCATTTTTTGAAAAGAGGGACGCGACCAACTGCTAACCTTACTTTCTTAGGAATGCCGTGCAATCCGCACAGCGTCCGCTCAACACGACTCAGTTCTCCATTGATGATGACTGGTGGGTTGCCATGTTCATCACTGGAAAATCCTTCGTATGGCTCAATCTCAAACAACAGCAAAGGTCTATAGCCATGAGAAAGGTTTGGCCGCGATTGATGGATAGTTTCAAATGTAAATATCACGATATCGCCTCGACGCGCGATAATCGGTTTTGGCTCAATGTTTTTCGGTAAGTCTTTAATGACTATTTGGCCAGACCAGTCGTGGTCATTCTCTTTCATAAAGAAATGTGGCAATGTCTTTAATTTTTGACTACTAGGAAAAACTTCTAGAGTCCCGTTGCGATCATCCGCGTCCTCAAGAAAGACTCCCACGGTCATGCCCTTTCGCAAGGGCACTCGATTGACGAGTCTATAGCCGTTGTCCTGATGGGGGTGCCAAGCGAGGTCTTCTCCTGCTTCCTTGAAGCTTATCTTCGAGTGCGAGACGTAAAGGCGCTGTGATCCGAAAACGGCTCGGACAAGGGCTCTGACCTCTTCCGAGAGCATGAGTTTGAGAAATATCTCTCTGCTAAGGTGGACGAAGCTCAGGTGGCGAATCTTGCCTTCCTTGTTTTTGAAAGCTGTCCTTAGTTCCCCCTGAGGTAACTCTTTAAGAAGATCATAAAAGGTCTGCCTGCCTTCTTCGACATTTTGCAGGAAGAGGGAGTCACTAGGTTTGAAGTGGAAATACCCATACCGCGAATAGAATTCCGAGACGCGCGATCCTTCCATGTCCAGCATAAACATACCTCCCCGTTAAAGATTGGGCGACGATGCGACGGCGTTCAGCTTTCGGAGCTATTGCGTATATCCTTACTTCCTCTGGACGGAGGCTAAGACTTCACCGAATGAATGTGGCCGCCCAACGCCGGAATTGAGATGCGCGAAGCCCTGCACAACTTACATCATGCGAGACGTGCTGGGCGAGCGTCATCTCCAATGACTCGTTAGACCGCCTCTCTGGAGCGGCATGAGCGCTGAGCGAAGCTTCTTCCGCTCCGCTTCATGCTGCTCCGTTCAGGCGTGCCTAACGCCCGGCATCACCCGCGCCCCGACACAATTTACATGAGAGGCGTGCTGAAGGGGCGTCGGGTG
>JAIVJG010000206.1 GCA_020200155.1 Acidobacteriota bacterium | reverse complement strand
CGCTCGGTGTGAGGGCACAGAGCACAACAGCGCCGGGCGGGATGAGCAAAGAACTGCCAGCGAAAGCCGCCGCGCACGCGCCGCCCGCGTGGCTGGACAGGCGTGTCCGCGCGGAGGTCGCGGGCTTCAACGGCAACGTCTGGCTCTACGCGAAGAATCTCGACACGGGCGCGACGTACACGCTCGGCGGCGACGAGCGCGTGCGGACGGCCAGCACCATCAAAGTCGCGATAATGGTCGAAGCGTTCGCGCGCGTCGCCGAAGGCAAGGCGAAGTGGACGGACGAGCTTGTGTTGACGAAAGAGAAGAAGGTCAGCGGCGCAGGCATCCTGCCGGAGTTCGCGGACGGGCTGCGACTGACACTGCGCGACGCCGTCACGCTGATGATGACGTTAAGCGACAACACTGCGACCAACCTTGTGCTCGACTACCTGAGCACCGACGCGGTCAACGCGCGCATGAGTTCGCTCGGCTTCACCGAGACGCGTTCGATGCGGAAGATCAGCGGAGGCGGCGACAGCGAGGAGGGGAAGAAGGCGGAGAACAAGCGCTTCGGGCTGGGGCGCAGCACACCGCACGAGATGGTCATGCTGTTGGAAAAACTTGAGCGGGGCGAGATCGCCAGTCCCTCCGTCTCGAAAGACATGCTCGACCTGATGAAGCGGGAGCAGGGTCGCGAAGGCATCTGGCGCGGACTCTGGAAAATCCCCGCCGCGACGAAGTCCGGCGCGCTCGACGCGCTCCGCAGCAACGTCGGCATTATCTACCACCCGCGCGGGCGCATCGCGCTCGCGATTACCTGCGACGACATGCCCGAAGCGAACTGGACGCCCGACAACCCGGCCCTGCTGCTGATGTCGCGGCTATCCGAAATACTGATTGACGGATTGGGGAAGTGAAGGATGCTTGTCGCGACCTGTGGCGATTGATTGAGATGTTATAATCCTCGCATCAGGAGGACGCGCGACAGCATGTCGGAGATTATGGCATCTACAGGGAGAACCGAAGCCAACGACGCATACGACCCGGTTATCGAGGCTTATAAGAAAGACGTGGATCGCACCTTGCTCCGCGAGAACCTGCGTCTCTCCGTCGAGGAGCGCTTCGAGAAGCTGATGAGATTGCAAGCTTTCGCCGAGGAGCTTCGACGTGCGGGCCGGCAACAGCGGGAGTCGCAACGGTGACGTTATGGCCGACCCATCCCGGCGCTTGCCGGAGAACATCGCCGGCGATTTTTTCGTGGACGAGACGTGCATTGATTGCGACGCCTGCCGGCAGATTGCGCCCGACACGTTCCGCGACCACGGCGAGCAGTCGAGCGTCTATCGCCAGCCGGCGACGGCAGAGGAAATCAAACGCGCGTTGATGTCGCTGGTCGCGTGTCCGACGGGGTCAATCGGCGCGACGGAGCGGCACAACGCGCGGATCGGCATTGATTCCTTCCCCGAACTCATTGACGCCAATATCTACTTCTGCGGCTTCACCGCCGAGTCGAGTTTCGGCGCGTGGAGCTACCTGATCGTGCGCCCGGATGCAGAGGGCGGCAACGTGCTCGTGGATTCGCCGCGCTACGCCAGCCAGTTGGTCAAAAAGATTAATGCGCTCGGCGGCGTCCGCACAATCTTCCTCACGCACCGCGACGACGTGGCCGACCATGTGAAGTTCGCACAAAAATTCGGAGCGCAGCGTGTCATGCACACGGACGACAACGCCGCCCGGCACGGCGTCGAGCGCATCGTCGAGGGCGAAGACGAAACGCAACTCGACGACGACCTCGTCATCATCCCGACGCCGGGGCACACGCGCGGGCACATGGTTCTGCTCTACAAAGACAAGTACCTGTTCACGGGCGATCACCTCGCGTGGTCGCCCACGCGCGAGTGTCTGACGGCTTTCAGAAGCACATGCTGGTACTCGTGGGAAGCGCAGACGCGCTCGATGGAGCGCCTGCCGGCTTACCGTTTTGAGTGGGTCTTGCCCGGCCACGGGCGCATACATCACGCGTCTGCGGATGAGATGCGCGCTGAACTAGAGAAGTGTGTGGGGTGGATGAAGGCAGTCCGCTGAAACGTGCAAACATTCAATCCCGCGCACGCATTCAGCCGCCGCGAGCGATCAGCACAGAGTTTCCTATCAGAATCCAACTTTAATCCCGGCCTGCAACCTTCGCCGCATTCGTGGCCGCAGTTGTCGGGTTGCGAAGACGCGGAGGCGGTTCTTTCAACTCATCCACGTCGAGCACGGTGCGGAGTTTTCCGTCGAGCAGGAAGAGGCGTTGCATCTCTTCAAAGTTGAATGGACGCGCGCCGCGCCGCCCGAAGACGGCCAACTGGTTGCCGCTCTCATCCACCGCGCGGTCGCGGTCGAGACCTTTCGAGACGGCGAGCGCCGCGCCGCGCGTGCGGAAGGTGGCGATCAGTTTTGGTTCGGGGGCAGGGCTGAATCCTGCGTAGGTCGGCATCGTCTCCGGCGAGGTCAACTGAAGGATGCGGAGGCCGTTTTTGCCGTCGGCGACGTAGGCGAAGAGGCTGGCGTTGGTCATCGCCACTTTTATCTGGCGCGTGTCGTTCAATTCACCTCCGGCGTTGAAGTTCTGGTAGAGGCGCAAACTCTCAGGCTGTTTGACATCAACAATCGCGATGCCGTCCGGCCCGTTTGCCACGTATGCGTAGGTGCGCGCCACGTACACGTCGCGCGCGTGCGCGAGTGGAACGTGCGCGTCACGGACGACGAAGGCGCGTGCGGGATCGGTCAGGTCTATCACCTTCAGACCTTCCTCGTCCGTGACGAAGCCGTACCTGAACTGGACGGCGACGGAGTTGGGACGCTTCAGTTCGGGAGCGCCGATGCGTGCTTCGATGCGCGGGTTGAGCGGGTCGTCGAGGTTGACGACGACAAGCTCTCTGCTCGTCGTGATGTATGCGCGCGTGCCCGCGATGGTGATGTTGTTGGCATCGTTGAGCACGCCGTCTGGATTAAAAGTCAGGGCGCGTTTCAGATAATTATTGAGCGGGTCGCCGTCCAGAAGCGTCGCGGCGTTGACGAGAATCAAGCCTTCGTACTTATCCACCACGTAGAGATATGCGTAGAGCGGGTGAACCGGCTGCTCTTCGTTGATGAGCGGCGCGGGCTTCCTCGCGCGCTCCTGTGCGGGGAGTTTCTCCCACGCGTCCCACAGGCGCTTCGCCTCCGCCGGATCAATTGATCTGCCGTCGCCCGTCAGACGATGGCGCGCAGGGTCAATCGCCAACGTCGAGGGCGCGGCGACGGCGGTAGCGTACTTTGTGTCTACCCAAAACTTTTGGCCGAAGCGTGAGACGGGCGCGGTCGTGATGCGTTCGGAGAATCCCTTGTGGTCAATCTGCGCGACATCGTAGACGCGCAGGCCGCCTTCGCCTGCCGCCACGCAAACGTACTCACCGCGCAGTTGCACTCCCAGCACCTTCGGATTGCCGGCGTGCTCGTATGAATCTTTCAACTCGCGCCCGCGACGGGCGAAGGCGGCGAAGTTGTCGGGATAGGCGACTTCGTGAAGCGTGCTGCCGAAGACGGCCTGCGGCTCTTCGTGCTCCGTGACGGGGACGGCTTCGAGCGCGTCGCCGGCTGCGACGTAGACGTAGCGGCCCATGAAGTTGACGAAGTTCGTGCCCTGCAAAAGCATCTGCGCCATCCAGGCGTTGTTGTCTTTCTTTTCGGAGACGTGGCAGTCCGCGCAGGTCTTCGTCTCCTTCGCGCGGACGGTGTGAGGGACGTGCGTGTTGAAAGCCTGCCCGGCGAAGCCTTCGGCTGAGACGGTTTGCTGCTGCGAGTAAATCCACTCGCGGTTTTGATTTTGCGAGCTGACGATGACGGCGGAAGACGAGCGCACGGGCGCGATGCGGTGGCCCGTGACGGTGCCGTCCACGCCGAGCATGAACACGTCGTCGCGCAGCACTTGATAGTTGTACGTGGTGAAGTTGCGCGAAAGATCGCCCTCGTTATGGCGGTTGGGCATCTTTGCGTTGGCGCGCATCGAGAGATGGCAGCCGAAGCAGCTCGTCATCCACGAAGAGTGGCAGGCATAGCAGGTCATGCGGCTGTTGTCGTGCGCGAGTTTGCGCTCGTCGGCGGGCACGTCGCCCCACGTTTCCATCTTGTCGTCATTGATGCGGACGGTCTTGGCGTAGGCCGAGCGCCAGTTGTAATCCTGCTCGTGCCCCTGCGTCTTTGTGACAGTGTAGGCTGTCTGCTTGACGCGCCACCAGCGCCCCGGCTCGATCAGAGAGTTTTGGATAATGTCGCCCGCGTGGAGTTTCACCTGTTTTCCCGTGGAGTCCTGTTTATCCACATCTCTTTCGATTCTCTGGAAGACGGGAATGGGCACGGCGCGCCCGCCGCTCATGCGCGTGAAAGGAGTTTTCAACTCGCGGACGCTGGCGAGATTTCGGCCCTTGCCTTTTTGATAGTTGCCGTCCCTCTCGCTCTGACCCTCCGATGGGTCTGCGAGATTGAGGCCGGAGGCCGGGCCGGAGGTGACGAGCGTGGCGGGCGCACTGATCGTGCCGTGACAGTCTATGCAGTCAATCTCAATGGCGGCGCGCGGCTCGTTGTAGAGAATGCCGTTGCCGTGCGCGTCCTGTTGGAAGTGGCAGTCAACGCAGTGCATACCCTTCTCAAGATGTATGTCTTTGAGATGGACGGGCACGCCGGGCTGCGGGCCGGTCGCGTCGTCGTTGTCCGTGTCTCGATACTCGACAGCCTCTTTGAGTTTCGACGCGCTCGCATCCTTCACGCGGTCGCCGTTCGTGTCGAGCAGGTGGCCTTCCCTGTCTTTCCTGAAGACCGCGCGGTAGAGCCAGCCGTGGCCGTGAAAATCCGCGAACTGCGTGCGCTCCATCTTCGCGTTAATTTCTCCGGTGCCGGTCTTCCTGAGAAAATCAGGATTCGACCAGTTGCCGCGCACAGACGCGCCCTCCGGGTTGCGATCAAGTTTTGCGTATTCTTCCTCGGAAGAAATATCGCGTTGCTTATGTGGATACATGCCCGCCGCTTTCGCATCTGTCTCGTTATCCCACCAAGTCAGCCCAAGAAAAGTCGCCAACATGTTCGTGCCGGGATGCATGTGGCAGGTCATGCACTGCGAAGTGGGAATCTGGTTGGTGAACTGGTGACGGATGGGATGCCCCGGCTCATCTTTCTTTACTTTGAGTTGCTCATCGCCGGTCGCGGTCGTCCCGCGGTTGCCGAACTGCGCCCAGACCGGACTCGAATGGATAACGCTCGTATCGTTGGCGTAGACGACGTGGCAGGCCGTGCAGCCGGACGAGCGGTAATCTCCGGCGTGGTCGTTCGTGCCGAGGAAGTTGAGCGTCGGGTCGAGCAGGCGCGTCTTTTGGATGCCGAGGTAGACGGGGTCTGTGCGTTGCAGCGTGCCGAAGCCGCGTGCGCTCAAGCCCTTGTCCGGCTTGCCGGGTTCTTCTTCGCGGTCGGGCAAACCGACTTCGAGTCGTCGCTTGCCGCCGCGCTCGAAGACGCGCAGGACGTTGCCGGGCTGCGAGATTTCCCAACGCGGCAGCGGATCGAGGAAATCGAGCACGCCCATCCAGCGTCGCGTGGCGGGAGAAGGCTGCGGCATCTGGATGATTCTTTCGGGCGCACCCGTCGCTTCGCCGTAGCTCTCGCCGAAGCGCGTATCCTTCAGAGGGTAGCCGCCGTTATTGTAGAGCGCCGCGCCCCAGAGCATCGCGCCGTGCCGCATCATGCTGCTCGACGCGGCACGCACTTCGCTGACGTGGCAGCCGTTTGAGCTGCACGTCAGGTCTGCGACGCGCAGGTCGCCGGGGTTGACGAAGCGGACGAACTCGCGGCTCTCTGCGGCGAGCAGTGCGTTGGTGCGCTCAGGATTGGCGCTCGAATACTTGCCGTCCCTGCCGCTCCGTCAATCCGCGCGAAAGGATTGCCGCCGTGGCACGACGTGCAGGTCAGATTCTGAGCATCCGTGCCGTCATCTTTGAGCTTGCCGTCGCGCGTCCTGTGCATCGGCTCGGTCTGCCCGTGGCAACTGATGCAGCCTTCCGCCTGCGGCTCGTTCGCGCGTGCCTGAGACGCACCGGCGCTGGGCGCTTGCGTGCGGCGAGAGTGCGCGGCGACCGGCTCAAGCGGCGACCGCGCTATTGTGCTGAAACTCTTCTCACTCGTCCGGGCAGGCTTCGCCTCGTCGCTCCCGGCGGCGAAGCCGGCACCGTTCAGATTCAGCGCGAGCACGGCGCAGAGAGCCGAGAGGAAAAAGAAAAGCTTGACGCTTTCGATGTAATTAAACCGTCGCATCCAGTCTCCAACTCTTTCTCTTCGCGCCTTCCGTCCGTGTGGCTGCATGGTGTTCATCTAAAAAACAAATCTGGCCTGCGCGAAAAGCGCGTACAAAGGTTTCTTCGGATCAATGACAATTCCATCGGGCGCGCAGAAGTCGCGGACGTTCGGCGGGCAGTTGCGCGTTCGATCTGTGTAGATGTCGCGGAAGCCGCGCCCCGGACTGAGCGTCGAAGCGCCGAAGGTCAGCGTGACGTTGTTGATGAGCAACGGCCTGTATGCGATGCCAAGGCTGAAGTCCTGCCCTATGTCGTGACGGATGTGATTCTGAAACAGCACGTACTCAAGCGGCTCGGTGCGATGAAAGCGCAGGTGGTTAAAATTGAAGACGGCTTTGACGCGCTGCGTGACTTCGATGTCGAAGCCGGCGTTGTAGATCAGTATGCCGGGATTGACGAAGTTGGCCTGTCCCTGAATTTTGCTGCTGCGTAAACTTGGAAGAAGGCTGAGCGGCTGCACCAGTCCGACGTTGGTTCCGGCGAGCGGGATGCCGACGCGATTCCAGAAAGAGAACTGCCCGCCGGCGAAGTTCGGATCGTCGAGGATGGAGTCGAAGCCCGTCGCTTTGCCGTCGGTCGGATTCCTGTCGCCGGAGGCGAAGAAGAACGAACCGCGCAAGCGCATGAAGTCTTTATCAACGGAAGCCTCGACGGCGGCCATGTGCGAACGGACGCGCGTGCTGCGACCGGCAACGGGGTTGCGCGAATCGCTGCCGAGCGCGAAGTAGTAAGAGTTGGAAAGGTTCAGACGCCCGACGTGGCCGTCGCCTGAAAATCCGAGATAGCCGACTTTGATGGAGTGTGGCCGCGCGTCGCCGATGACGGCGGGACGAACCTGAAAGCCGTTGCGGTCGAACTCGACGCCGCGCCGGTCGTCGTTGAAATGAAAGCTCAACTGGCCCGTGTAGCCCTTCGCCAGAAAATCCTGTCGAAAAATATTCGCGACGTAGACGTTTTGCCGCCGGCGACGAAAACGATTGAGGCCGCTGTTCGTGTCCTTCTCAAGCTGCGCGAAGTAGGCGAGGTTGAATTGGTAGCGATTGTTGCCGAAGCCTCCGAAGACGCGCACGCCGAGGTTGTTGTCGGTGTAGATGAAGCCGCGAAAGTCCGAGACGAAAGGCTGTATGCCTGCGCGCAGGGAGATGAAATCGTAGTTCGCGTTCACGTCTTCAAGCTTCACTTCGGCGAAGGCTTCTTCGAGGGAGAATTGCGTGTCGGTGCGTGAAGTGCCGCGACGAGGGTCAATGTTGACGATGCCGGTCTCGCGTGCGCGCACGTAGTTCGGCATGCTGAAGGTCGGCGAAATTTTAATCGCCCATGAGCGAGGCTTGAACGAGGTGTCGCCGCTGAACATCTCGAAGGTGAACTGCAAAAGCTCGCTTGCGGCGAGGACTTCCGGCTTGCCGAAGAACTCGGCGCTCGCGGGGCGTGCGCTGCTGACGTTCGAGGGCGTGGGCGTGCGCTGCTGCTGGACGACAGTGTTGCTGACGCCGGACAGGATCATAAAAACGTGCTGGCCGAAGATCGGATAGTCGCCTTTGAAGACGTTCTGGTTGTAGGGGTCGTACCAGTGGCCTTTCTTGAAAGGAATGTCGCGCCCGGCGGCGACGCTGCCGTAGCGTTCGTATTCGGGAAAGCCAATTCGCCAGCGGTCGCGCATGGGCACGCGGCCAGCCCTCGTCGGCGCTTCGGTCTCGACGCTCGAAGCGCCTGCGTGGCCGAGCGGACGTTCATTCCCGGCGGCCTTCGGGACGACGCGCGCAGTTTGAGCGGAGGGTTGAGGCTCGCTCTTCGCCAGTGGAATATCGAGCGCGGTTTCCTTGCCCGCCTCGACGGAGATGTTTTCGACGAATGCGCCGCGCGGCAGTGCGAGCGGGCCGTACTTCCCGCCGCTCACGAAATTAGCTTTCGCGGGAGCTTTGAGGCTCACGCGGTACGCGCCTGCGGGAAGTTCAAGGACGTAGCTGCCGTCCGGCCTTGCGCGTGCGCGAAAAATCCGCCCGTTCACTTGATTGACGGCCACGACTTCAACGCCGCCCGCCGGAGTTGTTGCCGCATCGCCGGGTTCCCGGACTTTACCCGCCAGATGCCCACGCCCCTGTCCGTAAACGCACGGTGCGGAGACGAGGAGAAGAAGAAGCGCCAGACACGGCAGGCGAAATCCTGAAGAGAGTGAGGGCACGCCCGGCCTCCGCGACAACCGTCGTGCCGTAGGCGCTTCCAGTCGAAGAAAAGTAGGTCGCATCCTTCTTCTGTGAAAGATTCGGGTCATTCGTTCACGCGGGTGCAAGGTACGAGCCTTGTAGCACGGCGAATGTACCGGAGGCAATAAAATTATTCCCGCGCGGGCTGGATTGATAGCGGAGTGCGCGAAGCCCGTGCGCGCGAGCTTTATTCGACCGGCAAGGAAAAACTTGACGCGGAAAAAGGAGGTGCTACATTTGTGCCGCGAACCTTCGCATACGCTCGACGAAGACCGTCGCATCATCTGCATGAACAGCCACGTTTCACTTTTGCGCGGGTATCGGTTGGCCTTGTATGCCGCCATCGCGCTCCTGCCGGCGTTTGCATTGAGTTCGCCCACTCCGCCCGCGTCCGCCCAATTCAACAGACCAGTCCTGCTCAGCGAAACGACGACGACGCGCGCCGTCGCGCTCGATTCGGTGACGCGCCTGCGCGAGCCGTTCGCGCTTGCTTCTCCGGTTCGTTTGAGCGCGGACAATCGCACGCGCGTGATGCTCTTCGCGATGAACCTCCAACTGGACGCGGCAGGAGATTATTCCGGCGTGACTGCGGATGCGGAGGACGGCGCGCATCGCATCTACACGCTCGCGGTCGAGCACGTCGGGCCTGTGCCGGGGCAGGAGTGGATGAGTTCGGTCGTCGTCAAACTCAATGATGAGTTGGGCGACGTGGGGGATGTGTTGGTGCGTGTGACTTATCAAGGTGTCGCCAGCAATCGCGTGCGCGTTGGAATCGGCCACGTCGGCGGCGGCTTGCCGGACGACAGCGGGGCCGTGCCGACGCCGGCCCCGGCTGCTGTTGTCTCGCCGACGCCGAACACCAACCCCGACACCGCCGGGAATCTGACGACCGTCGAAGTTCAGGCCGTGATCGCGCAGGCCGTCTCCGCCGCCGTCGCGCTCAATCGCGCGGTGACGGTGGCGGTGACGGACAGGGAAGGAAACGTGCTCGGCGTCTTCGACATGAACGGCGCGGCAGCCACGACGCAGATACGCGGCGGCGGCCAACCGGGGCGCGGGTTGGAAGGCCTGAGCGTCCCTGCGTCGCTGGCGGCCATCTCGAAGGCGGGCACGGCCAGCCTCTTCAGCACCGGCGGCAACGCCTTCACGACGCGCACCGCAGGCTTCATCATTCAGGAACACTTTCCGCCGCGCGTGGACTTTCAACCGGGCGGCCCTCTCTTCGGCGTGCAGTTTTCTTCGCTGCCATGCGGCGACATCAAGAAGCCGTCGTTGCCGCTCGGCCTCTCGGCTGACCCCGGCAGTTCGCCGCTCTACAAAAACGGCGTCGCGGTGGGCGGCGTCGGCATTGAGGGCGACGGCGTTTACGCGTTGGATAAAGACCCTGCTGATTTTGACAAGCCCTTCGAGGAACAAATCGCCGTCGCCGCCGCGCGTGGATTCGAGCCGCCGTCGCTCATTCGCGGCGACAACATACTGGTGGGCGGCGTCCGCCTCGCATATCTCAGCGTGACGGACACGGACGCGCCGCGCCCGTCCACGTTGCCTTTCGCCGGTCTGCCCGGCGCGGTCAATTCGTCTTACCCGATTCAAGGCGCGCAGCCTTCGTCATTCGTGCCCGCGTCGGTCGGCGGCGTCAGCGGTGCGATTGACACGCGCTTCTTTCCCTTCAACGGCAGCGCCTCGGTATCGCCGAACTCGCTGACGACGGCGGACGTGGGGCGCATCATCGCGCAGGCGGCACAGCAGGCGGAAATAACCCGCGCCGCAATCCGGCAGCCGCTCGGCAGCCAGGCGCGCGTCAGCATCGCCGTCGTGGATGCGGACGGAATCGTTCTGGGAATCTTCCGCACGACGGATGCGCCGGTCTTCGGCTTCGACGTGTCTGTGCAGAAAGCGCGCACGGCGGCCTTCTTCACAAATCGCAACGCGGCGACGCTGTTGCGCGGGGCCGGGATGGGCAGTTACGTTGACCGCGCGAACAGCGACCGTCTCATGCTCGACGGCGCTGTGGCGTTCTCCGACCGCGCTGTCGGATTCCTGCACAGGCCGTTCTACCCCGACGGCCTCAACCCGAATCCCGCCGGCCCTTTCAGCACGGAAATTTCCGAGTGGAGCGTCTTCAACACGGGACTGCAACTCGATTTGATTAAGGCGAATTTACTCGCGGCCATCGGCGGGGCTAACGTGCGCTGCTCGACGATTCCTCAACTGGCGAACGGCATACAGATATTCGCCGGCAGCATCCCGCTCTACAAAAACGGCGAACTCGTTGGAAGCATCGCCGCCCGTCCGCTCAGGGCAGTTTCTCGACGCTTTGTCGCAGTTCCGGTAGTTCTGGGCTTTGCGGGGCGATGTCTTCGAGATGCTTGAGGGCGTCGCTGGCGGTCGTCTTGTCTCGCTTGAGCAGCGCGGCGGCGGCGATGTTCTTCCAAGTCTTGGCGTGGTTCGGGTCAATCGCGACGGACTTGCGATATTCGGCGATGGCGCGGTCATAGTCTGGCGGGACGCGGTTGAAGAAGGTGTTGCCGTAATCCGTCCGCACGTCCGGGTCGTCAGGTTTGATTGCGAGTGCGCGCTCGTAATAACTCGCAGCTCCCACGAAATCATTGGCGTCGTACTTTGTGTTCGCCATCCCCACGAGCGCCGCGAAATCTTTCGGCTTGAGCGCAAGCGCGCGGTCGAAATAGAGCGCGCTTTTCCCGTAATCACGCGACGAGTAAAACTCATCGCCGGCGGCGATCTGCGCGTCGAAATCCTGTGGGCTGCGGTCAGCCTTGTCCATCGCGGCCTGCGCTTCGGCTGAACTGGCGGCGGCGCTCCCGCCTTCGTCGTCCGCGCCGCCCGCGCCGTTGATGTCCGGATGTCCGGGTGGGAGAGCGCCGGCGGATTGCTCTGGATCGAGCGGCCCCGCCGAGTCGTTTGAAGCGGAACGCGCACGGGCGACGGGCGTGCCGGGGCGCGTGACGGCGTTGGCGATGAAAAAGCCGATCACGAAACCGAGGATGATGCCGAGACTGCAAAGAAGAATATTTTTTGACATAGAGAGCCGGAATGATTCAACAAACTGAACGCCCGGAAATCATAACAACACGGGGCAGGCATTTGAAGCCGGGAGGCTGCATGAGAAGGTTGGAGAACGCCGGAGAAACATGGAAATAACGATGAAGCAAGTATCAAAAGGGCAATTCCGTGCCACTGTGCAAGTGCGGGCAAGCAGGTTGCCGGGCAGGGCGCGTTCGGCTATCATGTGTCTTACTTCAAGAGGCGCGTGGCATCACGTCGGGCGTTTGTTCATCCAATGTCGTGCTGCCCGGTTCAGACGGCTCTCCGTCACTCATCAAAATAATGTCGGCAATAGAAGAAACTAAAAGTGAGATTGGCGTGCAGCAGGGGAGCGCGAAAGCGGAATCGCCCTCTTTCATCACGCGGACGCTGAACCTGCTCAGTTCCGTACGCTTCGGCGTCACGCTGCTCGTGCTGCTCGTCATCGGCTCGATGATCGGCATGCTCGTCATGCAGCAATCGGTCGAGGGCTTCGACAAGTATTACGCTCAACTGACGCCCGCGACAAAGCTCCTGTTCGGCAAGCTCGGCTTCTTCGACATCTACCACGTTTGGTACTTCAACGTGCTGCTGCTCGTCCTCTCGCTCAATATCATCCTCGCCTCGATTGACCGAGCGAGATGACGGAGGTCGTTAACGACGTGGACAAGATCGCGAAGTCCGTCACGCCGCTTCCGTTCACCGTCGAATGCACGGACATACAGCAAAAGCTCATCAAGAAGGAAGGCCCGATCACTGCGGACAACACGCTCGACTGGCTGACCCGCGTCAAGATCAAAGACTCTGCCTACGGCGAACAGGAGGCGCTGATTCATCTGAACGCGCCATACGACTATCACGGCTATCGTTTGTTTCAGGCGAGCTTCATCGCCGACGGCAAGGCTCGCAGCATCACGCTCCGCGTCACGCCTGAGAGCGGCGGCGCGCCGCAGGACGTGAACATCCCGCGCGCAGGCTCCGCGACGCTGCCCGACGGGACGCGGATTGACTTCATGGATTTCAACGCGCAGTTCAGCCTCGGCTCCGAGCAGGTGGAGACGGAGCGGAGCGTCTATACCAACCCGGCGGCGACACTTTTAATTCACCCGCCGGGGGGCGAGGCCGTCAAGGCTTTCGCCTTCTCGCCGGATATGGCCGAACGCGCGCCCATCGCGAAGAAGCCGGTCGCCGGCTACACATGGCGGCTGGTTGATTACGAGAAAGTGCCTCTGGCACACGTTCTCTCGATTCAGAAAGACCCCGGCTCGCCCGTGGTCTACGTCGGCTTCCTGATGCTGGCGATGACGCTCGGCGCGGTCTTCTTCTTCTCACACCAGCGCGTCTGGGCGCTCGTCGAGGAGCGCGGGCCGCAGAATTTTGAAGTCGTGCTGGGCGGAAACACGAACCGCAACAAGCTCGGCTTCGGCGACCGCTTCAAGCGCCTGACCGGCGCGATTAGCGGAGAAGTTTTAGAGGTGAAGAAATCATGAGTGAAGCTCTCAGTCAGCCGTCGGTGCTTACCACCCCGGAACTTTCAATCAAAGACTCTTCGCTGATGTCTTATTTCCCGGCGATGCTCGCGGTCGGCGGGGCAATCCTGTTGACGCTCCTGCGCTGGCAGACGGGCGGGGAGCATTTCATCTCGGACGGCGCGCTGATGATGCTGGCGCTCGCCAGTTACCTGACGGCAGCCGTCTTCTTCCTGACGAACCTCTACGCGCCGTCCACGCTCTTTCAGAAAATCGGCCTGTGGACGGCAACGGCGGGCGTCTTCTTTAACGCTTCGAGTTGGGGCGTGCGCTGGATTGCCGCGCACGACCGCGAACTGGCGATCCTCTCGCGTCAGGGCGGCGAGATGCCGTGGTTCTTCCGCTACATCCCGTTCGCGAACCTCTACGACCTGAGCCTGGCGTTCGCGTTCGGTGCAGGCATCACGACGCTTTTGATCGCGCACCGTCGAAACTTCCGCTTCCTCGGCGCAATCTCTCTGCCGCTCGCTTCGCTGGTGCTGATTCTCGCGCGCTTCATCGGCGGCGAATTCATCAACCTGCCGCCGGTACTCGATTCATACTGGCGACCGATTCACGTCGGCATCGCTTCGCTGAGCTACGGCATCGCGATGGTCTGCTTTGCCATCGCGGTCGTCTATCTGCTGAAGGACGGCGTCAAGGTCGAGGCGATGGCGATCTGGTCGAGCATCTTCGCGCTCGCGGTCATCGCGACGATAGGCGGCACGTTCGGGACGTTCCCCATCCTTACCACCGCGACTTATTCCGCTTCTACTTTCCTCCCTCCGCGCATGCCGCTCCCCCTGCGCGCGGACATCCCTTACGTCGGCCCGCTGCTTGTACTGGCCGGGATATTGTTGCTCGGCGTGATCGCGCTCTTCGGTAGGTACGTCGCGAAAAAGGACGAGCAATCGAAACGCTGGGGTCACTATCTGCTGAAAGCGTCGCTGATCGTGCAGGTGCTCGCCATCGTCGTGCTCGTGTCGCAGGTCAAGGGCATCACAAGCGTCGCCGTCTGCGCAGGCGAGCGACCTGAAGGGACGGCCTGCGTGGACGCGCGAAGGTTTCACAAGTTCGGCGTCTGGATGGCCGAGCAGCAAGGGCTGACGCCGGAGCAGACCGCGCAGATTCCCGACGACAAACTTGAGCGCGGGGCCAGTAACTGGATTCAGGAAAACCAATCGAAACTCTTCCTGAGTTTGAACGCCAACCCGGTCGAACTCGCCGCGCTCATCACGGCCTTCGCCGCTACGCTCTTCGTCATCATTTTCAGCTTCCGCACAGACAAACTCCGCGCGGCGCTGCCCGACAAGGAGAAGATTGACAGCCTCATGTACAAGACCGGGGGCGTCGCCTTCGCCGGTCTCGCCCTGCTGCTGATGACGGGCGCGATCTGGGCGAACGAATCGTGGGGTCGTTACTGGGGATGGGACTCGAAAGAGACGGGCGCGTTCGTCGCATGGCTGACATACGGGGCGTTTCTACACTCGCGCATCTCGCGCGGTTGGACTGGCCGCGCGTCCGCGTACTTCGCCATCGTCGCGTTCCTGCTCGTCATCTTCACCTACCTCGGCGTCAGCTACCTGCTGCCGGGCCTCCACTCTTACGCGTGAAAATCAGTGGCGAGCGGCGAGCGGCGAGTTGAAAAACTCCTGCTCGCCACTCGCCGCCGCACTTGAATGTCCAGAGAAAACCTCCTTTTTTCCATCATCGGCGTGCTGCTCGGCTACATCATCGGCTTCACGTTCGTCGTCTACGTCAATCAGAATCAATCCTCCACACGCGCCGGACAGTCTGCGTCGAAGCTCGACGGACAGTCTGACGGCGAACTGCCGCCCGACCATCCGCAGTTGCCTATGAACTCCGTCAAGGATCAGGGGACGCTGCGACAGGACGCCGAGCAGGCCGAGAATGCCGCGAGGGAAGCGCCGCAGGATTTCGACGCGCAGTCGAAGGCCGCCACCCTCAGCGAGCAGGCCGGGAGGTACGAAGAGGCGATTGATTCACTGACGCGCGCCAACCAGATACGCCCCGGCGATTATTCCACGCTGGTCAATCTCGGCAACGTCAACTTCGAGTGGAAGCACTATGAAGTCGCGGAGCAGTGGTACAAAGAGGCGCTCGCCAAAAAGCCGGACGACGTGGACGTGCGCGCCGATCTAGGCCTCACGTATTTCGTGCGCGAGCCGTCGCAAACCGACAAGGCGATTGCGGAGTTTCGACGCGTCCTCGAACGTAAACCCGATCACCTCCCGACGCTGCACAATCTGACGCTCGCGCTGACGAAGAAGGGTGATTTCGCAGAAGCTGATCGCACGCTCGCGCGACTCGAAAAGGCCAACCCGAAGAATCAGGACTTGCCGCGCCTGCGCGAGACGTTAGAGAAAGCGCGCAAAGCAGCCGGCTCTCCAACTGCGGGAGCGGGCAGCAAAACTCGTGTTCAGACTTGAGATTTACTGCGTGAATGGATGAAGCCTGCCCTGACAATTCCGCTTTGGCTGAAGGCGACTCTTTTAGTGCTGAGCCTCGGCTGTGTCCACTCACAAGCCCAGACAACTTCTCCGGCCAGCGGCTCTTGCGTGGTTAATACGGCGAAGGGCGTTAAAGCGGAAGCCGCGCCCGCGCCCGATGCTCTCAGCGGAATCAAACTCACCGTCACGGGCCGCGACGGCAAGCCGCTTCCACGCAAACGCTTTTACCTTCTCGAAAAAAACATACAGGAAGACGGCGTCCTCAACTGGCGCGACGCGCCCAAACGTGACGCCTTCCTGAGCGGCGCGAGCGCGCAGTTGCGCGATGGCTCGACCGCGCCGCACAGAGGGGCAGCACAGTGAAGTCCGTGATGACGGACGAGAAGGGCGCCGCGTATTTCACGAATGTCCGGCTCATGGATTATTTCATCTCGAACCTCATCCCGCTTGAAGACGGCGACGTGCTCTGGAATTGCAAAGTCACTGTGCCGCCGCCCATCCCCCGGCAGCTTTATTCGGTCTCGGTCGAGTTCGCCTTCCCTAAGCAGCCCGCCCCTACGCAGAAGATCGAATGAATCGTCCAACAATCATGCGCGCGTCTTTAATCGTCCTGGCGACGATGATCTGCGCGTGGCCGCGTCTGTCGTCGAGTGCCGCCGTGTTGAATGCCTACGCAACACAGCGGGGCCAAGCCAAATCCAGCCCGCCCGCACAAACTTCGAGACGCGCGCCGCGCCCGGACTATTCGACATTTTCCCATCGCACCCCGCAACACCGGCAGGCTTGCAGTTCCTGCCACATCGCGCCGACGCCAAACTGGACGCGCGTGCGCGAAAGGGAAGAGGCTTTCCCGGACGTGACCGACTACCCGGATCACCCTTCGTGCGTGAACTGTCACCGACGGCAATTCTTCAGCGAGGCGCGTCCCGTCATCTGCTCCGTCTGTCACTCCAACGTCTCGCCACGCGACGGCACGCGCTACCCTTTCAGCAATCCGAAAGAGACTTTCGACGCGGCGAGGCCGAAGGCGAAGCGAGGCGCAACTGAGTTCGGCTTGAACTTTCCCCATGACAGGCATCAGGACGTGATGGCGCTACAGCAGCAAGACTTTCAAGATGAATCGGGCGGTCTCTTCGTGCGCGCCTCTTTTCGCCGGCAGGAGTCGTCGAGAAAAATTGATAGCTGCTCGATCTGCCACCGGACATACCAGCCCGAAGGCGACGGCGGCGAGAGGTATGTCGTCAAGCCTCCCGCGGATTTACCGGAAGGCGCTTTCTGGATGAAGAAGGGGACGTTTAAGACGACGCCCGAAAGCCACGCGTCCTGTTTCAACTGTCACTGGCAGGACGGCGGCGAAAAGCCTCTCTCGTCCGACTGCGCCGGTTGCCACAAACTTCTGCCCGGCGTGCGGCTCGCGCCTCCGACTCCTTCACACACAGACGCCGTGCCGAAGTTGGCGACGGCGATGGGCTTGACGGACGCGCACGTGCTTGAGAAATGGCAGCGCCGTGATGTCGCTACCTTCAGGCACGAAGAGACGAAGCACGAAAACGTCGGCTGCACGGCCTGCCACATCAACATCTCCGCCATCAGCCTGCTGGACGCGCGAACGTTGAATGTTCCTCTGCTGACGTGCGGCGGAGGCGGCACGGGCTGCCACATCAAGGCGACGATTCCCAAAAAGATTCTTAACATCGAGGTGGAAAAGAGACGCGCCGATCCCGCGTTCCGGTGCGTCAAGTGCCACCTCAACTACGGCAGAGAGGCTCTCCCGCAAACACATCTTGACGCGGTCTCGCCGCCGAAGGCGAAATAAATTCTCCTGATGAACGTGCCGGACACAGACAAGCGAAAATATTCGTGCGCGAATGAAGAGTCACCCTCCGTTCGCGTGCGGCGGACACTCTCGCTCCTGCTTTGTGTCGCCGCCTGCTCACTGTTTCCGCTCTCAACACTGCTGAAAGCGGTCACGCGCACGCTCGCGCCGGAGCCTGCCGGGCAACTGGAACGCTTTGCATTGACGGCTGCGGCACGTCCCGATGCGGCGCAAGATTTTTCCACCTTCTCGCACGCCACGCCGCGCCACGCCGCGCTCGCGTGCGCGTCCTGCCACCGGCGCGAAACCAACTCACCCCGGCCCGAACTCCCCGGACACAAAGCTTGCACGGACTGCCACGTCCAGCAGTTCGTCACTGCCGAGAGCGGGATGTGCATGATCTGTCACACGAATCTCGAATCAGGCTCTCCACCCGTCAAGTCGTTTCCGGCGCTTAAAAGTTTCAACGCACGGTTCGACCACGCGCAGCACACGAGCGGCGCGGCGCGGCCAACGGCGGGCTGCGTCGCGTGCCACACGCCCGCGCGGCGTGGCGTTGCCTTCTCAATCGTGACGGGGCTTGACGCGCACGCCAACTGTTACCAGTGCCACACGCCCGGCGCGCAGTCGGGCGGGCGCGACATCTCTTCCTGCGATGCGTGCCACGCCCCCGGTCGCTACGCGCGGACGCCGACGAACGCGAGAGCCTTCGCCATCAACTTCAGCCACGCCGCGCACAGCCAGCGCGTGGGCCTCAATTGCGCGGATTGCCATACGGTGAAGGCCGGGCTGCCGCAGTCGAGGCAAGTCGCCTCGCCGCTCCCGGCGCAGCATTTCGCGCCCGCGCGTGCGCGGAGTTGCGCGGCCTGCCACGACAACCGCCGTGCCTTCGGCGGCGATGATTTTTCCGACTGCAAGCGTTGCCATCGTGGCGCGACGTTTCGCTTCCAGCAGCCAATCATTCAAAAACAGAAAGTTTGACAAGCACCTGCACACGGCATATGATTTAGCTCGTTATCAAGAACTTCTCCCCAACCAAGATCATACGTTTCGCTCCCCACGCGCAAGGTGAAACTTTCCCACTTAATTCTTTGCAGAATTCCACGACAGGGAAGAGGCTCTCAATGCAGGCAACCATGAAAAAAATCATCGTGCTGGCGACTTTCGTCGTCTTTGCAGGGCAAATGTCGGGCTGCCACTTGCCGTCTCTCAAGTCTGGATCGGCGTCGCTGATCGCCGAAGACTCCAAGCTGCCGAAGGAAGTTTACAAGCTCGCGACGGATGCGAAGAAACCCGCCGACGCTCCCGCCGTGACCTTCAATCATGCCAATCACTCGACCAAAAATTACAGCATTGACGGCACAAAGCCGATTGCCTGCATCGAGTGTCATCACACAGACCAGCCTGCGGCGGAAGCAGCCGGCCGCTGAGATGAGGAAGACTCTCAAGATTCCGACCTCTCAGTCCTGCAAGGCATGCCACACTGGTCAATAAAATTTCCTCACCCCAACGCACACGAACGTTTGTCGAGAGCGAGCGTCGAAGGGCCTTCGCGTTTCAAGTTGAAGAGAGAAAAGGCAGGAGCAGCCAGGGCGAGAATGAGACACTTACTGCGAGCGCTGATATTTGCGACGAGCGTTTTGCACATCGCGTGCGGCGACAACAATCGGCCTGCCGGTCAGCAGCCGTCCGCCCCTACACCGGACGCCGCCATTTCCGCGCACGGGAGCGGCGACGCGAGTGCTGCTTCAAACCAGACGGCCCCGCCCGTCGTCGCATCCGCGCACGGCGACGCCGGCAACAACGGCGCGCCCGCCGCGTCGAATGCTCCCGACAAAGCCCCGGTCGCGACTCCCGAACTCGACGCTAAAGTAGAAAAGACGACGGCGAAGGCAACGACGCCCGCCGCATCCATTGCCGATAAAAAAGCCGCCGCCGCCGCGTATTTGGCGCGCGGGAATTTTTATTACACGGCTGGCGACCCGCGCCTCTACAGGTACGCACTGGGTGATTTCCGTCGCGCTCTCCGCTACCAGCCAGACAACGAGGAAGCCAAAAGCAAGGTCAAGCAGATCGAAGACATTTACACTTATTCGGTTCACCGGCCCATCCCCACCAACGGCCTTGAGCCATAGTTAAAAAAAACTGCGAGGCAGCACGCTTTGCTACTTTTTGAGCGTGCTGCCTCTCTTTCGCGGCTCATCTCTTCAAGCCTACGCCGGGTCTCGTCTTCAGCCGATTTTTATTCCGATTGATTCCAGAAATTTCGTCGGGCGGTCGCCGCCGATCATGGCGAAGACGTAATCATTCGGAATCGTCTGCGTGACTTCCTTCGTGCGCGCGTTCATCAGAACCACTTCGCCGTCGCGTATCTCCTTTATCGCCGTGCCGAAGAAAGCTTGCATCCTGCCCTCGTCAATGCAGTCGTAGACCTGCATCTTGTTCTCGAACTTGAGGTCGTTCTTCAGGTCGCTACGGATGACGAGCGCGACCTCGTTGATTTCGTCTTCGGGGCGAAAGCTGATGCGATTGCCGTCGCGACGCGCGACCAGATCAACCGCCGCCTCGATGGCCGAGTTGCCCGCGCCGACCACGACGATGCGCCGCCGCCTGTATGCTTCTGCGTCCGCCAGCCTGTATTTCACTTTGTCCTCAGTCCTGCCGTCGCGCGTGACCTTGAGATTCTCGCCCGTCACATTCAGCTTCATCGGCGTGCCGCGATTCCCCAGCGCGAGGACGACGCGCCGTGCGCGATAGATAACAGGCTCCTTCTCGAAACCTCTCTCGGTTTCGACGATAAAGTAGTCGCCGTCCGCAGCCTTTTTGACAGACCTGCAACTCTCATCCTCGTTCACGCGCACGGCGCTCTCCGCCATCGCACGCTTCCAGTCGTCGAGAATCGCCTCGCGTTGCGCGCCCGCCCCCTCGACGCGAATCGCGCCGCGCGATTCCATCGTCTCCGGCTTGAAGAAGATGAACTTGTTGGCCGGGTAAGCGTCAATCGTCGCGAGCACCCTGTCCTGCTCGATGGCGACGTAAGGCAGTCCGAGCGTCTGCGCGGTGATCGCGGCGGAGAGTCCCGCCGGCCCCACGCCGATAATGGCGACGGCGATTTCGGCTTTCGGCTCGCGCGCCGCTTCGTCTCCTCCCAACTCGGCTGCTATGTGCCTGAGACAGCCCGCGCCCTCGTTGGCGGCGTTCTTGATGAGCGGCGTGCCGGAGACATCTCCGATGATGTAGCAGCCGGGCACGTTCGTCATAAAAGCTGCATCGCGATTCGGAACTTTGCGCGGCGGTATCTTCTTCGTCGTGTTGACGACGATGCACGCCTTCGGGCTGACGGGGCACTCGACCTGGCAGGACGTGTCCTCCATGCACTGGTCGCGCGCGACGGGCGTGGCGTAGTTGTTGACGATGGCGAGCACGTCGTGCGGGCACGCATCCACGCAGGCGTGGCAGCCGATGCAGCGTTCGGTGATGATGACGGGGTGCGGGTAGTCCGGCCCGTCCGGGTCGTACTTCTCAAGTTGTTCGAGGGTCAGAGGGACGTTCGTTTCGTCTATTGACGCGTCCGGCACAACGCCCCACTGAAGCAGCAGTCGCTCTCGCGCCGCGTCGCGGAAGGAGAAAAAGAGACCGATGACGAGAAGGAAAAGACAGGCTCCCGTCCAGCCGTACCACGGCAGGCCGCCGAGCAGATTCCGTCCCGCCGCGCCAATCAACTGGTTGGCCGCCAGCATTAAAATCATCAGCGCAAGGATGAAGAAGAGTTGAACCTTTTTCATGCAATTCAGTGTGGCGCGCGACGCGTCTTAACTATTGCCCGCGCGCTCCGTCGAGAAATAATGACGCCCACGGTCGCGCGTCTTTAAAGTGCTGGACGTGGCACGAAACACAGTTCGGCTGATCCCCGGCGACCACGCTTTGAAAGCGCCCGGCGCGGTTTCCGTTGTGGCACGAAGCGCAGGTGGTGCGCGGCGTGATGCGATCAATCGGCGCGAACGATTGATGACAGCTTGAGCAGGACATCTCACCGTCTTTGTTTCCTCGCAGACCTTCCACGGTCTTCACGCGGTGCAGGTGCAGGATGTGAAACTGCGCGCTGCGCTGTCGGTCTGCCGCGTCGCCGGCAGTGGGTTGGCGATGCGCTGCGTCCTCCATTCGCCCGAGCGCCTCGCGCACGCCGGGCGGCTTCCGTGCCCACTCCGCTTGATCGAGTCCGGCCCAAACCCACTTGCCGTTAGCCACCGGATAGCCGAACGTGCCGCCGTGCGGAGTCTTCACTGGCTTCCCACGATAGAGTTGATGGTTCGCGTCGTCGTGGCAACTCGCGCACGCCTGCACGCCGTCGGCGGCGGGGCTGAACTCGACGCCACGATGCTCCGCGTGACAGTTGACGCAGGTGATGCCCGCGTCCACATGCGGCTTCGTGATGGTGGCTGCAAACGCTTCCGTCTGATGACAGGCGGCGCAGTTTGATTCCATGCCCGACTTGAGCGTGTGGCACGTCGTACACGAGTTGGCGTTTGGTCGCACGGCAATCGCGGGCGCGACTTGCGCCGTCGCGCGTGCGTGCGCGCCGGAGAGTGGGGCGGGCGAGAAAGCCTTCGTATATCCGACGGCGGCGACGACGGAGAGAAGTCCGACGACGATGACTCCCCAGACGAAGACGGAGACGGGCCAGGGTCGCACGAGGTCGCGCGTCGGTGTCCAGTTGAAACGCGCCTTGCCGAGGACGCGTGAAGGGGCCTGCGGCCTGAGCGCCGACAGGCGTTGCATCTTGCCGGCCTCGCGTTTGCGCTTTTCCCAGAAGACGCTCAAAGAGTCTGAAATACCGCTCATCAGTCTCGCGTCCTGTTTGGCTTCGACGGCCCGTGTGGATGCGGCGTGAATGTCGTCGCGGGCTTCCACCTCGCCGATTTTTACCGCTACCTGAAGCGAGACGCGTAGATTGAGTGCGTCGCCCTGGCGTTGGGCGTGGAGGATGAAAGGGCCGATCTGGAGCGCGTCGCCGTCGGCAAGCACCTCCGCCTCCTCGACGGGGATGACTCGCCCGTTCAGCGTCGTGCCGCTCGAATGGCTGAAATTGAAAACGTAGAAGCGCCCGTCCGCCGCGTTGATCCCGGCGTGGAGTCGCGACACGGTCGGGTGATTCAAGACCAACTCGCAACCCGGCAGACGACCGATCTTCAACCCGTCCGTCAGGAGCGCGATGGGATCAACGTTCAAATCTTCCCGCGTGATGATGTACTTGCTGGCCTGCGTCTCCATCATTAGACTTTGTTCAATCGAAACCAACCCTAACGCACAGCGAAAAAGACGACTTGAATGACGTGAACAAGCATCAGCACAAGCATCAGCGAAGTCGCCACTACGTGAGGCGCGAGCCAGAGCTTGAGTAGTTGATGCAGGTAGATGAGCGAATCAACGCGTCGCAGCGTGACGGATGCCTCGATGATTTCCAACAACGTATGGCGCGATTCCGCGTCGAGGCTTCGTGCCTCGCCCTCAAATTCTCCGCGCGCAGAGGCCAGCAACTCCGGCAAAGGCTCGCGCCTGAAGTACTGGCGCAGCAGGAACGAGACAGACAGGAATCTGCCGCGCGCCTTTCTACGGAGTGAGGCGTGCAGGCTCCCGCCGCTGCCGAAGGCGATGTCGGACAACGTCGCGCGCAACTCTGCGCGTCGCGCTTGCAGGTCTTCGACGAGCAGCGGCTCGCCTTCGATGCTCGTCATCACGCGCGGGCAGACGTAGTAGCATGCGAGTCCGAAGAGGCCAGTGAGGATGACGGCGTCGAACGTCATCATCAGGGCTGAAGTCAGCAAGCCTCCCGTCGCGCGCCCGCCGTGCAGCAGGAGCACGACGCCCGCGATCAAACCGAGATAGACGTGCGCCAGCATCCAGTAGCGGAGCGGCCCCGCACGACGCCTGTAGACTTGTTTCCGCGCGGGATAAGTCATCACCGCCGCCACGCCGAAGAGTCCGACGAGGCCGGTAATCCATCGAAGCGTCAGCCACGTGTCGCCGAGTCGCCCGTCGAGGCCGTGGCGGAGCAGCCCGCGCACGATGAGCAGGACGACGGCGATGGTGGCGACGATGCCGAATGCGTGGAAGAGGCGCGCGAGCGTGTCGCGCTTGTGGATGTTGCGACCGATGGCGTGCGTCTGGTCGCGATAGATGAAGCCGAGGCGCTGGTTGACTTCCGTGAAATACTCGCGCGGGTTGACGCGCACGAGCGCGCCTGTGGGACAGTTCTCCTGGCACGAATAGCTTTCGGTGCGCGCCCCCGGCGGGTTAAGCCGTGTGCCTGCGCAGAGATTACATTTTGCGGCGAGCAGGTTTTCCGTCGCCGCCACGGGCGGCGGGAGCTTTTCGGGAGCGAGGTTCAGCCAGCCTGTGATGCGTGCGGCGAAAGGTTCAGGCGCGGGCGCGTCCGGCTTGCGCTGAATCATCGAGATCGCGTTGTAGGGGCATTGCGTGGCGCAGTCGCCGCAACCGATGCAGGTCTTCGGGTCAATATCAATCTGCCCGCCGACGAAGCGACCGATGGCCCCGGTCGGGCAGCCGGTCAGGCATTCGGGGTCTTGACAGTGCATACACACAGAAGGCACAAGGACGTGCTGAGTCGAAACGCCGCCGAGCTTCAAAGGTCTTTCGATGTGGATGCCTCGGCGCAGCAGACGCGACTGGCCGTGTACCTTGTGACAGGCCAGCGAGCAGTTGCCGCAGCGCACGCACTTGTCCATGTCCATCACGAGCAAATTCGCGCCGTCCACGATGCCCGTCGCGATCTCTCGCTCGGTCGCCGTGATGACGCGTTTGTCGAGACGCGTGGAAACCGAGACAACGTCGTCGGCGAGCGAGAAGTCCGCGAAGGTGCGCGCCAGCGTCTCGCGCAAACGCTCGTCTGCGCGCAGGCGCGGAATTGAGACTTCGAGCGCTTCGGTGCGCTGTAAGACCGTCGCCGTGTAGCCCCAATGCCGATCCCGGCTGACGCCTTCGAGTCCCAGGCAATTGCCCTCGCCGAGAAAGTCCACGCCTTCCTGTTCGCCCAGGCCGGAGGCCAACTGTTCGACTCCAAGCGTCCCTGCACCCATGCCGCGCACGCGCCGCACCCATCCGTTGCGGATGAAGACGACGCGGTCAACCGGGTCGCCTTCGCGAAAAAGTACGTGGTGTCTGGAATAGACCATGAAGCGCGCGGCTTGGCCGAGTTTCTCGATTAGCTCTGCGCTGAAAGCGTCGCCCGTAAACTGCTTGACCTCGACGAGCGCGCGAGCCAAACCGTGCTGGCGATAAGTGGCGTCGAGTTGTTGGCCGAAGCGTGGAAACTTTCGCAGCAGCCGGAGGGCAGGCCGTGTGAGTTCGAGAACGGAGGCTGTCGAGTCCGGCGGGACTCGGATTGTCGCGTTTCGCGGGATACCGGCGAGGACGGACATTTCGCCGAAGCTCGTGCCGGGCGGAATCTCCCCGACCTTCCTGTCTTCGCCGCTCGCGGTGTCTTTCACGTACACGTCGAGCGCGCCCGCGACGGAGATGTAAAAAGTGTTACCGCCCCAGTCGCCCTCCCGGAGCAGCACTTCGCCCGGCGCATACTCGAACAGCCGGACGTAGGGGCCGACCTTTTTGCCGTTGTAGTTGCGACCGTAGGCGATCACTTCGAGGTCGAGTTCGTGCACGTAATGGCCGTCGCGCCGCTCGACCAGTTCCGAGATTATCTCGACGTTCTCAATGGCGCGCAGGATGTCCCTGTGCTTTGTGATTTGCTTCGTCATAACAGACGTAAACTGCTCGGACGATGTCGCCGGGAGTCGCGCCGGAATGGTTGACCCGATCCGGCAAAGATGCGGAGTTGACCAACAGGAGCAGCGGCATTATAGCACTCGCGAGTACGCAGCGAACGCGTGGATAAAATGTGCCCGACTCATCCGCCGTCAAGCAGGCTGTTCCCCTCTGCCCGGCAATCACGCGGAAAGCTTCAGGCGTCTCCATACAAGAGCGATTTTTACGGAACTGCGCCGGACATCCGGCGTGTATATCATCCGGGCGGAACGCTCTACGGGTGTATAATTCCGTCGCCGCGCTGCTCGCACAGCAAAAGCCGCTGTTATGGCCGGTATTTAAAAGTTTCGACGCGATTTCAAGAAGCCCGCCTGTCCTGTATGAGCGCGATTACATCCACCGACGAGCTGTTGTTCTCCACGGCGACGGGGACGGCTTCCGTGTCCGTGTCTCCCTCTGTCGAACCGCTCTCGGATCACGGCCTGCTGGAAGCGACGCTCGCGGGCGACGAGGCGGCTTTCGCCGAACTCGTCAGGCGCTACCGCAACCAGATTACGAATTTCGTCTACCGGATGACGAACGATTACGAACTGGCGGTTGATCTGGCGCAGGAGACCTTCATGCGCGTCTATGGCGCGGCTGAGCGTTACCAGACGAACTACGCCTTCTCGACATACATCTATCGCATCGCGACGAACCTCGCGATCAGCGAACTGCGGCGGCGCAAACGACGGAGGCTGGTGTCGCTGACAACGTTCTTTCAGGGCGGCGATCAGACGGGCACTGGGTGCGAGCTTGACCCGCCGGACTTGCGCCCGTTGCAGGATGCCGCATACGTCGAGGACGAAAGGCGTGCTGCGATAGCGCGTGCCATCGCGTCGCTCCCGGAAAAGTATCGCGCTCCGCTCGTGCTCCGCGATGTGGAGGAGCGCAGCTACGAAGAGATCGCGTGCATCCTCCAGATGAGCGAGGGCACGGTCAAGTCGCGCATCAATCGCGCGCGCGCGTTCCTGCGCGACAAGTTGAAAGCATATCTGTGATGGAAGTCAGGTGCAGCAATGAACTGTAAGCTTTACATATTGGAGATGGAGGAAGCGGCAAGCGGCGCGACACTGAGCCGCGAGGCGCGGGCGCATCTCGCAGCGTGCCGCCGTTGTCTCGATTTTTACGAGGAGCGTGCGTCCCTCAACCGACTGGTCGGCGAGCTTGAGAGGGTCGCGGCCCCGCCGGATTTTGAATTTCGCCTGCGTGCGCGTATGGCCGGCGCGAAAAGTCTGGAGCGCAGCCCGTGGCTGCGCTCGCGCTTCGTTCCCGGCCTTGTCTCAATCACGCTCGCCGCGTGCTTCGCGCTGGTAGTCGCCACTTCGATCTTTCTCAGGCGCGAGACGACGAGCCAGCCTGTCGCCCAAGTGCCGTCCGCGCCCGTCGCAACTTCGCCCGCTGTGGTTCCGTTCAAGAGTGAAAGGGCGGATGCAGTGCAGACAACTTTGCGCGTGGAGAGAAGCGAGCCTGTTGAGATCAAACCGGCGAGCGCGAAAATTAAAAGCCAGCGGAGACTGAGCACTATGAACGAACCGGGCGCGAGACCGAAGCGCCTCGATGTCGAAGCTCAGTCCGTTAACTTCATCAACGCTGATGTGAAAGGGGCGAGCATTTCAACGAGGGGCGAAGTGCCGTCAAACTTTGAAGTCCCAGGCCGCGTCCCGCCCGTCGCCATCACCGTCAGCTCTTCCGCCGATCCACTGCGTGTCGTTCTGCGCGACGAGCGCGGGGGCGTGCGCTACGTTTCGATGAAGCCCGTCAGCTTCGGCGCACAGGATTCCGTCGGGCGCTTGCGAGAGCGCGCGACCGCCCGTCTCGCAGACAAAGAGGGCATCTGGTAGTCAGGAGTTTAATGCTGAGAGACTGTCACAAGAAAGTTGGATGTTCGGCACGTTCGTCGCGCCGGGGCATCATTACGGCGTGGCCGCTGTGCGCCGTCTTTCTGCTATTCGCCGCCGTGCCTGCACGCGCGCAGGAAGGGAGCGCGCCAACTGCTCCTCCTCAGCCTGGGGAGATTCAGGACAGACAGCCGGCGACGACAGCCAAGCGCCGTCCCGTCGCCGCGCCGCACATAAAGCCCGTGCCTCCGTCTCCGACCGCCGCCGCCACTCCGTCGGCGCGTGCGCCGCAGGCCGCTCCCGCGAAGCCCTTGCCCCCGGGGCTATTGGCTACGCCCACAGCACCTGCTTCTCCCGTCGCACCGCCGCCGCCGCCCCGTCAGGTTGTGACGGTCGTACACCGTCTGTGCGGGTGGAAGCTACTGACGTGGTTGGCACTGACCAGCCCGCCCTCTCTGGAGATTGATAAATTCCCGACCATCGCGGACGTGCATACGAACATCGTCGCGGGACTTGTTTCGGAAGACGGGCGGACGGTGGTGGCGCGTCTGCCGCAGGCCGAGGTCGAGCTTGAGTCAATGCCCGAACCGCAGTTCCCGCGCGGCCTGTTCCCGGAAGAGTCGAAGGAAGAGCTTCCCGATTTCATGCTTGTGCGCGCGGACGGCACAAGGGTCGCGGCGAAGTTCATCGGCCTTGACGCCTCGACCGGATTGTCCCTGCTCGAAGCCGCCGAGCCGCTGCTGTCGTCAAGGGGAGACGAAGGCGACACGGAGACTCCCACCGTCGGCCAGCGCGTGCGCTTGTTCGCACCGGCGCAGGCTCCGCTCGCCGCGACGAGGGCGCAGAGCGGCCTCGCGGGTGATGAAGGCGTCATCTACCTGAGCATGGAGCAGACCGAAGGATTGCTGACCGAAGTGAAGCGTGCGCCTTCCGGGAAGGCCATGCAGGCGACGGCGCATGCGTCTCTTATCTCCCCTGCATGGACGGGCGCAGTCGCGACGAACTCGTCCGGCGCGCCGGTCGGCATCGTCGCGCAGAGCGGCGTGGGAGGGACGAAGATTGTGCCGCTCGAAGTGATGCACGGGGCAGCCACGCGCGTGCTGGCCCGTCGCGCCAGCGTCCCACAACCGTGGCTCGGCGCACGCGGCGACGCGGCCACCACCTTCCCAATCTCTTTCTGGTTGAATAAGGGGTGGAAGCCTGAACTGTTGTTGCCGCTGCTACAGGATAAGCAGGGCGTGCTTTTAACTTCGGTCGCGCCGGGCACTCCCGCTGCGCTGGCGGGACTGCGTCCCGGCGATCTCGTCACGCGGCTCGGCGGACGCGAAGTGCGCGGCATCGAAGACCTCTCGCTCTTGCTGCGTGAGTCGAGCGTAGGCGCTTCCATTGACTTCACCATCTGGCGCGCGAAGGGGACGTCGCCTCTGAACGTGCCGGTCGTGTTAAGCGGGACGCAGAATCCCGCGCTCGCGACCGCCGAGGCGGAAGCGCGCGGACTGCGCGCGGAGTTGAGAGATGCGCGGGCTGTAGTGCGTCGCTCCGTCGCCAAAGGGCCGGAAGGTGTACAGGTCACAGCGCCGCCGGCTCCGAGCGAAGCGCGCCGGGCGTCTACTGGCGCGCATCATGGCCGAAGCGACAGGGTATCCGATGATGCCGCCGACGGGCGCTATGTGGGCGAGTCCATGGCAACCCCTCGGCCTCGAAGTGATCGGCCTGACGCCCCGCAGCGCCGCCCGTTTCGGCGCAAAAAGCGGCGTGCTGGTCTTGACCGTGCGCCCCGAAAGCCCCGCCGCGAAGAGCGGCCTGCGTGCCGGCGACATGATTGAGACGATTAACGGGCAACCCTTCAGATGGTTCGAGCTGCGCGGCAAATTACGCAACGAAATTGACGACAGACTCGCGCTCGGCATAGTCCGCGCGGGGCAGAGAACTGCGATCAAGCTCTCAATCGGCGACCTGAAATAAGAATCCATCATCTTATCCACATCGCCCGCGCGGTTGCTGGATAAAGCAGCCCGGATCGAAAGAGCCGGGCCTTTTTATTTAGCCCGTCCCACGAGTGTTGTGCTAATCTTGTCGTCACAAACCGCTCGTTGTATCAAATCGCCGGTCAAAGAATTTATTGCAAGGGTACGCGCATGTTGCACGAAGCCGTTGAGTATTACCACCAATTGCTTGAGCAGGGCGACCTCGCCGAAAGCTCGCGGCGGATGCTCGACGAAGGATTGGAGCGCGCCAGGCTGATTTTCGGCGGGCGACGCCTCTCGCCCTACCTGCGCCCGCACTTCGTCACCGAAGCCGACTTCGCACGGGTGACGAGGATTTGCGAAACGGTCTGGAGCGCCATTCAGAAGGTCAAGGACGCGGCGGTCGAGGACGAGTCGCTCATCAACGAGCTTGGGCTGACAGACATCGAGCGCGACCTCGTCAAGATTGATCCCGGCTACGCCGCCGTCTCGCCCACGGCGCGGCTCGATTCTTTTCTCATCGAAGACGATTACAGTTTCGTCGAACTCAACGGCGAAAGCCCCGCCGGCATCGCCTACGCCGACGCCGCTTACGAAATTTTCCAGTCGCTCCCCGTCGTGCAACGCTTCGCGGAGCGTTACAACCTGCGCCGTTTTCAGGGACGGCCACTGATGCTCGAAACTCTCACCAAAGCTTACAAGGAGTTTCTGGGGCGCAAGCCTGAACGCACGCCGCACATCGCGATTGTGGACTTGAAGGGCCTGCCGACGCAGAAAGAGTTCGAGCTGTTTAAAGAATACTTCGAGGCTGAGGGCTATCCTTCGATTATCTGTGCGCCCGAAGATATGAAATTTTCCGGCGGGCGACTCCGCGCCGGCGACTTCGAGATTGACATCGTCTACAAGCGACTTCTCGTCAACGAGTATCTGCCGATCATGGAGAAGCACCCCGCGTTGCTCGACGCCTATCGCGCACGCGCCGTCTGCATGGTCAACAGCTTCCGCTCCAAGCTGATTCACAAAAAAGCCCTCTTCGCGGTGCTCACGAACGAGCGCTACGCATTGCTTTTCAACGACGATGAGCGCGCCGCGATTGCCAGGCACGTACCCTGGACGCGCGTCGTGCGCGAGGAGCAGACAGAGCGCCACGGCGAACAGGTTGACCTGCTCGCGTTCATCGTAAATAACCGCGACCAACTCGTGCTCAAGCCCAACGACGACTACGGCGGGCACGGTATCTACATCGGTTGGAACACGGACGAGATAGCGTGGGAAGAGGCCGTCCGCGCCGCACTGGCGAACGGCGATTACATCGTGCAGGAGCGCGTCCGCACGGCGCGCGAAGTGTTTCCGGCCTTGCAGGAGGATGGCTCCGTGCTATACGCGGAGCAACTCGTTGACCTCGACCCGATGCTCTTCAACGGCAAGGTCGGCTCGGCCTTCACGCGCCTGTCGTCCACCGAACTCGCCAACGTCTCGTCGGGCGGCGGGATGGTTCCGACTTTCATCATCAGCGAAAAAAAAGTTGACCGGGGAAAATAAGCGATGAATTTTGTCAACAGCGAAATACCGCAGGACGAGCGGCGGCAGCACGAGCGCTCGCGCCTCATCATTGACGTGTTCTTCGACGGGGCCGACCTGACCGGCGTCGCCAGCACCAAGGACATCAGTCCCGGCGGCCTCTACATGAACACGCAACATGAGCTACCCGAAGGCGCGCTGCTCACGCTGCGTATCCCGCTCGGCGAGAGGGACGTGGTCTGCAACGCCGAGGTCGTCTACAGCAATCCGGGGCGCGGAGTGGGCGTGCGCTTCCACGGCGTGCCGGAGCAAGACCGCGCCGCGTTGGAAGAAGCACTCGCGAACAGTTGAGATTCGGTCGGGCATACTGGCCGGAGGAGATCGAACCATGACGCCTGAGAAATTCACACTCGGCATCGAAGAGGAGTTCCAGATCGTTGACCCGCAGACGCGCGAACTGCGCTCGCACGTCTCTTCGGAGATTCTCGAAGAGGGCACAAGGATTCTCGGCGAGAAGGTTAAGCCTGAGATGATCCAGTCAATGATCGAGGTCGGCACGGGCATCTGTGCCAACGTACAGGAAGCGCGCGAGGACATCACGCGCCTGCGCGCCATCATGTCGGCGCTCGCGCGCAGAAAAGGACTCGCCATCGTCGCCGCCTCGACACACCCGATCTCGCACTGGCGCGACCAGGAGATTTTCGACGACGCGCGCTACAAGCTTCTCGTGGACGAGTTGCAGATGGTCGCAAGCTCACTGCTTATCTTCGGGATGCACGTCCACGTCGGAATGCCCGACCGCGAGCGTGCGATCCACATTATGAACGCGGCACGTTACTTCCTGCCGCACGTCCTCGCGCTCTCGACATCCTCGCCCTTCTGGCTCGGCTTCAACACCGGCCTCAAGTCTTATCGCTCTGAGGTCTTCAAGAAATTCCCGCGCACGGACATCCCCGACCACTTCGACTCATATTCATCCTTCGAGCGCTACGTCAATCTCCTGATTAAGACTAACTGCATGGACAACGGCAAGAAAATCTGGTGGGACGTGCGCCCGCACCCGTTCTTCCCGACACTCGAATTCCGCATCTGCGACATCCCGACGCGCGTGGACGACACGGTCGCCATCACCGCGCTGTTCCAGGCCATCGTCGTCAAACTCGACCGGCTCATCGAAAAGAATCTCGGCTTCCGCCTTTACCGGCGAATGCTCGTGCAGGAGAACAAGTGGCGCGCAGTGCGCTATGGCCTCGACGGAAAGATGATTGATTTCGGGAAGCAGAAAGAAGTCCCCGTGCGCGACCTGATTCGCGAGTTGCTCGATTTCGTTGACGACGTGCTGGACGATCTCGGCTCGCGCAAAGAGGTCGAGCACATCCACACTATTCTTGAACGCGGGACTTCCGCAGACGAGCAATTAAGAGTCTTTGCCGAAACGGGGAGCCTGCCGGCGGTTGTTGACCGCATGATGGAACGCACGATGGAGAACGTCCCTTCGGAATGGAAAGGCGACCACGTTATCCCCGCGCTCTGATCCATGCGACGGAAATCCGGCGACAGTTCGCGGGACTTCAATCCACGTCGAGAATCCGGCACGAATAGGTTTTAAAGACGATCCACACTTCCTTGCCGGCGGCCAAACCCAACTCGCCGACTGATTGTTTGGTCACACTGGCCGTCCACAGCACGCCGCTCGACACGCGCACGAGCGTCTGATCGCCCCGCTCCTCAATCGCGTGGATACGCCCGGCGAGAACGTTACGCGCCGAAATCCCGCGCGGCTTTTCCGTCGCCAGCAGGACATCGCCCGACCGCACAGCAATCGTCACTCTCTCGTTTTCAACGTGGCGACCGAGCGGGATTTCGACGCGACAGCTTGCTCCCGTCTCGCCGCACAATTCCACAGTCATCATGCCGGTCTCGGCGGATTTGCGGGCAATCCTCCCCTCGAAAATATTTTCGACGCCGGCCAGCCGCGCGACGCTCCCCTTAACCGGCGCGCCTAACACCACCGACGGCTCGCCCGCAGCGACGATACGCCCACGCTCGTATATCAGCGCCCGCTCGCCGAGCATCAACGCTTCGTCCCGGCTGTGCGTGACGTACAGGATGGGCAGCCGCAACTCGCGATTAATCTTTTTTAAGTCGGCGATAATGTCGAGTTTGGCGGCGTCGTCGAGCGCCGAGAGCGGTTCATCCAGAAGCAACATGCGCGGATCGCTCGCGAGGGCACGCGCCAGTGCGACGCGCTGCGCCTCGCCGCCGGAGATGGCGCGCGGCAGTCGTCCGGAAGCGTGCTCGACACGAAAGTTTTGCAAGAGGGCCAGGGCCCTCTCCCTTCTTTCGCGCCGGGGGAGATCGCTTAGCGGGAATTCGACGTTCGCGAGCGCCGACAGGTGCGGAAAGAGAGCGAGGTGCTGGAAGACGTACCCGACCCTGCGCTCACGAATCGGAAGACTGACTCTGCGCGTCGAATCGAAGAGGATTTCCTCACCCACACTGATGATTCCTGCTTCGGGGCGTGCGAGACCGGCGACAGACTTCAGCGTCAGGGTTTTGCCTGATCCAGATGCGCCGAAGAGAATCGTCACGCCGGGCGCGGCTGCAAAATCAACGTCGAGCACAAAGCCGTCCTTCGCGCCCTCGACATTTTCGCGCATAGCAGAGTCGCCTTCAACGAATTGCTTCCCAAACGTTTTCCTGATCTTGACGTTAAGCATTCAAAGTCGCTTTCAGATTCCTCTCCGTTCCTTCGCACAAGGCTGATTCATTTCAAGTCGAAAGGGTGAAGAGGAAATGCGCCTCACTCGTTAAACGTACCAGCGGACGAGAGGCGGTTGGTGGCATACATGAGCGCGAAGGCCAGCGCGGAGAGGATCAGGACGAGAGTGACGGCGTAACGGTCGTGCCCCGATTGCGCCGCGTCGTAGATGGCGATGGAGGCCGTCTGCGTGCGTCCGGGAATGTCGCCCGCGACCATCAGCGTCGCGCCGAAATCGCCGAGCGACCGTGCGAAAGCGAGCATCGCCGCCGCCACGATCCCGCGTGAGGCGAGCGGCAGCGTGACGCGGCGGAAGACCTGCCACTCTGTGTGGCCGAGCGTGCGCGCCGCGTCTTCGTAAACGCAGTCCACGCTCGCGATGGCGGCCCGCGAAGTTTTCACCACCAGCGGCAGAGCGCCCACCGACGCGGCGACGACCGCCGCCTGCCATGTGAAAACAAGTTGATGCCCGGTCAGGCTCTCGAAGAGTCGCCCGGCGGGGCCGCCGCGTCCGAGCACGACGAGCAGGTAGTAACCAAGCACGGTTGGAGGCAGGACGAGCGGTAGCGTGACAATCGCGTCGAGCGCCTCCCGCCCGAAGAATCTCTGACGCGCCAGCAGCCAGGCCAACGCGACTCCCGCGAAGACGACGATGACCGTCGAAACGAGCGCAACTCTTAACGAAAGCCAGAGGGGAAACCAGTCAATCTCTCTCATCGAGGGTCGAAGATAGCACCGCCCCACGGTCGCGGCAATAAGCGAATTGCGGCAGGAAAATTCCTGAGCGACAGGTTGATTCTTGCCGGCAAAAATAAGTTGACGCTACTTTGACGCAACGTGCGCGGCGTGCTTTGATGCACGTATGCAAAATAGTCAGCCGATAGTTGGAGCGCGTGCGCGAATAGGAATTCTACTGGCGATCCTTGTGTTGGCGTCCACGGCGTTCGGATGCGCCACGCAGGAAAGAGAAGGACATTCCGCGAATGAGGTCGTCGTGGCCGCCGCCGCGAATTTCAGCGAAGCATTTGAAGAGTTGGGGAAGCGCTTCACAGCGCGGACGGGAGTGCGCGTGATCCTGAGCTTCGGGGCGACGGCGCAACTGGCACAGCAGATCGAGAGCGGCGCGCCGTTCGACGTTTTCGCTTCGGCGGACGTGCGGCATATGGACGAGCTTGCGAACAAAGGTTTGCTGGCCGAGGATTCACGCGCACTGTTCGCGCGCGGCAGTCTCGTCCTCTGGCTGCTTCACACGAAGGACGGGGGAATTAATCAACTCGGCGACCTCGCCGGAGCACAGATTTCCAAAATCGCGATTGCCAAGCCTGAACTCGCGCCATACGGGCAGGCTGCGGTCGAGGCGTTGCGTGCGTCGAATCTGTGGCCGCAGGTCGAGCCGAAAGTCGTCTACGCGCCGAACGTCGCGCAGGCCAAACAGTTCGCCTCGACGGGCAATGCAGACGCGGCGTTCATCCCGCGCTCGCTGGTCAAGGCGGGCGAAGGCAAGGCCATTGAAGTTGACGAACAATTACATCAGCCGCTCGATCATGCGATAGCGATTGTTCGCTCGTCGCGGAAGCAAACAGAGGCGCGGCAGTTCGTGGATTTTGTGTTGAGCGTGGAGGGGCAGGCTGTGCTTGAAAGCTACGGCTATCGAAAGCCCATCAACAAAGCGGGCGGCACTGGTATCAAGCAGTAAGCGGGTTGATTCTTCTTGCCCGCGGGTTTTTCAATCGCCTCGCGCGCTGTGCTTTAAAGCTTCGCGCAGAAAATTCTCGAAGAGGATGCGCCCGTCGCGCGACTCGTTCTGGTGTGCCCAGCGTGTGCGTTTGCTGGCCTCCTCGCGGAGCATTCGGCGTGAGTTCGGGTCGTCGCGGACAGGATTGTGCTGTGTCAAATCCTGAAAAGATTTTTCGAGGTGGAACTGCACCGCGTAGATAAGCTGGCCGCCAGCGCGCTTTACCATCATCTGATTCTTGCAGAGATATGCGGTCGCCAGCGACTTGAAGCCTTCGGGGACGCGGTCGAGTTGTAGTCCGTGGTTCTGCCACACGCGCAGAATGTTGCCTTCAGTCGTATAGTCCTGCCAGATACCCGACTCCTGATCGTGTATGCCGTGGAAGATCGGGTCTCCCGGATCGGTGATGCGGATGAAACGATACTGGTATTCAAACGAGCGGTTGACGCGCATCTCGTGCGCCTCTCGGTTGTCGAGCGTCACAATGCGCGCGCCGAAGCAGAGTCCGATCAACTGGTGGCCGCCGCAGATACCGAGCACGGGAATCTTCGTCGCGCGGATGAAGTGGCCGAAGCTCTCGATCATCGCGGGGTTATAATAATCGAAGTCGCTGAGCGTGCCGCTCAGGACGATGGCCTCCGGGCGGAAACGCTCGACGGCTTCGGCGACCTCGGCGAGGTGCGCCACTTCCGTCTCTGGCCGGCGGACGAGGCGTCTGATGTTGCTGAGAATGTTCTCGACGGCAAGCGAAGAAATATGCCGCTCCTGCGCGATGTGCGTCGCGACCTGCGCGCCCCATTCGCGGTGAGCCACCTCGGACAAATCACTCTCTTCGTGCAGCAGATCGTTGACGACGAGCACGCGCGCGGATTCAATGCGCATCTCGATTCTTTCGTACCGGCAAAACGTCCGCTGGTTGAAAGGGAAGGGTAGTGGCTCCGGCTGGTTGAGTGGCGTCTGTTCTTTAAGCTCTTGAATCATTAGTCGAAAGTGAATCGTCAAAAGAAGGTAGCAGTTTTCTCTGCTTACGATTGACGATTTAGGTTCCCTATGAAATGCGCCGCCGGCGCTGGCTCGTGTTCTGATTGAATTGAGGGATAGCCGTGCCGGCCCCCGCGCTTTCAATCTCCTCCCGGACTTCCTTAACAACCACAGCCCGCACACGCGAACTGAAACTTTTGCCGCGCCCACCGGACGAATGATCGGAGAAGAGCAGCATGCGTTGCCAGGCCGACTCAAGTTCGTCCGCGAGGCTCGATATCTTTGTGATGTCGTAGGGCACGGCGACGTTGCCGCAACCGGCGCGCGCGAAGACCGCGAGATAGCGGGCCGTGGCATAGTCCGGGCATGAGATGCGCCGTCGCCCGACCTTCAACTCGACGCCCAGAAGCGTGTGCTGCACCTCGACGGTTGCGCCTTTCGTGGCCGGCGGTATGGCGTGCGAGCGCGTTCGCAGCGGAAGGACGCGCTCGCGGTAAATTCGCGGAGGCCACGCGTCACCCAGATGCTCTCTGACGCCGGCGACGATCTCTTCAGTGGTCGGGCGGCGCGACGGAGCCTTCACGCGCCCCGCGTCTTCCTGCGTGCCCAACTGTTTTCCGGTCGCAGCCTTCATCGAACTCCGTGCAAAAATAAAGAGCGTGGGCGAGAGGGTCATAATCTCGCCCCGCTCGCGCCATGAGTCAGCAGCTATTTCAAATACGTCACCGCGACTGCCTGCCCCTCGCGAAAAGCATTTATCAAGCGATTCGGGAAGATGCCCAGATAGAGCACCCCGATGACCGTGATGACCAGCGCGATGGCGATGCTGGCAGGGATGCGCGGCGCGCCCCACTCGGTCGCCCGCTCGCGGAAGAACATAACCACGATCAGACGCAGGTAATAGTATACAGAAACCGCCGAGTTGAGCACACCGATGACGACGAGCCAGGTGTAGTCGTGCCTGAGCGCCTCTCGAAAGACGACGATTTTACCCATGAACCCGCCGGTCAGCGGCGCGCCCAGCAGGCTCAGCAGGAAAATCGAGAGCGCGACGGAGAGCACGGGCGAGCGAAAGCCGATGCCGTTGTAGTCTTCGATTTCCGTGCGCCGGTCGCCGCTGCGCGCGATCAGCGTGACGACGGCGAACGCGCCCATGTTCATCACGGCGTAGACGAGTAGATAAAAAATGACTGCGGCGATGGCGTCGTTTTGCTGTGTGGCATCCGTGGCCGCGCCCGCCGCGACGAAACCCACCAGCGCGTAGCCCGCGTGCGCGATTGAAGAGTAGGCCAGCATGCGCTTGACGTTGCTCTGCACGATGGCGACGACGTTGCCGATAGTCATCGTCAGGATTGCAAGCACGACCAGCGCGTTCAGCCATGCTTCGTGCAGTTGCGCGCCGACGTTCGCCGTCTGTGTGGCGACGGTGACGAAGGGGAAGGCAATCAGGAAGACGCGCATGAAGGCCGCGAAGCCGGCGGCTTTCGGCCCGGCGGCCATGAAGGCTGTGACGGGCGTCGGCGCGCCTTCGTAAACGTCTGGCGTCCAGACGTGGAAAGCAGCGTGTGGAACTCGCCGGCTGGCAATCCCTCCCACTCGACCCAGATCATCGAAACGAGAATCGTCAGCGCGGCGACTACGATGAAGACGAACGTGAACGAAAGACGCATCCTGTCGAGCAGGATCATGCCGTTGAAGGCAGAGGCGGGGAGGCTCGAACTGGCGTCAAACAGCCATGCGCAGGAGGCTGCCGCCGCGCCCAGCCCCGCGAGTGAAAGGCCGCCCGTCACCCAACGCTGGTCTGACGAGCGCCGCAGGAAGGCGTCAATCAGCATCACCAGCACGCCCGTCACCGTCAGAATCAATTCGGGTAGCAGGAGCGCGAAGCTCACGTCGGGTGAAAGCGCTGTGATCGCAAAACAGAAGTTCATCTTATCAACTCAAATCCCACAGAGTGTCCGCCCGCACGTCCGGGCGGAATAATCATTTGCTCGTAGTCGTGCCTATCGTCTTGCCCGGCTCCATTTTGAGCAGCGCACCGACACGCTCGCGCACAAGACGCTTGTACTCCGAAATCTCCGACGACATCCCCCTGCGCGTGGGGGCCGCGAAATGCCCTTCGCGGTCGAAGAAGACCATGACGGGAATGCGCGCGGTGTCGGAGAATTGTAGGAACGCTTCCATCTTCGGGTCGCGCAGGACGGGGATGGTCATGCCCCGATCTTTTGCGAACTGCCGGAGCAGATACTTAGACGTGCGCCTCTCGTCGTCAATGCTGACCCAGAAAAACCTGACGGGCTTTCCCCTGTACTCTTCCTTGAGTTCTTCGAGCGCGACAATTTCCCAGAGGCAGGGCGTGCACCACGTCGCGCCAAACGAGACGACGAGCACGTCGCCGCGCATCTCCGAAGTGTCGTAAGTCTTGCCGTCCACACCCTTCAATCTGAAACCGGCTTCCTTTTGCGGCGTGGCGGCGCTACCGGCCTGCGGCTGCTGCGCGACGGCGCGCGACGACCCAGCAGCCGACATCAAGAGCAAAAGTGCGACAATGAATATATATCTTCTCATCATAACCTCTGAGCCATCCGCGACGTGTGCGCGCACATTCGTCACTTGCTCTCAGCCTGCCTGTTTTCGGCCTTCTCCGTGGCTTCAAACGTGTTCTGCGTCTCAGGCGCGACGATGCGCGTGCGTAACTCGTCAACGCTCAGGCGCGAGCGGCTCAGGAATGGCCGTGGGTATGCGCCCATGTAAACCATCAGCGCGAGAAGCGGAATCAACAAACCTATCTCGCGCGCGTTCAAGTCCGGCAGCCAGCGATTTTTTTCGTTCGTGACGCGCCCGAAGAGTACCCTTTGCAGCATCCAGAGCATGTAGACGGCGGCCCAGATGACGCCCGTCGCCGCCAGCCCCGACGCCCACCAGGGCCATGTGACGCTCGCGGTCGAAGTCCACATGCCGAGCATGATGAGAAACTCGCCGACGAAGCCGTTCAGGAGCGGCAGCCCGATTGATGAGAGCGACGTGATAATCAGCAACGTGGCGAACAGAGGCATAGGCTTCGAGAGTCCGCCGAACTCTGCTATCTGCCGTGTGTGCCGCCTCTCGTAAATCATGCCGACGAGAAGGAAGAGCGCGCCGGTCGAGACGCCGTGATTGAGCATCTGGTAGAGAGCGCCCTGCATGCCGATCTCCGTGAACGAGAACAGCCCAAGCACGACGAAACCCATGTGGCTGACGGACGAATAAGCGACCAGACGCTTCACGTCCGGCTGTACCATCGCGACGAGCGCGCCGTAGATGATGCCGATGATGGCAAGCACGATGAAGACAGGCGCGAATTTGCGCGAGGCTTCGGGGAAGAGCGCGAAGTTAAAACGCATCAGGCCGTAAGTCCCCATCTTCAAAAGTACGCCCGCGAGGATCACCGAACCCGCAGTCGGAGCTTCTGTGTGCGCGTCTGGGAGCCACGTGTGAAGTGGGAAGAGCGGAACCTTGATCGAGAAAGCTATCGCGAACGCGCCGAACAGCAGCGCCTGCGTCGTCGTCGCGACACCGTTCTGCGTCAGAGACATTTTCCCCTGCCGCAGCGATTCGAGCAGCACGGTGTAGTCAAACGTTCCGAATCCAACGTCCCGCGCGTGTATGTAGTAGAGCGCGATGATGCCGACGAGCATCAGTAGACTCCCCGCCGCCGTATAGACGAAGAACTTGACCGCCGCGTAAATTCTGCGCTCGCCGCCCCAGATACCTATGAGCAGGAACATAGGGACGAGCGACGCCTCGAAGAAGAGGTAAAAAACAAGCAGGTCGAGCGAGACGAAAACGCCGATCATCGCCGATTCCAGCGCCAGCATCAGCGCGTAGAAGGCTAGTTGCCGTTTCTCGACCGCGTGCCAGCTCGAAAGAATCGAGATCGGCACGAGCAGCGTCGTCAAC
>JAIVJG010000205.1:3645-31973 GCA_020200155.1 Acidobacteriota bacterium | reverse complement strand
ATCAAAGAGAAGCCGACTCTTTTCCCTCCACTACTCTTGCTCCCCCGCATATTCGTGCTGCCGACGGATGCGGCGGGGCGCTTTGTGCGGCGTGTGCGGAAGGGGGAAAGGGCGCGGCGGGCGATGCGGTTGACGGACTTCATGGGGCTGACTCCTGAACTTCTGGCGACGGCGCGAGGGTTGCGCTTAACAGTTTCGATTTATGCACTGCGTCTGACGGTGCAGACGCCCTGTGCGCGAGGGTTTCCCGGTGTTTCTGTCTGGTAGTGCTTCCCCTTGTTCGGTTAAAGCGACGCGTGGGCGTTTCGTGTGTGTGTCCGGTCGTTGTCTGGCGGATGGGTGGGACACAGTTTGATGCGCCCCACCCCCGTTCGATTGCCCTGCGATGGTCGTCAGGACGGTTTCTTCTTGCTTGCGGCCTTCTTCTTGCGCTCGCTTGAGCGCGTGCCGCCCGCCTCTTCATACTGCGAAGAGTCCGGGCCGTAGACGGCGCGGATGCCGCTCAGTGCCCGCGTCGTGATGCCGGACACGTCTTCGGTCTTGCCGTTCGTGGCGTTGACGAGTTCGGTCACACGCCTGCGCGCCTCTTCGGTCTGCGTGCGCGAGTCCCGCAAGTCATCCAATCCGGCCTTGAATTTCGCCAGCGTCACCTCGCCGAGCGTGAACGTCGGGTTGGCCTCCCACACGCGGACGATCTTCTCGGCGCTGGCAATGACATCATCCAAAGATTGACTTCGAGTCATCGTGTCTCCTTTCATTTCAACTCAAGGAGAAAGACTTGAGTAGCCTTACTCAAGTCTTAAGTAGTCTTTCTCAAACCTTGAGTAGCCTTACTCAAGTCTTGAGTAGCCTTACTCAAACTTTGAGAAGACTTACTTAAAGCTTGAGTGGGCTTTCTTACGTCTTGAGAAGCCTTACTTAAATTTTAAGAGGCCTTTCTCAAGCTTTAAGTGGTGTTACTCAAGACTTGAGAGGTGCTGCTCAAGTCTTGAGTAAGCTTTCTCAAACATCCCGGACTCGCTTCGCCGCCCTCCCCGCCATACGCTTGCCGGGCGCGGCCTGCAAAATTACGCGGTTTTCGTTCCCGTCCCGCGCGGCAGTCCCGGAAGCCAGCGCGAGACCGTCTCGCAGTATCTCGCGTATGAGTCTCCAAACTTTCGTCTCAGCGTCGGCTCCTCGTAGAGCACCACGAAGAGATGAAAAAAGGCGACGGCAAGCGCGGCGTAGAGAAGCAGTCGCGCGGTCTCGAAAAATATCGCCTCTCCGCACAGGGTCAGAGCCACGAAGACGTACATGGGGTTTCGCACGTACCTGTAAGGCCCCTTGACGACGAGTTCTTTCGGCGGGTCGAAGGGTGCCGGTGTTCCCCTGCCCGTGAACGTGAAATCCCACGCGCACCAGACGTAGAGCAACACCCCTGCGAGCATGGGCAGCAGCCCGAAGTATCGAAACTCTGAAAGCTGCATGCGAAAAGCATCGGAGCGCGAAGAGAGCAGCCAGTAAGGCACGAGCACCGTCACCGTGCCGGGGACGAGAATAGAGAAGAGCAATGTTTTAATCGCGGTCATCCTCCGGCCTCCCTCTCTACCTGAATTTCAGGCGCGACGATCAAGGTGTGTAACCTCTGCCGGTGTCGCCTGCCGCAAGCGGGTTACTCTCAGCTAGTACCCGCCCGCTTGCGGCAGGCGGTTCTGACGAAACAACCGCGATGCCCTTGTGACACAGTTGGCTACCTGAAAAGGCCAGCGCGGCAGTTCGTTGAAAGGGCCGCTGACGCTGACCGTCGCCTCTATCGGGTTCGGCCAGCGGTTGAGTAAATCCCCAAACACACCCGACGGGCGACGCAGGTACGCACGCATCGGCGCAGCGTGACGCATCGGCGCTTGCATCGCCGGGTACGGCGTCTCCCATTGCTTCAACACGCCCGGCAACAGCCAGCGCGGCAGTCGCTCTGCGGCGGACGCGAAAGGCGTATCGTCCACACGCGCGTCAAGCAATTTGTGCGCGAGGCCGACGGCACACTCCACCCAGCGCGCACGCCGCTTGTCCGCGCCGAGCAGCCGCGCCCAGTCGAAGCCGGCGTCCCGCCCTTCCAGCGCCGCGCCCGCGTCGCACAGCCACAGCGGACGCCACGCCCCATGTCGCAGCAAATGCACGCACACGAGTCGCAGGTGATCTTCCGGCGCAAGCACACGCACACGCGCCCCTCCAACCTTCAACACAACCGCGCGCCCTGCGAGTTCCTCAAAACTTCCACCGTCCGACTTCCCCATCCCCGCATGCAAATCAACCCAGCACCCACGCGCCTCCGGGCCTTCGAGCGCGTGCGACGCCAGCGCGAACTGCGCCTCCGGCACGCACACGTCTATGTCGCCGTAAGGGCGCAACCCCCGCTCCGTGTAGAGACGCGCCGACGCCAGCCCTTTAATCAGTATGGCCTCGACGCCCGCCGCGTCGAGCAACGTAAAAACCCTCTCGATGTGTCTCTCGTGAAGCGCGGATTGGAGAGTCTGGAAGCGGTAAACTTCCCTGAGCGTCTGCGCGTGCGCGGAATCTGCGTGTGCAGTGTGCCGGATTTTCCACCAGCCTAAGGATGCCGCGCCAGAACCGACCATCAACGGCACCGCCGCGCCCAGTTCGGCTTCGGTCAATTCACAGGGCGCAGGCGCTGCACGCCAAGCGCCTGCCAGCGCAGCCGCTAATAATTGTCCGGGAGACTTGAGAGGGGAATTCAAAAGCTTTTACAAACCTCAACGAAAACAGAAAAACCTTCTGAGGGTTGCCGGGAAACAAGCGCCGCGAGGGGGAGAAGCGACACCTTACAAAACCTTCACACACACGTCGTCGTGCGCTTCACGCGCTCACACAGCAGGTGCTCGCGTCCCAGACGTTCGAGCGCCAGCCAGACTAACTCTTCCGGCATCGCCTCCGGCAACTGCCCGCGCAGGTGTCTGGCGATCCCTGCGGCGTCGCGTCGCCCGTCGCAGTGCTTCCAGACGAGAGCCGCCGTCCGGTTCAGGCAGACCGCCCTGTGCCGTTCGAGATCGTAGACCAGAACCTCGTCCGGCAGTTCGCGCACCACCAGATTGTCCGCACGCGCGCGGGGCCTCGTATGTCCGTTTCTCTCTTCCATATTTCCCTCGCGTTCAGCCCGCCGCCGTCATGCGTCGGAAGCGCCGCTCTCCTCCGCCATCTTTCATTCGCCCTGCAATTTCAACGCGCCGGTCATTCTTTAAGTAGTTTCGCCTCACCTCACACGGACGTTCACAGACGTGGGAGAATCTACAGGAGACAGGCTCCGGGGCTGCTCAAGAGATGTCTGTCTGGAGGTGGGTCTTCAAAACTGGCAGAGATGTTAACCCGATGACCCCGCACGGGGGTTCTGATGTGCGAAGAAATTAACACTAATACCCCACAACGTCAACTTTCCAGCCGAAACCGTAAGTATTCGGTTTGAAAATCCAGACAGCATTGACCGGCGCTCCAATCCGGAAACCAGATCACTTGCGACGCCTTTTTATTGACAACCTTCCGCCGGTTGCATATCTTTCCCGCGCTCGTGTAATACGACTTCTGGGCGAAAGCCTTGTCCCTCTCTATTCTTGATGCCCGCCTCAAACTGAGCCACTACCGTCGCAACGCCTGATGAGACTTCGGCGGTGTTCAAAATCGCTCAGAATCTCCATAATCGGGCGGCGATTCTTAAGACGAAAGATATGCGGGAAAGCAAACGAGATGAGCAACGAAGCACCGCACAGGGCCTTCGACGTTAAATCAACCGTAGAGATTCGCGCGCACTTCCCCGCGCTCGAACGCAGGCACGGCGGCCACGCCACAGTCGCCTACTTCGACGGCCCCGGCGGGACGCAGGTGCCGCGAGTTGTCGTCGAGGCGATGAGCGATTATCTCTACCGCCACAACGCCAACACGCACTGGGCCTACCCGACGAGCGCCGAAACGGACGCCTGCATCGAAGACGCTCGCCAGTCGCTCGCCGACTTTCTCAACGCCTCGCCCGCAGAAATCGTCTTCGGCGCGAACATGACGACGCTCGCCTTCCACCTCTCACGCGCTCTCGGTCGTACAGTGCTTCAAGCGGGCGACGAGATCGTCGTCACCGAACTAGACCACCACGCCAACGTCGCTCCCTGGCAGGCGCTTGCGCGCGAGCGCGGCGTCACACTGCGGATGGTGCGGATGATTCCTGAGACGGGCGAGATTGACTGGGAGGATTTCGAGCGAAAGCTGACACGCAAGACAAAGCTCGTCGCCATCGGCGCGGCCTCGAACGCGCTGGGGACGATCACGGACGTGCGCCGCGCGGTCGAGATGGCGCACGCACACGGCGCGCTCGCCTTCGTGGACGCCGTCCACTACGCCCCGCACCAACTCGCAGACGTGCGCGAGATTAACTGCGACTTCCTCGTCTGCTCGGCCTACAAATTCTATGGGCCGCACGTCGGCGCGTTGTTCGCGCGGCGCGGCCTTTTAGAGTCGCTCGACTTCCCCAAGCTGCTGCCCGCGCCCGACACCGCGCCCGAACGAGCGGAGACCGGCACGCAGAATCACGAGGGGATGATGGGCGCTGCCGCCGCCGTAGACTTTCTCGCCTCGCTCGCCCACGGCGAGGACTCGCGCCGCCAGCGCCTGCGTGCGACCTTCGACGCGCTCCACTCTCGCGCCGCGAAACTGGTCAAACAAATGTGGGACGGATTGGCGCAAATCGAAGGCGTCACGCTCTACGGGCCGCAGCCCGGCGCGCGGCGCACACCGACAGTTTCGTTCACTGTCCGCCACGTCGCCTCCACGGACGTAGCGCGCAAACTCGCCGCGCGCGGCGTCTTCGTCTCGCACGGAGACTTCTACGCGGCGACCGTCGTCGAGCGCCTCGGCCTCGGCGAAGAGGGACTCGTGCGCGCGGGCTGTGCCTGCTACACGACGCCGGAGGAAGTCGAAAGAATCGTCGAAGGGGTGTGTCAGATCGCCTCTAACATAAATCAACTAACATAAATCAACTCACGGGCGCGTGAGGGGCGAGCGCCTTTCACGCGCGCCTGTGCTTGCAGTAGGAGAAATTATGGCAACCAAAGCTTACGCCGAAGACGTGTACCGTCTGGCGCGCGAGAACGAAAATTTCAGGCGGGTGCTTTTCACGACGGAGCGCTCGCAATTGGTGCTGATGTCCATTCCCGCAGGGGAGGAGATCGGCGAGGAGACACACGAGGGGATTGATCAAGTGCTGGCCTTCGTCGCGGGCGAGGGCGCGGCGGTGATCGAGGGCGAGCGACGCCCTGTGCGCGAGGGCAGCGTCGTCGTGGTGCCTGCGGGAACGCTGCACAATTTCGTCGCGGAGGGCAGCACGCCGCTAAAACTCTACACGGTCTACACGCCGCCGGAGCACCCGGACGGAACCGTCCACCGCACGAAGCAGGAGGCCGACGAGTACGAGCGGGAGCATCATCACTGAGAGGCCGCGCCGTGTGTGACGCCACCCGTATGAAGAACGTGCTCCTTTACAATCGGCCTTCGTCTCAAAAGTCTTCAGCGCACCGCGTTGATAAAATCCGCGAGCAGTCCGTAGGCCGTGCTCTGCACGTCGGGGTTGTGCGCGATGACGGTTAAGCCGGGCAGCACGTCCAACTCGAAATGCACCGCGAGCGACGAGCCGTCGAGACCGACGAGCGGATCTGTCAGAGGGAGTTGTTCGGGGCGGACGACCGCTTTGATTCGCCCGTCGCGCGTGCGCTCCGCCCTCGCGACTAATTTGTAGGGTCGCCCGGCGGCGCGGGCTTCGAGCACTTCCCGCGCGTCGAGATTTCTGATTCCCACGCGCTGCACCTCTTCGAGTTTGAGTTGCGCGTTCATCAGCACGTTGGCAATCGCGCAAGCCTTGACTGTGGAGTCCCAGCCGTCCACGTCGTAACTCGGATTGGTCTCGGCCACGCCCATCGCTTGCGCCCTCCGCACGCCTTCGTCGAACGTGCCGCCGCGCTCGATCTCTTCGAGGATGATGCCGGTCGTGGAATTCAGGAGGCCGCTGAAGGACAGCAACTCGGCGGCTGGAAAATCTTCGCGGAAGAGAGAGAAGACGGGCAGGCAGTCCGCCACCGTTGACTCGAACATGAAGCGGCGGCCCTTCTCGCGCGCCAGTTCGTTCAACTCGCGGTAGGCGTGGACGACCGTGCCCTTGTTGGCCGTGATCGCGTGCGCGCCGGACTCCAAAGCCGCGCGGACGTGCGAGACGGCTGGCTCGCCCGTGTGCGGTTCGAGCGAAGTGTTCTCGAACAGCACGTCGGCGCGAGCGGCGCGAAGCCATTCGGAGACGTTCGACGGAGGCGGCGACAACGCCTTTGACGCGGCTTCGCCTGACAAAAGCGCCTCTGCCTCGAAGCCTTCCGGCGATGCCAGCCAGCCCATGCGCCGCGTCGCGACGCCCGTGATGCGCCACTCGATGCCGTAAAGCTCCCGCATCGCTTCGCTCTTTTTGACGAGCAGAGCGACGAGCGCGCGTCCGACGTTTCCGTAGCCGAGCAGGCAGAGGTTATATCGCTTCATCGCGAGCTGATTCCCTCTTCAACGGTTGACGGTCTGCATCCCCGTCTCAGGGTAGCGCGTGCCTGCGGCGACGCCGGGCCGCGCCAGTTCTTCGATTCGCCCCATCTCGTCGGGTGTGATTTCCACCTCGACCGCGCCGACATTCTCTTCCAGATATTTTCTACGCTTCGTGCCGGGGATGGGCACCACGTCCTGCCCTTGCGCGAGCACCCACGCCAGCGCGAGTTGCGCGGGCGTGCAACCTTTGCGCGCGGCGATCTCTCGAATGCGTTCGACGAGGTCGAGGTTGAGACGGAAGTTCTCGCCCTGAAAGCGCGGAAATAGCCGTCGCCGGTCGTCCGCAGGCAAATCGTCCGGACTCTTGAACCGGCCTGTCAGGAAGCCGCGACCGAGCGGGCTGTAAGCGACGAAGCCGATTCCGAGTTCACGACAGACCGGCAGAATCTCTTCTTCCACCTCGCGCGACCACAGCGAGTACTCGGTCTGAAGCGCGGCAATCGGGTGCACGGCGTGCGCGCGGCGGATCGTCTCAGGCGCGGCTTCGGAGAGACCGAGGTAGCGCACCTTGCCGTCTTCGACGAGTCTCGACATAGCCCCGACGGTGTCTTCGATGGGAACCTGCGGATCAACCCTATGCTGGTAGTAGAGGTCAATCACGTCCAAGCCGAGCCGCCGCAGGCTGGCGTCGCACGCCTCGCGCACGTATTCTGGCCGACCGCTGATGCCCTGAAAACTCCCGTCCGCGCCGCGCACGTTGCCGAACTTCGTCGCCAGCACCACGCCGCCGCGCCGCCCCCTGATCGCGCGCCCGACGAGTTCTTCATTGACGAACGGGCCGTACATGTCTGCGGTGTCGAGAAAGTTGACGCCCAGATCGAGAGCGCGTTGAATCGTCGCCACCGACTCGTCATCGTTGCGCGCCCCGTAAAATTCCGACATGCCCATGCAGCCCAGACCGAGGGCCGTCACCGACAGCCCGCTTTTTCCCAGTTGTCTCGTTTCCACAATTCACCCCTCTCTGTTTTCGTGCGACGAACGCCGCCCGGTTATGACGATAGTTTGAGCTTACCTGCCCGCCGCTTCCGTCTCTCTTTCGCCGGCCACACCTTCGCGCAACGCGTCGAAGGCGGGCAGGCGCGAGACGGACGGCATCGGCGCGCTTGCTCCCCGGACGGAGAACCAGATGATCTGGTTGAGCGCCAGCGGGTCGGCCATGTCTGCGTGCGCCAAGTCCTGTTCGGCGGTGCGGCGCATCCAGTAGGCGGTCGCCGGGTCGCGCGGTGGCGGCGTGATTAAGTTGTCGAGCGACACGTCCGGCAGGAGCGCCTTGAACGGGCGCAGGTCTGCTTTGTCCTGAAAGATGTCAATGGGCGCGGCGCTGGCGTCGAGTTGATTCATAGGGCTGATGCCGAGCAGCAGTTCCATCGTGCGAATCAGGCTGACGGTGCTGTGAAATTCGTGCACGAGCGCGCCGGGACGGTTGTAGGCGCTGATGACGAGCGCGATTGAGCGATGACAGTCAACGTGGTCGGGGCCGTCCTGCGCGTCGTCCTCGACGATAAGGATGGCTGTGTCTTTCCAGTAGGGACTCTGTGAGACGGCTTCAACCAGACGCCCAACGGCGTAGTCGTTCTCGGCGACGAAGAACTGCGGCGTGGGCTGTCCCGCGCGCAGGCCGACCGTGTGGTCGTTCGGCAGGCGCACGATGGAGAAGTTCGGGAGACGGTCGGGCAGACCCTTCGCCACGTCCGACGCGTAAGACTGAAACTCTTCGAGCCAGTCGCCCATGCGCGAGTAGCCGCGCAGTCGCTCGTCCGCGTTTCGTCGCGAGACGAGCGGGTCAACAGGCGCGGCGGACTCTCGCGCGGCGCGGTAGGACGCGGTCGTCATCGAGTCGGGCGTGTTGGTGTCGAAGTTACGGTAGGTCGGGCTGTGATGCCCTTCCAGAGATTTCTTGGTCGGGAAGGCGGAAGCCGTCGGCGACGTGTCCGGGTAAGACTTGGCGCGGTTGGCGTTGATCGCGGCCACGTCCGATTCGGAGAAAGTGCCGACGAACTCGCCGTAGTTGCGATAGGTCAGCCCGGCACGCGCGGCTGCGTCCCAGAGATAGAGCGTGCCGGGTTCGGCCACGTCGCGCCCGCCGTGTAGATACGGCACGTAGCGGCGCATGTATGCGGCGATCTCAGCGGCTCCCACTTTGTCTCGGAAGAGCGGCCCGGCTTCCTGATTCGCGCCGTAGCTCGGCAGGCGATTGAAGCCCTCGAAGTCGAAGGTGCGCCCGCGCCCAGAGTAGTTCCAACGATAGGCTTTATCAACGTAGTCGTTCGAGAAGGCAGCCGTAGACCAGTTGTGCCCGTCGGGGCTGGCCTCCGCGTTGACGAAGAAGCGGTCGAGCAGGCCGAAGCGCGCGGCCAGCGCGTGCGCGTTCGGCGTGATGCTCTGCGCGGCTCCGCTTTGAAGTCTGGCCGCCTCGCCCGCGCCGAAGATCGCGAGCCGCGCGTCGCCGTCCGCCCGTTCGACATCGCCGAAGACTTGATCGTAAGTGCGATTCTCGCGGATGACGTAGATGACGTGCTTGATCGGCGTGCGCCCTCGAAAGAGTTTGGCGCGGGCTTCGCCGAGCAGGTTGTTGTGACGCATGACGGCCTGCGTGTAGGCGGCGAGTTCGCGCTCGACGGGTTCAGCCAAGAGGCTGATGTTGCCGGAGACGAGCGAGACGCTGTACTGCCCGCCCTGCCCGCCGCCGCGTCCCGTGCCCGCAGGGAAACGGTCGTTCGGGACGTTCGGCGTGCTGCCGCGATTGCTGACGACGACGGACGAATTCTCGAAGCCTGTTCCCTTCCCGTTGCCGACGAAGACGCGCCCGCCCGCGACGGCGATGGCCGAAGGATACAGCCCCGCCGGGATGAAGCCGCGCACGACGGAGCGGCGCGATTCTTTCTCGCTTCTCGATTCGTCGCCCGCGCGTGAGCCGTCGCCGCGTCTCGCCGGACGCTCGCGTGTTCCACGCGCGCCGTCTCCTGCGAGACGGACGACGGCGACGGAGTTGCTGTGCGCGTTGGCGACGTAGAGCGTCCGCCCGTCTTCGCCGAGCGCCAGCCCTTCGGGGCTTCCGCCCATGAGCGCATGCTCCGCCAGCCGCACGTTGATGCGCTCGATCTCGCGGTCAGTGCCCGTGTCAATCACAGAGACGCTGTCGTCGTCCGAGTTGACGACGTAGAGCCTCGCGCCCGTCTCATCCAACTTCATCGCCGTCGGATGCCGCCCGACGGGGATGTAAGAAACGCGCCGCACGTTGTTCGCAAAGTCAACGACGGCGACCGAGGCGTCGTTCCAACATGAGACGTAAACTTTCGACGCCGCGCCGCGCGGGTTGACGTAAGAATCTTTGCGCCCGCGCTCCGGCGACGACGGCATCGCGGCCACGCCGTAAGGGTAGACGAAATTTCGCGCGCCGACGCTGGGGCTGCTGCTGCCGGGGCTGCCGTCGTTGCTGCCGGGACGCGCGCCTGCGCTCTGTCCCTTCAGTTCAATGCGTTCGAGCTTGCGCGCTCCGCGCAGTTCGCGGACGACGCCGAGGCTGTCGTCCAGATTGTTGGCGACAAGCCGCCCGACACGTAGAGCACATAAGAGCCGTCCGGCTCTGCGCGCGGCGCGAAGACGGCCCCGACGTTGGCGCTCTGCGGCGCGGGGAAATAGACGTTCTGGACGACGACAGGCTCCGGCCTCGCGTTGAGGTCAGTGATCGAGAGCGACTGCTGCGCGCGATTCGTCGCGGCGTTGAACTGGACGCCGTAGCCGCTGTTGACCGCGACGAGATACCGCCCGCGCCCGCCGGGGCCGCCCGCGTCGGGACTCCGCACGAAATTAACCGGCAGCGCGCCCACGGCTGGCTGCCGCGTCGTCGAATCCATCAACAGCGAACCGGCTGGCGTGACGTTTCCCCCCGGCGCTGCCGGTCTCTGATTGACGGCGACATCTGCGGACGAGTTGATTAAGCTGGCGCTGAACAATCCCGCGAAGAGCACGAGCAACAGCAGCGACGGCATGCGGCGCACAGGGGCATTCGAGAAGGGCGTTGTGTTCATGGTTTGCAAGTGGCCTCGGTGCGAAAAGAATACTATGAATATGCAGGTTACTGAAAATACACGCGCGGCACACGACGGCCTTCAACGGACGACAGGGCGCGTGCGCGTGCTATATCATCCGGTACGGGACGGCTCAGGAAAATTCAGAGGAGATGATTGATGAACTCGAAGCGGCATTTTCCAAACAAGTTGAGAAGCAGTGAGCCGGCCAGCCGTCGCAGGCCGCGCGCGGCGTGCGGCGAGACGGCGTTGCGTTTGCTCTGCGTCGCCCTGTTAACGCTGCTCTTGTCGCACGCCTCCGCGACGGCAAAGCCGCGCGCGTGGGCGAAGCAAATGACCCGGAGCGGCATCCCACGTGCGTCGAGGCAGATGATCGTCGTCACGACGGCGAGTTGGGATGAGGTCAACGGTCAACTCCGGCGCTACGAGAGAAAGGGCGCGCGTGGTCGCTGGCAGCAAGTCGGCGTGCCTGTGGAGGTCGTCGTGGGGAAGCACGGCCTCGGCTGGGGCGCGGGTCTTCATCGAGTCGAACCGGCGGCGGGGCCGGTCAAAAAAGAGGGCGACGGCAAAGCGCCTGCGGGCGTCTTCGCCCTGAGCACCGCCTTCGGCTACGCGCCGCGCGCGGGTGCGAGCCGGCTTAAGCTTCCATACGTCCCGCTCGACGCGAACATCGAATGCGTGGACGACACGCAGTCCGTCTACTACAACCGGATCGTGGACAAACGCGAAGTCAAGCGTGTGGACTGGCACAGCTCCGAGAAGATGCGTAGCGTTGGCGAACTTTATCGTTGGGGCATCGTCGTCGCACACAACGCCGACCCGCCGCAGCCGGGCGCAGGCTCCTGCATCTTCCTGCACATCTGGAGCGGCCACGGCCACGGCACAGCCGGATGCACGGCGATGACCGAGCCGAATCTTGAAGGCGTCCTGCGCTGGCTGGATCGCTCGAAGCGCCCCGTCCTCGTGCAACTGCCCGAAGCCGAGTACGAGCGACTGCGCGCCGCGTGGCAACTGCCGGACGCAGGCCGCATCGCCGACGCGACTCGTTGAACGATGAAGAAACCCGCGACATTTACGGTCGTCGGCCTTGGCGAGTTGATCTGGGATATGTTGCCTGCCGGGAAACAACTCGGCGGCGCGCCGACGAATTTCGCTTACATCGCGGGACTGCTCGGAGACCGCGCGATTGTCGCCAGTCGAATTGGCGACGACGAATTGGGGCGCGAGGCCGCGAAGCGTTTGGAGCGTATGGGTATCTCGACGCGATACCTACAGCTTGACGCTGAGCACCCGACCGGAACCGTCGGCGTCCGCGTTGACGTGCGGGGCGAGCCGCATTTCTCCGTCAACGAAAATTCGGCGTGGGATTATCTGGAATGGACGCCCGCGTGGGAAGAGTTAGCCGCACGCGCCGACGCCGTCTGTTACGGGACGCTCGGCCAGCGCACAGCGCGGGCTGCACGCACGATCACGAGCTTTCTCGAACACACACGACCGGAAGCTCTGCGCGTCTTCGACGTTAACCTGCGACACTCTTTCTTCACGGCGGAGATGCTGGCGCACGCGCTCTCTGTGGCGACGATAGTGAAACTCAACGCCGTGGAATTGTCGAACGCCGCACGCCTGCTGAATTTCCGGGAGCGTGAGGAACGCGCGTTGGGCGCGCGATTGTTGAGAGAGTTCGGCATCGGGATGATCGCCGTCACGCGGGGAGCAGGAGGAAGTTTGCTGCTGACTGCGGAGGAGGCGGTCGAACATCCCGGCCTGCGCGTGCGTGTCGCAGACACCATCGGCGCGGGCGACGCCTTCACGGCGACGCTCGCGCATTACTATTTACGCCGTGCGCCACTGGAAATCATCGGTGAGGCGGCCAACCGCGTGGGCGCGTGGGTCGCCACGCAGGCAGGAGCCACGCCGGAAGCGCCGCCGCAATGGTTGGAACAAACGCTCGGCGGATTCTGAGCGATTCGCTTCCGAGGAACGTACATCCGGTCAACTTCGCGCCGTCACTCCGTCTCGCTCCTCTTTCGTCCCTCTCTGTCCTTAATCCAGATTGTCTTGATGTTGACGAACTCGCGTATGCCGTGTGCGCTCAGTTCGCGACCGTAGCCCGACTCCTTGACGCCGCCGAAGGGCAGGCGCGGGTCGGAGGCGACCATCGCGTTGATGAAGACCGAGCCGGCTTCGACCTCTTCGATGAATTGCGCGCGTTCCTCTTCGTCGTTCGTCCACGCGCTCGAAGCGAGGCCGTAGATGTTGTCGTTGGCGATGCGGATCGCTTCGCACGCGTCGCGCACGCGAAAGAGCACTGCGACGGGGCCGAACAACTCTTCGCGGTAGGCGGGCGAATCCAGTGGGATGTCCGCGAGCACGGTCGGCGGGTAGAAATTGCCGGGACGTTCGAGGCGCGAGCCGCCGGTCAGGATGCGTGCGCCCGCCGCGACGGATTTCTTCACCTGCTCGTCCAGACCTTCGAGGATGTCGGCGGTGGCGAGCGGGCCGATCTCCGTCGCCTCGTCGAGTGGGTCGCCGACCTTGAGCGCTTCCATCAACTCGACGAAGCGGCGCGCGAAGTCTTCGTAAATTTTTTCGTGGACGATGAAACGCTTGGCGGCGATGCACGATTGGCCGTTATTGATGGTGCGCGCCTTGACGGCGGTCTTCGCTGCCTCTTCGAGGTCTGCGCTCGGCATGACGATGAAGGGGTCGCTGCCGCCGAGTTCGAGCACGGTCTTCTTGATCGAACCGCCCGCGCGGCTCGCCACGCTCGCGCCCGCCGGAGTGCTCCCCGTCAGCGTCACGGCGACGACGCGCGCGTCGTCAATCAAACGCTTGACCTTGTCGGAGCCGACGAGTAGTGTCTGGAAGACGCCATCATTGAAACCCGCGCGGCGGAAAATGTCTTCGATGGCGAGGGCGCACTGCGGGACGTTCGAGGCGTGCTTGAGCAAGCCGACGTTGCCGGCCATCAAAGCGGGCGCGGCGAAGCGGAAGACCTGCCAGAAGGGAAAGTTCCACGGCATCACGGCGAGCACGGGGCCGAGCGGTTGGTATTTAACGTAGCTGCGCGTGGCATCCGTCCCGACCTCTTCGTCGGCGAGAAAGCGCTCGGCGTTTTCCGCGTAGTAACGGCAGACACGCGCGCACTTGGCCGCCTCGTCGCGAGCGGACTTAACGGGTTTTCCCATCTCTGTCGTCATCAACCGGCCAAACGCGTCGCGCTCCGCGTCGAGTATCTCCGCCGCACGCGTCATCCTTCGCGCTCGCTCCGCGAACGTCGTGCGGCGATGCTCACGAAAGGCGCTCGCCGCGCGCGAGAGTTTCTCCTCCAACCCCTCGTCCGGCAGAGGCTCGAACGAGCGCAGCGTCTCGCCCGTCGCAGGGTTGATAGTCGCTATCGCCATCTCAAGACTCCCCCTTAAGTTTCGATCTCGCGCGCCGAGCCGTTCATGCCCTGAGTATAATCGAGGACGCCCGTGTGCATCGTCATTTTCCACTCGCCCAAGACCTTCGAGTAAACCTTACAGACGCGGCCCCGCCAGTGATTGTGTTTGCCCTCGCGGTCAATCCACAGTGTGTCTATGTCCACGACGGCGAAAGCCCCGTCACACTGCTCCGAGACGACGATCTTTCTGATCTCCCGACGATTGTGCGCGAGCCTGTGCGTGTCGAACAATTCCTGCCAGCCGCCCTTCCATCTTTCGTAGTCGTAACGGCCCCACACCAGCACCCAATCCAGAGGGTCGTGCGACTGCGGCGTCCTCGGCCACGGCCAGACCATGTCCGGGTGAAAGACGGAGACAAGCAACTCCGCGTCCTGTGTGTCCCACGCGCGCGTTTCGCGTTTGACGATCTCCTCTATCTCCTGTTCGATTCCTTCCATGCCGTTTCTCGCTCCAAGAATTGCCTGAGCCTCACAACGTCCGCGCGGACGTTGTGAGGCTCAGGGGAAGTTGATTGACGCCGCGCCGCTTCGTTTAGAAGACGAACTTCAGCGCGAGTTGAAGCTGGCGCGGGTCGCCGACGCCCTGACGTAGGAAGCCGTCGAAGTTGAAGAGGCCCGGCGTGACGAGCGGGTTGATGTTGTTCGCGTTGTTGAAGGTATTGAACATCTCGACGATGGGAATCAGCGCGATGTTCTCGCCGAACTTGAACGGGCGTTGCAGACGCCAGTCGAAGGAGAAGAACTCGTTGTTCTTCCGCAGGTGGTTGCGCCCGCAGTCAACGCCGTTGACGATGCGCGTCAACGAATTGCTTTCGCTGCACGGCGCGCCCGTGCCGTCGCCGAGCGGGTTGACGGTGATGGGCTGCGCCGTGTGCGCCTGCAAGCGCAGATTGGTCTGCAAATGCCACGGCAGTTCAAGGTTGGTGTAGAAATTGAAGCGGTGTCGGATGTCGCGGTCGGAGGGCGAATAGTCTTTCTTGAAGTCGAAGCGGTTGAAGGAGCGGTCGGTGAAGGGGTCGCGCTCGTTCGAGTCGTCGTCCATGTCTTTCGAGAAGACGTAGTTGCCCTCCAACTGGAAGCCGCGACTGAAACGCTTCCGCACGCCGACGGTGAGCGCGCGGTAGAGCGACTTGGCCGAACTTGACGCGACGAACACGTCGCCGAGTTGCGGGCCGAAGGGCGCGGGGCCGGTGTAGATGACAGAGTTGCCGTTGGCCGGCGTGACGACGGGCAGCGAGCCGTTGTTGACGTTGACGAAGCGCGTCAGGTGCACGCCCTTCGCGTGGGTGAAGTCCAGATACATCGCCCAGTCGGGCGCGAGTTCCTGCTCGAAGGCGACGTTGGTGGTGTAGATGCGCGGGTTGGCGTAGTCCTTGCTGAAGACGCGGACGCCCGTGAAATCGCTGAACGTGCCGCGCGGAAGCGTCGGCGGAGCGAGCAGCCCCGGCCACGTCGGCACGACGGACGAGGCGGGCAGGCCGAAACCCAGCAGCAGTCCGATGAGTCCCGTGTTGCGGAAAAGTTCCTGCTGCTGCACGCCGTTCGTCGTGATGGAGCCGACCTGCGTCAGCATGTTCTGCCGCGCGTAGTAAATTCCGTAGTTGCCGCGCAGCACGGACTTGCCTTTGCCGGACAAGTCCCACGCGAAGCCGACGCGCGGCTGAAACTGCTTTTTCTGATTGTGCAACGTGCCGTCAGAGGGGAAGCGCGGGTCATTGAGAAAACGCCCGTAGGCCGTCTCGGAGGGCGGCGTGACGGGGTCTGGGAAAATCTGCGCTTCCCAGCGCAGGCCGTAGTTGAGCGTGAAGTTCGGCGTGATCTGCCACTTGTCCTGCGCGAAGGCGGCGATGTCTTCGTTCCTGATGTCTGAGAAGCCGGGCGGTATATTAGAGTTGCCCGTCGGGGCGTCTTGCAGGAACAGGAGGAGCGGCCCGCCGGTCTTCGTCGTGCCGGCGGGACAGGCCGCGAGCACGTCAACGTATGTGCCGTTGGAGCAGGCGGAGGTGCGCGGCCCGAAGCCGGGGCCTAGAGAAGCGGGCGAGGCGTAGCGCAGAAAGCCCGCGACGCTGTCGAAGATGTAGCGGCCTGTGAAGAAGCCACGGAAGACCTGCGAGTTGCGACTGTGCAGCCACTCGCCGCCGAGCTTGACGGTGTGGTTGCCGGCGACGATTGAGAAGTTGTCGCGCACCTGTATGCGCTTGAACGTCTCGTCCACGTTCGGTTGCAGGAAGAAGGGACTGCCGAAGCGGAAGGTGGTGGCAAAGCCCATCGCCGTGTCGGCGGGCACGTTTGAAGGCGTGGCCGAGCGCGGCCTCTCTTCCCTGCCGTATGTGAAGTGCGCCTCGTTAACTTTCGTCGGCGAGACGGTGGTGAAGAGGTTGGTGTTGAAGGCGTGAATCTTTGAAGGGCCTTCGATGCCGTTGGCGGAGTTGCCGTAAGTCGCCACGTCGAACGTCTGGTTCTCGTTGCGCGAGTAATCGAAGTTGTAGGAGAGCGCGAGTTTATTTGCGGGCGACAGTTCCCAGTCAATCTTGCCGAGGATGGCCGAGTTGCGGACGGGCCGCTTGACGGGATTGCCTTCCTCCTGCGTGCGCGTCGAGCGGAAGAAGCTCAGGAGCGCGAGCCGCTGGCAGTCTGTGTTCGAGTTAATCAACGCTTCGTTCGCCTGAATCGTCGGTGACGAAACGGGGCAGGGCGTCGCTCCCGTGCGGTCGCTCAGGTTCGCGCGCGTCAGGTTCTCGAAAATCTGCTCGGCGGCGATGAAGAAGAACGTCCGGTCTTTTCTGATCGGCCCGCCGACCGACCCGCCAAACTGCTCGCGACGGAAATCCTTCAAGGGCTTGCCGTCGGAAGTGTTCGCCGTCAGAGCTTCCAGCCGCTGGAAGTGGAAGAGGCTGCCGTGAAACGCGTTCGTGCCGGACTTGGTGACGACGTTGACGACGCCGCCCGCCGTGCGTCCGAACTCGGCGGTCGCGCCCGTCGCGACGACCTGAAACTCCTGCACGGCGTCGAGCGGTATGTCTATCGCGGCGCGCTGACCGCCGGACTGCTCGCCGAAGAAGCCGTTGTTGTAGTCGCCGCCGTCGAGGCTGATGTTGTTGAAGATGCCGCGCTGGCCCGCGAAGCTGATCTCGTCGCCGTCCGGCCCCTGCACCACGCTGACGCCCGGCGTCAGCGTCAGCAAGTCCTCGAACTTCCGTCCGAGCACAGGCAGGTTGCTCACAGACTTTTCGTTCAGCGTCGTGCTCGTCGCCGTCTGCGCGGTGTCAACCGTCGGGATGGCGGTGATCGTCACCGTCTCCGCCACCTGCGAGACTTTCATGCTCAGGTTGAGATTAATCAACTGGCCGACGGTGAGCGGGAAGTCCTGCTGGACGAGCGTGGCGAAGCCCTGCTTCGAGACGGTCAGCGTGTAGCGTCCCGGCGACAGTTGGAGGAAAGCGAAGCGTCCGCCGTCGTCTGTGCTGATCGTTTTGGCCTGATTGGTTCCCAGATTCTTCGCCTCGACCGTCGCGCCGGGGACGACCGCGCCCGCCTCGTCCGCCACCGTGCCTTGAATCACGCCCGTCGTGATCTGCGCCTGCGCCCACGCGACGGGCGCGGTCACTGCGATGAAGAGTAGACAAAGAGCCAGAGCCTTGGCCGACGCGGCCAGAGATTGAGGTAAGTGCGTGCGCATGGTTTTCTCCTGATGAAGTATCCGCTTCGGAAGTTTCGTTCGTGAACCCCGCCGGCCTTGAACGAGATGTGAAAGGACAGGCGAGCGACGCGCCGTTGCATGGTGCGACTACTTGAGAGTTGAAGAGATGTTTGACGAGCGCGGCGAACGCCCCCTTTGAAAATTGCGTGCGACTCAAACGGCGAGGTGGCTCATCCTAAAGACTCTTTCAGGATTCTGTCAACATTGCCCGCCTGACTTTTTTCAACGCTCGGTAAGACTGTTCCTGCCGCAGGGCAACTCGTCGAACCTCGCCTTGAGACGCAGGTAGAGAGCGTCGCAGGCTTCGGGCATGAGCGGCCCCGTCCACGCGGGGACGCATGCCCCGCCCGCGTAGTAGACGGGCAGGTGTGGCAGGACGACGCCGGCCCCGCCCTCCGCGTCGCGTGCGCCGAAGACGACCTGCCCGACGCCGTGAAGCAGCAACGCTCCCATGCACATCACGCACGGCTCCAGCGTCGTGTAGCAAGTCATCTCGCGGCTGCGAGGCCACAGTTGCGCCGGCACGCGCCGGAGCGCCAGCACTTCGGCGTGGCCGCCGGGATTGTAATGTGGCTTGAGCACAGAGTTGCACGCTTCGGCGACGACTTCGCCGCCCAGTGTAATGACGGCCCCGACCGGCAGGTTGCCGTCCTCCTCCGCTTCGAGCGCGAGGCGCACAGCGTGGCGCAGGTGCTTCAGGTGAATGTTTGCGGAATTGGACGAAGAATTTTCCATAACGTCAGCGCGTTTGTGATGGACGCGCGCGGCGCGTTGATTAGCTCACCCCAGCGGCGCGCCCGAACTGACGTGCCAGTGCAGGTGTTTTGAATCCTGATAGCGGCCCAGATTTGTGAGGACTCGACACGCGCCCTGCTCTGCGACGACTTGCGCGGCGACCTGTCGGACGACGCCGATCAACTCGACGAGCAATTCGTCGTCCGCCGCTTCGAGTGCGAGCAGCGACGCGACGTGACGCTTCGGGATGACGACGACGTGCACGGGCCAGAAGGGTCTGGTGTGATGATAGGCCAGCACACGCTCCGTCTCAAGAACCTTGCTGACCGGCGTGTGGCCGCTCAGAACTTCCTCGCAGTAAAAATCATCATCCATGTCGAAGCTCGTTTGGCCGTTTCCGGGAAATCTTATCCGGCGTTGTCGTCATTCGAGGCCGGGCGCGCGAAGGGATTTTCCTACGACCTGTCCCGGAGCTTGGACGCGACCTGCTGGCTGATCCTGTCGCCGCCCTCTTTCTTCTCCGGCAACTCCTCGAAGATGTCCGCGTAGTTCCAGCCGATGCGGCTCTTCGTTTCCTCTTCGCCGGGCGGCGAAGATTCCGGCGGCTGCGTTCCGTGCGCGCTCTGTTGCTCCGGCGTCGCGGCGTCCGAACTCTCCCCACGCTCGTAAGCCTGCCGCACGCGGTGCAGTTCGTCGGCGATGTTGAGGGCGGCGAGGACGGCGACCTTCCCGTAATCCACGACGTGCGTCTGCTCGGAAATTTCCTGCATGCGCCGGTCAACGTACTCCGCGATCCGTTTCACGTACTCGCCGTCGCCGCTCGCGCGGAGATTGTATGGTTGGTTGTAGATGTTCACACTGACAGCCGTCGTCAACGTCATGTCTCCTCCTTCGACTACACACACTTTGCGCCACGGATTCTACAACGGTTCACAGTTCGTTGTCCGCCGCGAGATGATTGCGCGCCCGGTTTTTCTACGATTTTATTTCTCAGCCGTGCGGGAATTTGGAAGGCCGGGCAAGAGTGTGTACGGTTGGAGATGGCGGCTATAGCGGTTTGCGATTGAATGCGAATACACGGGGAGCGTACTCCGTCAGAACCGCCTGCGGTAGCGGGCGGGTGCTGACACAGGCGCAGGCCCGCCCGCTACCGCAGGCGGTTCTGACAGGACAGGAAGTCGCTCGCATTAATTCGTCTGCTTCATCGTCGCCGGAGGCGTTGTCTTCTCTCGCAGTGCCGCTGTTCTGAATGACGCGACGGTAAAGCGTCGCGGCTTGCTCGTTGTTGCCGGACTCGCGCGCCGCGCGTGCGCGCCGCAACAGTTCGTAAGTCTGCGGGTCAACCGAGAGCGAGCGCAGGGACGAAGACGCACGCGCTTCGCGATTGCCCGATCCAACGCTCGCGGATTTCAAAGACGCTGATGCCGTCCCCGTCGAACTGCTTCTGATTGTCCTTTCGCCGCCGCTGTTTTTCTCCTCTGCGGCGAGGTTGCGCGCGGCGATGATCTCGCCACGCGTGACGGCGATCTCGCGCGGAGCGGTCGCGCCGCGTGTGTTCTGGCGTGCGCTGAAAGCGTCGAGCACGGCGAGCGCGCGTTCGGAGTCGCCGTCTTCAGCCAGTGAACGCGCCAGCGCCGCCGCCGCGTTCGCGTGGTCGGGCCGCAGCCTGAGCGTGCGCGTCCACTCGTCAATCGCCAGCCCCGCCTCGCCGCGCAGCGAATAGAGGCGACCGAGATTGTAGCTGGCCTCCGCGTAAGTAAAATTCTCCTGCCGGAGCGCAGCCGTCAGGGCCTCCTCCGCCTCTTCCCAGCGACCCAGACGAATCAGCACGACGCCGAGATTGTGTTGCGCGCGTGCGTAGTTGCCGTGCCGCTGCTCGACGGCCTTGCGATAAGCCTCGACCGCCGCGTTCGACTCGCCGAGTCGCGCCAGCGCGTTGCCCGTGTTGTAAAAGTAAGGTGGGTCGAATCTCTCCTCGACGATCATCGCGCGCAACTCCGCGACGGCCTCCGCCCTGCGATCCAACTCGACGAGCCGTTCAACGTATGCGCGCCGCAAACGCGCACGCTCCGCGCCCGGCTTCGACTCGTTGAGGCGCGTACGCATCTCGCCCAACTCCGCATCCACGTCGCCGCGCGCCGACGCCTCGCCCTTCGCCGGAGTCTCAACAGACGGCGCGGCTTTGTCAGGCTCAGCATCCGTCGCGCCGGCACTCACGTCTTCATCATTCGCCGTCGGCTCTGCCTTCGACGGCGGCGCGTCCACGGCGATGTTGCCTGCGCTCTTCGGAGCGGCGCGACGCTCGCGCACACTTACGCCGCCCGTCTCTCTCTGGCCCGCCTTGCCGCCGGAAGGTTTTGCTTTTACTTCGCCCGCCCTGCTCCCCTTCGGCTTGTCGCCGTCGCGCGCTTCTGCCGCCGTGCCTCGCACGGTTTCCGGTGTGGCAGGCATCGGCCCCTTCTGCGACTGTACAGCGGCGGCGGGCGCGCAGGCGACGAGCGTTGCCAGCGCGATTGAGCGCAGGTGTGGCGCGCGGGTGCGCGCGGCGAGAGATGTGTTTGAGAGGGTTGCTGATTCGGGCATGGTATTTCTCCGTCGGTGCTGAATTAGAGCGGTCGTTGAAGTGCAGGCGGCGCGGCTGGCGTGCTCAAGGCGATGATCGTGCCGCCGAAGCCGACCGCCCAGCCGCGCGTCCGTTCGGCGAAGAAGAGGCGTTCCAGCGAGTGCGTTGTGTCCGTGCGCTCCGCGCGCCACGTCGCGCCGCCGTCCGTCGTGTGGATGACTGTGCCGCCCTTCCCGACGGCGCGGCCTTCGCGCGCGTCGAAGAATTTCACGTCGAAGAGATTCTCTTCCACGTTCGACTGCAAAGCGCGCCACGTGCGCCCGCCGTTCGCGGTCGAGTAAATCGCGCCTGAGTCGCCCACGGCCCAGCCGCGCCGCGCGTCCGCGAAAGAGACGGCGTTGAAGCGCACCGCCGTCGCGGGCGACTGCGAAGAGGCATGTGCCGGTTGTGTCGTTGGTTGTGATTGCGCCGGAGGAATTTCGACCTGTCCCGCGCGCCACGTCGCGCCGCCGTCCTCTGTCTGGAGAATGGTCGAGCCTGTGCCGACGAGCCAGCCGCGCTGCGCGTCGAGAAACGTCGCGCCGAGCAGCAGGCGTCTGGTCGGCACACGCGCACGCGTCCAACTGCCGCCGCTGTCCGTCGTGGCGTAGAGCGCGCCCTCCTCGCCCAACGCCCAGCCGTGCTCTCGATCCGGGAAGACGACGCGCACGAGCACAGCGTTTACGTCCGCGCCCGTCACCTCGACGCGCGCCCAACTGTCGCCGCCGTCCGTCGTCCGCAAAAGATAAGAGCGCGGCTCCGTCTTCGTCTGAAGCAGGTAGATGCTCCGCTCGCAGACAATCCAGCCCGTCCGCTCGTCCGCGAAAAAGATGTCTCGCAAAGTGTCCGTGGCCGGACTTCGCTGAAGTTGCCAGTGCGCACCGCCGTCAACGGTCGCGAGCAGCGCGCCCTTGCCGCCAACCGCCCACCCACGATTCGCGTCCACGAAAAAGACGGCGTGCAGCCACGCCAGCGTCCCCGACTGCTGCTTCGTCCAGGCATTCGCCGCACGCGCGGAAGGCGGAAAGCAGAGGGCGAAAAGCAGCAGGCAGCAGGCAGCAGGCAGCAGGCGTCGCACCGCCAGTTGAAATCTCAAGTTTGAAATCTCAAGTCCCGGTTTGAAAACCGAAAACTGAAAACTGTAAACCTTCATCGCCTCTGGCTTCCCGCTGCCTACGACCTTCCCTGTCGCTTCAGAAGCCTCCGGTGAAGATACGCGCGAAGCTGAGGATGGGAATGATTTTCATAACTTTCTCCACGGTCTTCCACCTGTTGCCGGGCACGAAGATTTGATCGCCGGGGGCGAGAAAGTAGTTGTCCGGTGCCGTCCCACTCTCGATGGCGGTCACGTTAATCCGGATCAGCTTCATCGTGCGGTCGGCCTGCCAGTGCATGACATAGACTTTTTTCTTATCGCCCGTGGGCAGCACGCCGCCCGCCTCCGAGATCGCTTCGTAGACGCTCACGCGGCGCGTCATCACGCCGATGCCGGGCCGCGCCACGTCGCCGATGACGCCGTAGCGCGCAGACATCGCCTTCTCCAGCGAGACGGTCACTTTCGGGTCAATGATGTACTCGTCGAGGTACTGCGTGATTTCGTCTGCGACCTGCTGCGTCGTCTTGCCGGCGACGTGGAGGCCGTTGCGGACGAAGTAGTAATCAACATTCCCGTCGGGCGGAACGGTGATGTTGGCTTTGTCGTAGCGTTCGAGGCCGAAGACCTTGACGGAGATGACATCTTCCGGGCCGAGGCGATACGAGGTGAGGAAGTTGTTGTAGTAAGGCACTTCGGCCTCCGCGTCCTCGTTGATGCGCTCGCGCCGGTTGGCGAGCGTCTCTTCCGGCACGTCGGGACGGACGACGGTCGTATCGTCCGGCTCTAATTGCTCGCCCGCTTTTGTCCGGGCGGGCGTGGCGTTAACCTTCTTCTGTTTCTTCTGCTCTCGCTTATGCTCCGGCTGCTGTGCGAGAGCGATTGGCGAAAGAGTCGAAGAGAGCGCCAGCATGAGAGATGCGAGCGCAATAGTTGCGAGCTTCTGATTTAACTTCATTATTTCTACCTCCGCGAAAAGCCGGGACGCCGAGACGAGAGCGTCTTCTTAAGTCCCACGACCGAACAGGATTGTCTTCACCGTCTCGAAGAGAATCACCGCGTCGAGCACGAGACTCTGATTCTTGATGTAGTAAAGATCGTACTGGAGTTTCTGCCGCGCGTCCTCGATGGACGCGCCATATGGATACTTGATCTGCGCCCAGCCCGTCAGGCCCGGCGGAATCAGGTGGCGTTGTTCGTAAAACGGAATCTCCTCTGCGAGTTGTTTGACGAAGTGCGGGCGTTCGGGGCGCGGGCCGACGAAATTCATCTCGCCCTTGAGGATGTTCCAGAACTGCGGGATTTCGTCCACGCGAATCTTGCGTATCACGCGACCGACGCGCGTCACGCGTGCGTCGCCGTCCTTGCTCGCCCAGACAGGGCCGTTTTTTTCCGCGTCCATACGCATTGAGCGAAACTTGTTGACCGTGAAAGGGCGACCGTTTTTTCCGACGCGCTCCTGCCTGTAAAAGATCGGCCCCGGAGATTCCAGCTTGATGAGCAGCACCGTCAACAGCGCGATGGGGAGCGAAAGGAGTCCGCCGATGAGAGCCGCGCCCCTGTGCGCGACGATGCGTACCGCCGCGCTGAGGCGAGTCTGCCGCCCGCGCCCCGAAAAGATGAGCCACGACGGGCGCAGCATGTCGAGGTGGACGCGGCCCGTCAGTCGCTCGTAAAAGGACGCGCACTCTTCGATGGCGACATCGCCCGACAAACTCAGGTCGAGCAACTGCTCGGTGGGAAACTGTCCGCGACGCTCTCCAATCGCGACGATGATGCGGTTGACATTCTCGCGCCGGACGACGTGGGCCATCTCGCCCGTCAGGCCGATGACGCGCGGGTTGACGAGGCTCTGGCCGAGTAGTTCCGGCTTGTTGTCCACGAAACCGACGATGCGGTATCCGGCGTCGCGCCGCTCCAGAACCTCTCGCGCGATCTCGATGGCCGCGTCGCCGGAGCCGACGATGAGGATGCGCTCGCCCATGTTGGGGTGGCCCAGAAGCCAGTGCACAGAGACGCGCCAGGCGACCATCAGGAAGAGCGCGAGCGGCAGCGCGAACAACGAGACGCCGCGACCGATGAGCATCCACGGCATGAGATAAATCAGAATCGCGAGACCCACCCACGCCAGACCCAGTGCCTGTATAAGACGCAGCACCAACTCGCGCCGGTCGTGCATGACGACGAAGTCGTAGAGGTCGTACAGGTAAAAGGCCGCGAGGCAGAAGAGGGCCGCGACTCCAACCTTGTAGAACCCGTACTTGCCTGCCAGCTCGAAGTAGGCATCCGCCGAGCCGAGGCGCAGGTAAGCAGCCGCGATGATCGCGCCGTAGAGCAGGCACGCTTCGGCGACGATGAGCAGCACGGTGCGGATGTGGAATCGCTGCGAACTCAAAAACTTCTCAAGCCTCCTCTTTGCCGGTCTCCCCGCGGACGACTTCGCGCGTCACTTCCCTGCCGTCCACGTTGCGACGTTGCGAGTAGCGACGGTAGTAGTAATCGTGCTCGGACATTTCCTCGTCCGCGCCGTTCAAGATCACACCGAGAATTCTTTCGCGCGGGACGGGCGCGAGCACGCGGTCGAGCGCGGCGTAACGAGTTTTGCCGGAGCGCGCGACGATCAATGCGCCGTCGGCGCGGTTGATGAGCACGGTCGCGTCTGTGAAGACGGCGAGCGGCGGCGCGTCAATGATGATGTAGTCGAACATCTTTCTGGCCTCGGCGAGCACGGCGCTGAACTTCGGCCCTGAAAGCAACTCGGCCACGTCCTCGCGCGTCGAGCCGCCGGGCAGAAGGTGCAGCCCTGCGGGTTCGAGCCGCACGATACTTTCGGCGAGCGAGGATTCGCCCGCGAGCACTTCGGAGAGTCCGACGGGCGCGTCGAGTCCGAAATAATCGGCGCAGCACGGATTCCGCAAGTCGCCGTCAATCAGGAGCGCACGCACGCCGTCCGTCTGCGCGAGCAGCCACGAAAGGTTGACCGCCGTCAGCGTCTTGCCCTCCATGATGCCCGCGCTCGTGATGACGAACGCCTGCATCTTCCGCCGCTCGCCTGCGTGGAGTATGCGCGTGCGTAAGCTGCGGTAGCGCTCGGCGTGGCCGGAGCGCGGCTGCGTGATGGCGACGAGATGTGGTTCGACGCGCGCGGCGGAAATCTCCAGTGTGAAGAAATCCGGCGTGCGCGTCGAACCGGCAGCGCCCAAAGTTGCCCCAGCAACACGCGAAGCCTGCCCGTCGGGGAGTGCCGACCCGACCGACCGTCCGGTGCGCTCATTGGACGCTGAATTGTGTGCCGTCTCCGGCACGTTGAAATGATTGCCGGCGTTGAAGAGACGCTCCGGCGCGTCGCCCGCAGAGACGACAACGCGCGACGCGGCGTGTCCGTTCCCCACCGGACGGGAAGCGCCGTTGCCGTCAAGGCGCGCGACGCTTTCGCCTTCGGCGCGCGGAGCAGCCGTCTCATCGCCGCTCGAACTCTTCTTCGTGCCGTTCGCGCCGTTCGTCTCTGCGGCGCGCTTCAAAGCTTCATAGACTCTGCCCATCACGCATCTCCCTTGCGATCCCAGTTCAGAAACGCGCGGCCCAGATCGTCCGTGTCCGGCGTCGCGACCCCGTCGTCTTCCGACTGTTGAGAACTAAGCTCCTCTTCCATCTCCTGCTCGTGCCTGGCCTGTGAAGCCCCGGCGACGCCCTTCGACGCGCTGTTTGAATCTTCGGCGACGCCCGCGCCCGCCGCCCACAACTCCGCGCGACCCGTGGCGCTGAAGATGCGCGCCGCGCGCTCGCGCTCTTCGCCCAACTGCCGGCCACGATGCGCGCTCGGCAGCAGGTCGAAAGTCTCCGCGACCTCCTCGATAATCGAGCGGCTGATGGTTTCGGCTCCGGCGGCGAAGCCCGTCAGCAGCGCGTTGTCGCAGAGGTTGTTGATCTGGCGTGGAATGCCCTCCGAGCAGCGATAGATGAAATCAACCGCGCTCTTCGAGAAGATGTCCGTGCGTTCCGCGCCCGCCGCGAGCAGCCGCGAAGTGATGTAACGCTCGGTCTCCTCGATGTTCGGCAGCGCCTTGATCTCGCAGCGCAAGGCGACGCGCTGCTTAAGCTGGCGCAGGTCTGGATTGTTCAAAACGTCGCGCAGTTCGGGCTGCCCCGTCAGAATAATTTGCAACTGCTTGGCCGAGTCGGACTCGAAGTTCGAGAGCAGCCGTATCTCTTCGAGGACGGCGGGCGACAATCCATGCGCTTCGTCAATGATGAGCACGGTACGCAGGCCGCGCGAGTGGCGCGACTCAAGCACCTCGCCGAGTCTGAGGAGCAACTCCGACTTGTTTTCCCACTCCGGCACGTCGAGCAGTTTGGGCGAGGAGATGTGCTGGTAAAACTCCGGCGCGGACATGCGCGGGTTGAAGATGTAGGCGACGAGCACCGTGCGGTCGAGCCGCTGCATCATCCAGCGCAGGATGGTCGTCTTGCCCGTCCCGACCTCGCCCGTGACGACGATCAGGCCCTTGCCGCTCTCGATGCCGTAGTGCAGGTTCGCCATCGCCTCCGCGTGCGACGGCGTGAAGTAGATGAAGCGCGGATCGGGCGTCAGCGCGAACGGCAATTCTTTCAGTCCGTAGAATTCTCTGTACAAGCTCGAACCTCCTCAAAAACGGTGTTCACCCTCTCATCGCTAATAGTTCGACGATCCTCGTCAACCTGAGCACGGCGTAGAGCGCGGGGATGCTGATGATGGTCGCGGCGACCCCGGCGACGGCGAAGGTCGCGCGGCGCAGCTTGAGGCGTCGCTCTTCGCGCGGCGTCAGCAGGTTAGGCAGAGAGACGAGCACGGGCAGGCCCGTGTAGTGCTCCGCGTCCTCTGTGGTCTGGATGGTGAGCAGGCGCGGCACCTCGAAGAGAGCGGCGCAGGCGAGGCCGCAACCCAGTCCGAGCAGGAGGCCGATGATAAGGAGCAGCGGACGCTTCGGCGCGATGGGCTGCTCCGGCAGGTTGGCCGTGTCTATGACGGAAATGGTCTCGCCCTGCGCGCTGATGTTGATGTCCGAACTAATTTCCGCCTTCTTCTGCTGCTCAAGGAGATTGTCGTAGACGGTTTTCTTCGACCCGAACTCGCGGTTAATGGCTTCCAGCCCGACCTCCGTGCCGGGCACGCCGTTGATGCGCTTTTCGATCTCGACGATTCCCGCCTCGGCCTGCGCGAGCAGTTTTTCCTGCCGCACGATCTCGTTGTCGAGCCGGGCGATGTTTCCCCTGTACTCGTCAAACTGCGGGTCAATGCGTCCCTGCAATCGTTTGCGCTGCTCTTCGACCTTCTGCTTGCCCTCGGCGACCATCTCGTCCATCTGTTTCTGGACAGAATCAATCTGGTTCTGCACCGCGACCACGTCCGGGTGTTTGCGCCTGTAGACGGTCAGGAGTCCCTGCCTGTCGGATTCAAGCTGCGCCTTGCGCTTGACGAGTTCGGCGTAGGCGAGCGTTCCCTTGGGGTCGCCCAGAACGGGCGCGACATCGTCAATCTGCTGCTCGCGCGCCTTCGACATCGTGCCGATCATGTTGCTCATGCCTGTGCGCTGGTCGCGCAGCCGACCGATTTCCGAGATGCGCGCCTTCTGCTCTTCGCGCAGGCCAGTCAACTGCCCGACCAGCGCCTGCGCCCCCGTCGGCAAACTCCCGACGTGTGTCTGCATGAAGTCCAGCCGCTGCTTGTCAATGGCGTCGAGTTCGTCTTTGGCCTGCTTGAGCTTGTCCTCGAAAAACTTTTTCGTCAGCGCAGAGACCTCGCCGATGCCCTTGGTCTCCGCCGTGACATACTTCGAGGCGAGTTCGGCGGTGACGGCCTGCGTCACGCGCGGGTCCGAGTTGGTGCTGCGGAAAGAGATGAAGAAGCCATTGGTCACGTCGTTGCGGCTCGTGTTGATCTTGACGCTGATGTCCCTGGTACGCATGCGCTCGACGAGCGCCTCCATCGGCTCGTCGCGCGAACGCTCGACGGCGTAGAGGTTGTAACGCACGATCAGGGGTTCGAGCGCGCTGCGGCTGACGACCTCCTGCCCGATGTTGTTGATGCGAATGGTCAGGTCGTTTTCGGGCAACTGCGAGACAATCGCGGA
>JAIVJG010000205.1:0-3626 GCA_020200155.1 Acidobacteriota bacterium | reverse complement strand
CGAGTTGTCGCCGTGCAGGGCGACCGCGCCGTTCACGGCTTTCTGCAACTGCTCGACCGCCGCCGGGTACAGTCCCTTCTTGTAATAGACCCAGCCGAGCGTGTCTGCGAAGCCCGCATCGTCGGGGAAGCGCCGGACGATTGACTGCGCCAGACGCATCGCCTCGTCGCCGTTGCCCCTATCGAAGTCGGCGTAGAACATCGCGAGATTGTTGGCGGCGACGGCTTCGTCGGGTTCGATTTCGAGCACGCGGCGATAATACTTCTCGGCGGCGTCGAGGTTCTTGCGGCCCGACTCGATCAGGCCGAGCTTGCGGTAAGCGTCCACATAGTCGGAGCGTCGCTCGGTGATTTTGCGATACTCGGCGACGGCTTCGTCCGTGCGGTTCGTGCTGAAGTAGATGTCGGCGAGCGCCGAATAAGCCTGCACGTAGTCGGGGTCAATCTCGACGGCGCGACGCAGAGCCTCTTCGGCGCGGGCGGCGTCGGGCGGCTGCTGTTCGTTGCCGTAGCGGTACGACTGCGCGCGCAGGTATTGCAGGGGCGCTTTGTTCGGCTGCTCGCCGACGAGTTGCTCCATGCGCGTGCGCGCCACGTCGAGCCGGCGCTGGCCGGCCAGAAGGTTGACCAGCCCGTTGAGCGCCTGAAAGTTTGTGCGGTCGAGCGAGAGCGCGTGCTCAAGATTCTGCTCGGCCTCGTCGGACTTGCCCTGCGCGAAGGCCACGTCGGCGATGTTGACGTAGGGCAGCGGCGAGTTGGGCGACTCGACGCGCGCGGCGTCCACGTCCGAGCGCGCGGCGGCCAGCAGCGACGCGCGCTCCGGCTGGCTCTTGCTCGTGTTCCCGAGCGACAGGTTCGCCTTGCCGCGCAGGATCAGCGTGGTGGCCTTCAAGTCTGAGAGCAGTTGCGGCGATTGCACGCCGTTGGGCGCGGTCTTCGAGAGGCGGTCGAGCAGTTCGGTGGCGAGTTTTTTTGCTGTGCCCGCGTCGCCTGCGTCGAAGTTGATCTGCACTTGCAGGAGCTTGGCGGGGAGGAAGTCCGGGTAGTAACGCTCAAGCTCGCCGGCACGCGTGCGCGCCTGTTCCAGTTGGCCGTCGCGGTAGAGCGCCTCGGACATGAAGTAGAGGCCGAGTTGCGAGCGCGGCTCCTGATCGAGCACGGTCTTCAAATCATTGACGGCGTCCTTGACGTTGTTGTTCGCGAGGTTCATACGCGCACGCAGGAACAACGCGTCCTGATCGCGCGGGTTGCGCTTGAGGAGGTCTGCGACCTGCAAGCTCGCGCCCTGCGCGTCGCCGCGTTGGAGCATGATTTCGCCGAGGCGGTAGTGGCCGCGCGTGTAGTCTGTCCACTTGCCGTTGATCTCCTGATAAAGATTCGCCGCGTCGTCGTAGCGGCCAACGGTGGCGTAGTAATCCGCGAGGCGTGAGCGCCCGTCGGGCGTCTCCCAGTCGAGTTGCGCCCAGGCCTTGTAAGCTTCCTCGGCCTTGTCCATGCGCCGGTTGACGAGGTAGAAGCTGGCGAGCACCCAGCGCACATCGCGGTTCTGCCCATCAACCTCGACGGCCTTTTTGAACTCCGCCTCGGCCTGTTCGTTGTGGTTCGTCTGGACGAGAAACTTGCCGTACTCGATGTGCGCGAGCGACGAGCGGTCGTTGACGGAGATGGCCTGCCTGTAAGTCGCCTCTGCGTCTTCGGTCTTACCGATGTTGATGTAGAAGTGTGCGAGGCCCATGTAAGACTCGACGCGCTGCGGGTCGAGTTCGATGGCGTGCCTGAGCATTTTGAGCGCCTGCTCGTTAGCGTGCGCCTGATCGGGCTGGGCTTTCAGGTAGACGACGTTCGCCAGCAGAATCTGGCCGTCAATGTTGTTCTCGTCCTGCGCGAGAATTTCTCTGGCGTAGCGCTCGGCCTCGTCCAGATATTCAGCCCTCCGCTGTTTCGGATCGCTGTAGCCGAGCAGGTAAGCGTTGCCGAGCCTGAGGCGCGCGGAGACGTTCGACGGATCGAGCTGCACGGTCTTCCGCAACTCTTCGACCGACTCGACGACCCGACCCAGTTTCTCGTAGGCCTGCGCCAGTCCCCAGTGCGCCGCCGCCAGTTTCTCGTCAATCTGGATGGCGTTGCGGAACTCGATGGAAGCTTCCTGGTACTTGGCTTCTTTGAGCAGGGCTTGGCCCCGGCTGAGATATTCGGCCTTGGCTTTTTCGGGATTTGAACAGCCAGCCGCGAGCGCGGCGAAGGCGAGCACAACCAGCAGCAGCAACGCCCCGACACTGCGGGCGCGCAGGCACTCTTGAAGATTCATTTGTCCGGCACTCCTTTACGGGCAGACCTAACTCGCGCGAGAACCGGGGCATCGGTTTCCCTTTGCGGGCAAGGCCGCCATCCTGACATTGAACCGTCGCCGCGCCGCGCGGCGGGCAAAGCCGCGACGGACAGCGAACGATCCATCCTGTGCGAAGCCGTAAGGCGGCGTCAAGCACGCGTGGACAAGTGAACATCCGACGCGCGCCGCCCGCCTTTGCTTCAACATTCATTCGACGGCTTCGGCGGGGGCAATCGCGTCAGACCTCGAAGGAACGTTTTCCGGCTTCAAATTGTCAAAGTTAAGACCTCAGCATCCCTGCGTTTCATGTCCCGAAAGACATTTCTGCCGGGAGACAGCCTTTTAAAACACCGAATCGAGCTTACTTTCCTGTAAAACAGCCCACATCCATGCTCGAAAGCCGGGAACGGACGACTTCAAATTCCCAAGTCTCTCAAGCTTTTTTTGTAGCGGCGGACTTCTCCCGCCCCCGCAATTTCAATCCGGAACGAACCGGGGCAGTTCCGGCGCGATCTGCGCGGCGAAGGCCGTCGCGGTTTCCAGAGCTTCCTGCTCCGAACGACCGACGGGCACGGGCACGAGCACGCGCACCATCGCTCCATCGGAGCGGCGGCGGCGTGTGCTGTCGAGCACCGTATAGACTTTGTCCCAGTACTCGTTCGCGACCGCTCGACCGCGGCCCTGATACCAGTAGACGAGCAACTCGCGGTCGTTGCCGTTCTGTATGACGTAGCGGTTGGCGTCGAAGGCTGGCAGGCCGCCGGCGGGTGTGACGCGGACTGTGGCCGCGTCGCTGAGCGTCCAGCCTGAGCCGGGCAGGCAGTTGAGCGGACTGTGATAGGTCGCGCCTGTGCGTTGCGTGGCGTAGTAGCCGATGTAGAGCGCAACGCCGCGCCCATCCGTCGTGCGATAGTCGCGCTGCACGTATTCGTCTGCGCGCAGGACGGCTTCGGTCGCCGCGTCGAAGCGCGCGTCCGGCCTCGTCTGCCGCCAGCCGCCAACCTCGGACGGAAACTCTCGAAGCGGTTGACGCGGAACGTGCGCCTCGCCCGCCGCCTCCATGAAATTGATGACGACGCCGCCCAGCAAGAGCAGCACGACGAGCGCCCAGAAATGTTTCGGCTGTGCTTTCATTAAACTCATCCGAGCGTGCTTTCACCGCCGCCAACCGGCAACGCCGGAGGCGCACCGCCGCCGCTCAACGCTTTCTCCTCGCTCACCTCGACCCTCGCCGCGCCCGTCACAAGTTCGTTCGCTGCCGCGCCCGCATCGCCGCTGCCCCGACCGCTGCCTCGACC
>JAIVJG010000122.1 GCA_020200155.1 Acidobacteriota bacterium | reverse complement strand
GGACGTGGAACTCCGCGAAGTTTGCGAATACCGCTCAATGGTCGCGCTGCCGCTCGTCAGGGATGAGCGCGTGCTCGGCGTGCTGGCCGTCTACTCGTTCGAGGCGCGGCGCTACACAGACGACCATCTGCGGATGCTCGACACCGTCGCGCGCCTCGCCACGGACGCCATCGCCAACGCCATGCAGCACGCCGAAGCCGAGTCGCACGCGCTGACAGACACTCTCACGGGTCTGCCGAACGCACGCGCCATGTACCTGCGTTTCGAGCAGGAGGCTTCGCGCGCACGTCGCACGGGCCAGCCTTTCCAGATCGTGATGCTCGACCTCGACCACTTCAAGCAGGTCAACGACACCTACGGCCACAAGACCGGCGACCAGATGCTTCGTGAAATCGCGCGCATCATCCAGACGCAACTGCGCGAGTACGATTTCCTGGCGCGCTACGCAGGCGACGAATTCGTCGCCATCGTGCAGGAGTTGACCGCCGAGCAGACCAAAGAGTTGAGCGAGCGCATCGAGCGCGCCGTCGAAAAATTCTCGCTCCACGTGCGCGGCGACAAGCATGCGCGCGTCGGCATCAGCGTCGGCTCTGCCAGCTACGGCCCCGACGGCGAGACCCTCGACCAAATTCTCATCGCCGCAGACGAGGCGATGTACTCCGCCAAATCCACACACAAGCAACAGGCGCTGACAGCAAAGCCCGAAAAGATCGCCAGTCTCAACACCGGCGACCTGACCTCGACGGCGATAAATTAAGGCGAGAGGGCGGAGGGATAAGCGATGAGAAAGACCTTTGAATCGGTCTTTCATTCATCCCTCATCCCTCCGCCCTCATCCTTTTCTTGACTTTCCCGGCTTCAATCGTTTTCAATCATGAAGTACGTGCTGGTGTCGCGGCCATCCGACGGCCTGCGTCGCGCCCCGCCGTTTACGATTTCCATGCCGCGTCGCGGGTCACGCGTCAGCCCCTCCAATCCGCGCCGAAGTTTACGCACGTCGAAGAAGCTGGATCATGTCTGTTGCTTCCACAGTTTCAAGCAAGAGCGCGCGCCTGCTCGTGATTGACGCGGACGAGCGAGCGCGCCAGGAGTTGCAGCGCACCTTCGAGGCCGAAGGCCACCGCGTCGCGGCCTGTGCCGACGCGACGGCGGCCCTGCGCGAGTTGCGCGGGCAGCGCTCTGACCTGATCGTGCTCGACCTCGATTTGCCGGGCGTCGGCGGCCTCGCGTTGTGCAGGCTGCTGCGGGCGCAGGCGGCGACCAAGCACCTGCCGATCATCATCACTTCTTCGCACAACACGGAAGAGGACAAGGTCGAGGCGTTCGCCGCAGGGGCGGACGATTTCGTCCTGAAACCGGCGACCTCGCGCGAGTTGCTGTCGCGCGTCAGCGCGCACCTCGAAGCAGCCGAGCGAGCGCGTGCGCTCGAAGGCAGCAACCGCGAGTTGAGCTTTCTCGCCGATCTGGGGCGCGGACTGCTCCACGCGCTCAGCCCTGCGGAGGTCGTGCGGCGCGTGGCGGGCGCGACGTTTGAAGGGGCCAACGCCGCGATGTGCGCCGCCGTCCTCGTCTCGCACACACAGGCGAAGGCCAGAGGAGACGCGGGCGCGGACGCAGGGCGCGCGAGCATCTGCGTGTTCGACCGCGAAGGCAGCGCGGAGGAGGACGCCTCGCTGCTTCACTTCGAGAAACTGGTGGCGTGGCTCGCCGGCGCTCCGTCCGCCTCGAATCGCGTCGAAGACCGCGCGCAGTTCTTTCTCCGCGATGAAGACCACGCGGTTGAATACGTCGCGCCGCTCAGGTTCGAGGGCCGCGCGCTCGGCGCGCTCGTCGTCGCCTTCGACCGCGCGGCGGAGTGCGACCAGACCGAAGAGAGACTGGTTGACGCAGCCGCGCAACAAGCCGCGCTCGCCGCGCGCATCTCTTCGCTCTACGAAGCGGCGCGGCTGTCTTCGTTCACGCTGGCGCGCGAGGTCGAGCGCCGCACCGCCGAGGCGGAGGCGCAACGCCGCTTCACCGAGGCGATCATTGACACGCTGCCCGTCTCGCTCTACGCCATTGACCGCAGCTACCGCGTCGTCGCGTGGAATCGCAACCGCGAGTTGGGCGGGCAGGGCATCCCGCGCGGCGAGGCGTTAGGCCGCAGCGTCTTCGAGGTGCTCTCCCGCCAGCCGCGCGGGACGCTCGAAGATGAATTCGCGCGTGCCTTCGAGACGGGGCGCATCGAACGCATCGAGCAGGAGACGAACGCGCCCGACGGGACGACCCGGCACTGGCTCGTCAGCAAAGTTCCGATGCGCGCGGAGGGCGGCGAAATCTCGCACGTCATCACGGTGGGCGAAGACATCACGGCGCGCGTGATGGCGAGCCGCGCGGTGGCGCGCTCGGAAAAGCTCGCGGCGGTCGGGCGATTGGCGGCGGGCGTCGTGCACGAGATCAACAACCCGCTCGCGACCATCGCGGCCTGCGCAGAGGCTTTGGAGTCGCGCGTGGGCGAGGGCGTCTATGGCGGCGCGTCGCCGGACGTGGAGGATTTGCGCGAGTACCTGAAACTGATTCGCAGCGAGGCTTTCCGCTGTAAGCACATCACGAACGGCCTGCTGGATTTCAGCCGCGCACGCGCCGGTCAGCACGCGCCCGTCAGCGTCTCGGAAGTCGTCGAGTCGGCGGCACGTCTGCTGCTGCACCAGCGTCGCGGCCCGTCCGTCAGGATTGATGTCGAATTGTCGGAGCACCTCCCGCTCGTCTCCGGCGATGAAGGACAGTTGCAGCAGGCCGTGATTATCCTCGCCGAAAACGCCATTGACGCGATGCCGGAAGGCGGCACGCTCCGCCTGCACGGGGCGCATCAGCGTTGACTCGACCGAGGGACGCGGAACTACTTTCACGATCCGCCTGCCCGCCATACCAACACCTGACGGAGAGCGAACGGTTTGAGTCAGAACATCCAGCCAGCCAGAATCCTCGTTGCCGAAGACGAAGCCAACTTACGCCTTGTGCTCCAGAAAGAGCTTCAACGGATGGGGCACGAGGTGCGCGTCGCGCCGGACGGCGAGGCCGCGTTGCGACTTCTGGAAGAGTACAACGTGGACGTGCTTCTCTGCGACATCAACATGCCGCGCATGGACGGCATGGAACTCCTGCGTCGCATCTACCAGCGACCCAACCCGCCCGAAGTCATCATGCTGACGGGCCACGCCACGGTCGAGTCGGCGATTGAGGCGATGAAGCTCGGCGCTTACGACTACCTGTCGAAGCCGTATCGCATTGCGGAGCTGGACGTGCTCGTCAAGCAGGCGGCGGAGAAGCGGCAACTGCGCGTGGACAACCAGCGCCTGCGAGCACTGGCCGAGCGCGCGTCGGCGACGCCGGAGATCATCTATGTCTCGGATGCAATGGCCGAGGTGATGCGGCTCGTCGAACGCGTCGCGCCCTCAGACGCCTCCGTGCTTATCACGGGTGAGTCCGGGACGGGCAAGGAACTCGTCGCGCAGGCGATTCACCGCATGTCGCGCCGCGCCGAAAGCTCTTTCATTGACCTCAACTGCGCGGCCATTCAGGAGACGCTTTTGGAGTCGGAACTCTTCGGCTACGAGGCGGGCGCGTTTTCCGGCGCGAAGGGTCGCAAACTCGGACTGTGGGAGTTGGCCGACAACGGCACGATCTTCCTCGACGAAGTGACGGAATTGCCGCCGCCGCTCCAGTCGAAACTACTGCGCGCGATTGAGACGAACTCCTTTTACCGCGTCGGCGCTGTACGTAAGGTGCAAGTCAACGTTCGCATCGTCGCCGCGACAAACCGGGATGTGAACGAAGTGGTGGGCGACGGCAGGTTTCGCTCTGACCTGCTCTACCGCGTCAACGGTTTCCAGATTCAACTGCCCGCGCTGCGCGAGCGTCCCGAAGACATCGAGCCTCTAGCCGCGCACCTCCTCAAACAACTCGGCGGCATGCACCCGCCGGAACTCACGCCGGAAGCGCTCGACGCTTTGAAGTCCTACGCGTGGCCCGGCAACGTGCGCCAACTCCGCAACACACTGGAGCGCGCGATGCTGCTCTCGAACGAGGGCCGCATCACGACCGCCGAACTGCCGCCCGAAATCACGCGGCCCGCGCAGGCCTACGCCCCCGTTACAAGCGCGGCGACTTTAAGCAGCGCGAACTCCGACGGCGGCGCACAAAACCTGAGTAGCCCCGCGACGGCCACGCCGCCCCTGCGCGAAATGGAGCGCCAGCAGATTCTCGCCGCGCTCGAACAGACGGGCTGGCATCGAGGCAGGACGGCGGAGATGCTCGGCATCTCGCCTTCAACGCTCTATCGCCGACTCCGCGACTACAACCTGACGCGCCGTCCCTGAAACGACGTGCCGGACGCCGCCGCGCCCTTGTCCCTTTAGCTTCAGGATCACATGCCGACTGCCTGCGTCTACACGCTTTTCAGTCCGGCCTCTAGAGCAATATGCGAATGAGTATACGGGTAGCGGCTCCTGTCAGAACCGCCTGCGGTAGCGGGCGGGCGCTCACATGGCAATAGCCCGCCCGCTACCGCAGGCGGTCTGATCCGTACACTCTTTCGCAAATTGCTCTAATTCAGACACATCAGAAAGGGGTAGCGCCGTGCCTCCCGAATATCTCGCCCCCGGCGTCTACATCGAGGAATTGCCGCCGCATCACAAAATCGTGGGAGTCGAAACTTCCGTCGCAGCCTTCGTCGGTCGCGCCGCGAGCGGGCCGTTGGATGAGCCGGCCAGCGTCAACAGTTTCGCGGATTACGTGCGACTGTTCGGCGTCTCGTCCGCCGACGCGTTGATGGGCTATGCGGTCGAAGACTTCTTCGCGAACGGCGGCAGGCGCGCGTTCGTCGTGCGCGTGCCGGACGACGCCGCGAACGAAAGGCTGATCGGCGACGTTGAAAGCAAGACGGGAATCTACGCGCTCGACAAAGTTGATCTCTTCAATCTTCTGTGCCTCCCGCCGCCCGCGCACGGCAAAGACACAGACCCGTCGGTCTATCGCGCGGCCCTACGCTACTGCCACGAGCGGCGCGCGATGCTCATCGTAGACCCGCCCTTGGCCTGGTCGTCGGAGACTGCGCATCTGGTCGAGCGCGTGCAGGCGGGACTGGACGTGCTCGCCCTGACGGGCGAAGATGCGCGCAACGCGGCACTCTACTTCCCCCGCATCATCAAAGCAGACCCGCTTCGCGGCGGCGCGCACGAAGCGTTCGTGCCGTGCGGCGCGGTCGCGGGTGTCATCGCGCGCACAGATGCCGCGCGCGGCGTGTGGAAGGCTCCAGCCGGAAACGAAGCGAAGCTGATCGGCATTGAGGGCTTACAAGTTAATCTGTCAAGGGAAAGCATGGATGCGCTCAATGGTCACGGCGTCAACTGTCTTCGCACACTCCCCCGTATTGGCAGCGTCGTGTGGGGCGCACGCACGCTCGGCTCCGCCGCCGCGCCGTCGAGTGAATGGAAGTACATCTCCATTCGCCGCTACGCACTCTTCATCGAGGACAGCATTGACAGGGGAACGCGATGGGCCGTCTTCGAGACGAATGCCGAGCCGCTCTGGCGAGAGATTCGCACGAGCGTCGAGGAGTTTCTAGTGAGACTGTGGCGCGATGGCGGGCTGCAAGGCACGAAAGCGGAGGAGGCGTTCTTCGTCAGGTGCGACCGCAGCACGATGACGGAGGCTGACATCACTGAAGGGCGGCTCAACATCGTGATAGGCTTCGCGCCGCTCAAACCATCCGAATACGTCCGCCTCGACATCAGGCACATACTCGCTTCGGCACATTCCTGAGCGATGCCGGTCGAAGCTTAATTCTCTTG
>JAIVJG010000121.1 GCA_020200155.1 Acidobacteriota bacterium | reverse complement strand
CGTGAGGGCAGTGGCTTCGCGGAATTTCTCGTTGGCCTGCCTCGCCCTGACATTCGCCTCAGCCTGATCTCTCAACTGGCGTTGCGCCAACTCCGCAGCTTTGGCGCGGTCGACGGCCTCCACCTGCGCGGCCTGCATCTCTATGTTCGCTCTCGCGGCCTCCTCGTTCTTTCGCTTCGCTTGCGCCAACGCTGCTTCGGTTTCCTTTCGAGCCTTCTTCGCCTCTTCGGCGAGGGCGATAGCCTCGTTCTGCGCGGCCACAGCCTTATCCTTCTGGACGTTGGCGTCCGCCTGCGCGCTGACGGCCTTCTCGCGCTCAATGTTCGCCGTCGCCAGTGCCCGCTCGGTCTCTCTCTGGGCGCTCCTGGCATCACGTAAAAACTCCACGGCTTGCCTTTGTTTGCTCCAGGCAATGCCACCCATCCCCAGCGAGAAGAGAAAGGCGACGCCGAAAATCAGTGCGGTCAGCCGCGTGCGCTTGATCTCTTTACGACGACGCGCTTCCTCGCCCGCAATCTGCGCGTCGCGCGCCGTGACGCTCTCGTCCAGAAAACTCATCGCCAGCGCAAACTCGCGATTCTCACCATTATAACGTCGCGCCCAAACCTCGTTCGGACTGCTCTCCTCGCGCCACGTCAAGGCGACCTGCAAATCCGGGTTGCGCCACAGACCCGCTTTGCTTTCCCTGTGGAGCACGGCGGTCTCGGCCAGACGCTTGTAGATGCGCGCCGAGCGCGACTCCTCGTCCACCCACTTCTTCAGACGTTCCCAGTTGCGGATGAGACTCTCGTGAGAGATGTCAATCAGCGACTCGCGGTTGAGTCGGACGTGTGCGCCCGTCAGGGCATCGGTCGGCGGCGGCATGAGAAACGACCGTCCCTCGCGCCGGAACACTTCGATAACCGGGATGACCATAGCTTCGTCCGCGCCCGTCAACTCGCAAATCTCCTGCACTTCCATCGGGCGACGTATCTCACGGTTGTCTGTGCCCTTCTCAGTGAGTCCCTTGAACAGCTTTTCGGCGATCCCTTTCTGCGCGTCGCTCAGTTCCTCATAGGCTTCATCGGCGTGCCGCGAGAGCGCCTCGGACATGCCGCCGGTGGCGTTGTAGTCCGGAATGTCCAACGGGCCGCCGTTGCGCCGTTGGCCGAGCCAGTAGTCCCACGTCCGCATGAGCGCGTGCTGCATAATGGGCAGTTGGTCGGGGTTGTCGCCCACGTCGTTCAATAGTTGATTGACGAGCGGCTCGCTGATAGCGCCCGCCCCGACCGCGACCGGGCCGGTGATGGCCTCGCGCCGCTCGTCGCGCGTCATGCGCGGGATCAGGTACTGGCCGTCATTAATCGCCTCCGGCAGTTCCCGGAACTGCGCGCAATCACCGAGAAAGTCGGAGCGCATCGTCAGCACGACGTAGATTTTCCCCTCCGGCTCGCGCACCGCTTCCAACAGCAGCTTGACGAAAGCCGCCGCGTCTTCGTTCGAGTTCTCTTCCTCGATGAGTTGCTTGAAACGGAAAATCTCCTCGAATTGATCTACGACGACGAGCAGGTTTTCGTAGTCGTGAAAAAGCGGCTGCCCGCCTTCGTCGAGTTTCGTGCGCGCACGGCTGACCAACTCGACCAGTCCGAGGCTGCTGCGCCTGAGCGTCGTCTCGGCGAGGACTTCCTGCATCCCCGCGCTCTTCGCGTCGAGCGAGCCGAGCACCGAGGGGGACGCCAGCGCGCGGGCCAGATTGCCGATGGGGTCGTTGCCGGGACGAAGGATGGCGATGCGCCAGTCGGAACCCGCGCTCGCCATCAGCCCGCCTTGCAGCGCGGGGAGCAACCCCGCCCGCACGAGCGACGACTTACCGCTGCCCGAAGTGCCCACAACGGCGAGAAACCGCGTCCGCTTGAGTCGCCGGAGCAGTTCTTCGCTCTGGCCGTCACGCCCGAAGAAGAGATGCGTCTCGGTGGCTTCAAAGGGTCGCAGTCCGGGGAACGGATTTGACGAGTGGTTAATTTCCTGCATCGACTGCTCCTTTCTCGGCGGCTTGTACGCGGGCAAGGAAGGTGTCTAAAGCCGACGGCGAGAAGTCCTCGAAGTTCTTGATGACCAGCGCCTCCGGGTTGTTGAATAGCTGCTTGTGCGCGGTCTTGGGCGAGGCGACGTAGACGGCTTCCGCCGTCAACAGGCTCTTGCGGTCGAGGCCGACGATCTTCTTCAGGTCGCGCCGCTTGTATTCAAACCAGACTTGATTGGCGTTGCCGTAGTAGATCAAGACCGCGTCACACTGCATGAGATTGTCCTTGTGAATGTCGAAGGCTTGCGCGTCGTCCGCGCCTTCGTCGTCTATCAGGGGAAGCAGCACTTGAAAGTTTTTCTCGACGGAGAGGTAATCGTTCAGCGGGAGCACGGCTTCCAAATCGCGTTTATCAAAAATCAGGTAGATTTTCGGAGGCGTCTCTCCGGCGGGTTCGGCTGCGGGCTTGTGGCCGTTGCTGCTCAGACGCGTTTGGATGACGGACTTGAGTTCTTCGAGCGGCGTTTGCAAGAGTTCCGCGCCCTTCTGCGTCGCAGCGTCCGTCCGCAAATTCTCGATGAACTGCGCCTGCGTTTCCTCATGCGTCGTCAGTCCGACGGGCATCCATAACAACCTTGAGAACGCCTCGTGGCGGCTGCGTTCGGCGGCAATCTCGTTTTGCAAGCGCACGATTGAGCGGTTGCCTGCTCCTTCAGGAATGATGCCGTAGCTGCCGCCGATGAGGTGAACCGAAAGCTTCGCGCGCCCGACACACTCGCGCACGGCATCCTCATAGTTGGGAGAGATGAATGACAGCTCTTTGTCGGGAAGAATGTCGTAGCCGCGATTCTGCAACTCGCGCTTGAGTTGATCTCGCTCCTCGCTCAAATCCCTCGTCGTTTGCGCGAGGTAGATAGTCCCTTGAGCCTGTGAGAAGACCGAAACGGCAGACGCGATTCTGGCGCGCGGGTTGATGACGGAAAGAACTTGTTTGACATCCCATGCGAGGTCGTCCAGCTTGCTCCAATATCGCTGGTCGCGGTTGCGTCCCAACTCCTG
>JAIVJG010000204.1 GCA_020200155.1 Acidobacteriota bacterium | reverse complement strand
ATGACGCGGGCGGCGAATGTCATTATTACTCCGACAGAATCTGTGCGACGTGAACTGTCCGAGCGCCTCGGCGTCAACCCGTCGAAAATCTTCGCCGTGCCCGAAGCGCCGCGCGCCTGTTTCCAACCGCTCGCGTTTGCGGCGACGGAAGACGCGCGGCGTCGTCTGAATGTCGGCGCGAATTTCGTGCTCGCGGTCGGAACCATCGAGCCGCGCAAGAATCTCTCGACGCTCGTGCGCGCCTTCGCCGAAGTCGTGCGCCACTCGCCGCGCACCGATCTGCAACTGGTCATCGCCGGGCACAAAGGCTGGTTGAGCGATGCGCTGTTCGCCGAACTCAAAGGGTCGGGCGTAGAAAGCCGTGTTGTTTGCACCGGCTACGTCTCCGACGAAGACTTGCGCGCCCTCTACTCTTCCTGCCGCCTGTTCGTCTATCCATCCATCTACGAAGGCTTCGGACTGCCGCCGCTCGAAGCGATGGCGTGCGGCGCGCCCGTCGTCGCGAGCCGCATCCCCAGTCTCTCCGAAACCACGGGCGGCGCGGCGCGACTCTTCGATCCGCAGAACGTGGACGAACTCGCGCGCATCATCATCGAACTCACGCAGGACGAACAGCCACGCGCGCAACTCACGTCCGCCGGGCGACGACACGCGGCGCAATTTTCATGGGAACGAACGGCGAAGATGACGCTGGAGGTTTATGAAGAAGCGCTGAAGAAGGCAAAAGGCAAAAGGGTGAAAGGAAGATGAAGAGAAGGCGCGGCTTCTTCTCCTTTTGATTTTTGCCTTTTGCCCTTTGCCTTTTGCCTTTTACGTTACTCCACTCTCACGCGCAGCTTCGTCGTGGGCGAGCCTTTCAGCCCGAACCACGACACGCCCTCTTGAAGCATGTCGAGTTCGAGGACGTAGTCGCCGGGACGCGCGGGCGCGTTGACGTTGTAAGTAAGTTCCGACTCCTGTCCGGGCGCGAGGTCTGCGGGCAGAGGGCTGCGGCCTTCCTCCTTCGACGCCGTGCGCCCCGCGTCGTCGAGCCAGTGGCTTGCCATGTGCACCTGAAAACGCCCGGCGCTCCGCTCGCATCCCGGCCATGTAATATCGCTGTCGTTCCTGACACGCGCGCGAATCTTCAACGGCTCGCCGGCACGCGATAGCGAAGGCGCATCAACGATGCTGACACGAGCGCGGAACGCTGTGTCGGGAAGCGGGCCGCGCGTCTTCGCGTCGGCGCTCGCGAAGTAGAGCGTGTAAGGCTCCGTCTGCGCCAGTACGTGTGTGTGCGTGCAACTTTCTTCGGTCGAGATGACGAGCGCGCCGGGCGGGGGCGATTCGTCGGGCGCGAGGCGGACGAACCCGGAGAGGGGAATGCCGCGCAGCGTCGCATACCAGTAAGCCTGTATGTAGGGGGTCGTCATCGCGTCCGCGAGATAGAGCGCCTGCGTCCGCCCTCTTCTATGAGCCGGGCGAAGGCGGGCACGGCCAGCACGAGCAGGAAGACGGGGACGGAGGCGAGGCGCAGCATGTGAAAGTAGTCGGCGGTGAGCGAGGCGGGGACGACCGAAGCGGCCAGCCCGTAGAAGACGAAACGCCACCATGCGTCGCGCCGGTGTCGTCGCAGCACGAGCCACGCGCCCGTGGCGACGAGAATCAACGTGGCGGCCAGCAGTGCGGGCGTGCCCCGGACGTGCGCGACTTGCCAGATGCTCGTGTCGCCGGTTAAGAGCAGCCTGCGCGGGTCGAGGTTTCCTGCGAAGTGCTTGACGAACTCCCACGCCACACGCGCGGCGGAACTTTGCGGCGTGATGTACGTGATGAGATCGAACCTACCTGTCAGCGCGCCGGGATGACGGCGTTGGAAGACGAACATCGGAAGCAGCGCCAGCCCGTAGAGCGCCCACGCGCGAAGGATGCCGGGCCAGCGCGTGCGCGTGGTGAAGATGACGAGGCCGAGCGCGAGCAGCGGCGCGAGCAGGCGACCGATTGAGTACGTGTAGGTGAGCAGCGCGAGCGTCGCGGCGAGGCTGAGGGCGTCGAGCCACGACCACTTATCTTTCGTTGAAGCGCGTTGCAGGCACAACAAAAAGAGCACGACGGCCAGCGGGTACAGCGCGACCTCAAGCACGACGCGGCTCATCTCGAAGAGCCACGGCGTCAGGAGCGCCGTCGCGGCGACGAGCAGCCCCACCTCGCGCCGCTTCGAGATGCGCGCGGCGAGCAGCCCCAGCAGTGTTGCCGTCATAATCCCTGCGACGGCGCTCAGGAGTCGCGCGGTGAAGATGCCGGGGCCGAACAATTTGAAAAGCGCAGCCAGCAGGTAGACGTAAATCGGATTTTTGTAGTCACCGAAGGCGCGGAAGAAGAGCGGCCACTTGACACCGAACTCGTCCCGGCCAGTTTGCGAAATTGTGTAGGCGTTGTAGGCGACGGATGATTCGTCAACGAAGAAGCCGGGCGGGTTGTGTCGCAGCCGCGCCGTGTAGAGAAAGATGCCGAGGGCGAAGACGGCGACGAGAGCCAGCGACGCGCGATGTCGCCGCCAATGGTCGTCGCCGCCTCTGTCTGGTCTTGTCACGCCGGGATCGTTCGAGGCCATTCGGCCTCAGCCTTTCGTCCGCCTGAACTCGCGCCGCGCCGCCTTGGGACGCGAGGACAAAATGCGTGTGTGGCTTCGCGCGCGAGTCGCCGCCGCCGATATTATCAGCGCGGCACGGGTCGTCCAAACTCTTGACGAACTGCGTGCGTTCGTTGTTGAGTTGAATGCGCGCGAGCCGGCGGCAAAGCGGCGTGACTAAGGGAGGCGGATGAGAAAGGGAAGCACAGCGGCGCGAGAGATTATTTTATCGAGCGACGGCGGGCGAGGCGGAAATTTCCGTCGCCTGCTCGCGCGTGGCGGCTTGCGCGCCGCCAGACTTGAAGTGTTCCTTTTCCTGCTGCTGTGGCTGGCTTACGGGGCGGTGATTAACTCGGACAATCTCCTCCAGTTCAACCTGCAACAGATTGGCGTGGAGGCCATTGTCGAGCGCGGCCATTTCTACCTCGAAGGCTCTGCGTCAACGCACCTGCAACCGCTCGGCGATGTGTTTCTGCACGACGGCCACAAGTACGCCGCCAAGCAGCCGGGACAGTTTATGGCCGGGGCCGTAGTCTATGCCGTGCTCCGCGCAGCCGGGCTGACGTACACGGATAATTACCCCCTGACTTCGGCGCTCGTCACCTTCTTCACCACTTCGCTCGTGTTCGCTGCGTCCGCCGTCGCCGTGTTCAGAATCGCACGCGCGCTGGCGAGAGACGAGCGCGCACTTTTCTGGCCGACGTTGACGACGCTCGCCTATGCGCTCGCCACGACCGTCTTCCCCTATTCCGGAATCGCGCATCACGACGCGCTCGCCACGGGTTATCTTGTCATCGCTTTCTACCTGATTTTCCGCGTCGCGCGCGGGCAGGGCACGGGCGTCACGTCGGCCTTCGCGGGACTGCTGCTCGGATTGACGTTGACGACCTCGATGCTTCCATTCTTCATGGCCGTGGCCTGCGGCCTGTACTTTATCTCGCTGAGACGTTGGAATCTGACGCCGCCGTTTGCGTTCGGCGTGTTCGTCGGACTGCTGCCTCTGCTGGTGTACGACGCGGCCAGCTTCGGCAACCCTCTGCTGTTGCCGAACGTCGCCGGCGCGCAGATGTTCGGGGACACTTTCGTTCGTCTCGATCCTAAGAATTTCGGGGACAAGATTGTTTTCTACACGGCCTCGCTCGCAACTTACGCGCCCGCCTTCGCGCTCGGACTTTTCGGGCTGACCTACTTCCCGCGCGCCTTCAAGCGCGAGCCGGCTTTCCTGTTGCTGGTCGCGCTGCCCATCGTCCTCGCGGCCTACGTCCTGAACATCGGCACGGCGGGCGATTGCCAGTTCGGCCCGCGCTACATGCTCCCGGCAATGCCGTTCGCGTGTCTGGGCATCGCGGGCTACAGTCATCTCTCCAAACTTTCGGAACGAATGCTCGCGGGAATTGTCGTCATGCTCGTGTGTGCGTGGTCGTTCGGCGTCAATCTGGTCGGGGCCGCGCAAGGAGCGATGTGCTGCCCGGACGGGCGCAATGCGCTGCGCGATCAACTCGCCGCCATCGGGCGCGGCGAGTGGCGTTCGTACCCGCTGGCGCGTTGGCTGCTCATTCCGGTCGTCACGTGTGCGTTGCTCTTCGTCCTGTCAAACACATGGCGGCGACGCGGCGTGGCGGATGACGAAGCGGGTGCTGATTAACGTGAGTCCGATATAAGCGGCTGTACCGTAAGAGACAGCGACGCTTCGATTCTTATGTCGAACTCACGTTGATTAGGTGTCGCGAGTCCTGACACGTCGCAGGTGCGTTCACGGGCGCGTCGCGCCTCCGCTCACTTTATGCGCGCCCGTTTACTTCACGCGATAGACGTAAATTGAATGCCCTAAGACGGCTTCGGGTTGGAGCGTGCGGTAGTCTGCGAGGTAGTTGATGCGCTGCTCTTCGGAGACGAGCCGTCCCTCCGCGTCGGCGGGGACGGAGATGGTCGAGCCGTTGAGGAAACCCGCGCCGATGGCGACGTAGCGCGTCTCCGGTATCGTCACGCCGGGCTTGGGGAAGATTTCGTGATAGGCGATGCCGTACTGCGCGAGCGTACCCCAGCCGCCGGAGACCGCGCCGCGCACTTCCCTCTCGCCGCGCGCGTGCAGGTAGCCGGCGAGTTCGCGGGCGTCGTCGCCCCACTCCACGTTCGAGTCGGACAGATACCACCAGCGCGGGTGCGACGACGCGAGCTGATTCATGTAAGGCACGTAGTCCGGGTAGGCGCGCAGTGCCTCGACGCACATCCAGCCGAATGTCAGCACGACGAGCGCGACGGCGAGATGATGCGGGCGTCGCACGCGGGTCAGACGTTCGAGCAGCGCGCCGCCGGCGATGAAGAGGAACGGGTAAGCGGGCAGGAAATGCCGGACGCCGATGTTGATGTGTCCCGACATGGACAGCAACGCGTAAGCCGCGAACGGGACGAGTAGCCAGAGGAAACGCGCGTCCCTTTTTTTGAGCAGCCGCCACAGCGCCCACGTGAGCGCCGCGATTGAGACGAAGAGAAACGGCAGCGATGTTTTCAGCGCGAAGGCGACGGGGAAGTAGTACCACCAGCCCATCACGTTGTACTGGCCGAGCAGAGACGTGGGATGCCCGTCGCGGTTGTGCAGCAGGACGTTGTACTGGCCGAAGAGGTAGTACGTGGGCACGATCTTCGAGCCTGCGCGGAAGAACGTCATCCAACTATTGAAGGCGTCGGGCGAGCGCGTCTGCACCCATTGCACATCCGCCGGCTCAAGCGGCGGCCTCTTAAAATAGTAAGCCGCATTGACGACGAAGAGGACGACGCACGCCGCCAGTACCGCGTGGAGCACGATCCGCTTGCGACTTTCACGCAGGCGCGGCGCGAAAAGGATGCCGCCGAGCGTGACGAGCGCGAGCACAGGCAGCACGACGATCATCGAGAACTTCGTGATGAGCGCCACCCCGCACGCCAGCCCGACGAGCAGCGCGCGGCGAAGAGTCCTCGCGTTCAGGTAATGCCGGAGCGCGAAGAAGAACAGCAGATAGACGAGCGCGGCGGGCACGTCCGTGTGGACGATGCGCCCGTGCGCGAGCACCGTCGGCTCCAGCGTGTAGAGCGCGACGGCGAAGACGGCGGCACGGGCGCCGAAAAGATTTCGCGCGTAAGTGAAGATGAGGACGCCGAGCGCGACGGCGACGGCAACCATCATCGCGCGCGTCCAGTAGCAGATCGTCTCGAAGTTCTCTTTGTTGTTGGGCCAGAAGCGTTGATGATAGCTCCACATCAACTCAGAGAAGTTGCCCTTCGTTTCGCCAGCCGACGGCAGCGCCTCGTTCGGCTGGATGAAGAGAAGCGGCAGCGCCGCCCACATCTTGACGAGCGGAGGGTGTTCGTTGTTGAGTTGGAAATAGCCGTCAACGAGGTGGTAGTATCCAGCCGGGATGTGAACAATTTCGTCGTTGGTGATGCTCTTGCGCGAAATCGCCGCGAGCAGATTGGCGGCCATCAAGACGAGCAGCACCGCGCACGCCAGTTCGGCCCTGCGCGCGATGACGAGTCGTCTGGCGACGACGTAAGCGCGTGCGACCGTCGCGCCGACTTGCAAGGTGGCCTCTCGTTCCTGCTTCAATGCTTCGTCCATACAGTCTCCGCCCTAAGATAACGCCGGACGCGGCGGCGGCGCTCGCCGTCTCGCTGTTGCCGCTCGTCTACTTTTTCAACGCGACGCGCGGCGCGCTTTTCCTCGCGCCCGACGATGGCGTGATCTTCAACGTGCCTTTGCGCGTGGCGGCGGCGAATCTCATCCGTCAGGGCTTCTGGCCGCTCTGGAATCCATACATCTTTTGCGGTATGCCGCTGCACGGCGCGGCGCAGGCCGGAATACTTTTCCCGCTCAACTGGTTCTATCTCGCCTTCAACCCGGCAGCCGCGACGAACCTGATGATGCTCTCGACCTACGCGCTCGCCGCGCTCGGCGCTTATCTTTACGCGCGACGGAGCGGTGCAAGCATCGCGGGGTCAATCACGACGAGCCTCGTCTGGCAGTGGAGCGGCTTTCTCGTCGCGCAGATCGGGCACACCAACATTCTACACACGGCGGCGCTGCTCCCGTGGCTGCTGTGGGCTGTTGACGGCTACGGGATGAGCGGCGCGAGGGGTCGCGGCCTCGTACTCGCCGCAGTCGTCGCACTGCAAACTTTCGCGGGTCATCAACAGACGCTCGCTTACGCGCTCATCGTCGCCGCCGTGTACGCCGTCTCGATGGCGCGCGAGACGAAGAGCGCACGCGCGTCTTATCTCCGGTCGCTGGCCTTCATCGCCGCCGGGTTGGCGCTGGCGGCGGTGCAAATCTTACCGACCGTCGAACTCCTTCGCAACAGCATGCGCGCGGATGCGTCTTACGATTTCTTCACGTCGTTCAGCATGCCGCCGCGATTCCTGTGGACGTTCTTCGCGCCTTACGTCGTGGGCGGCGGCGACGGGCAACTGTTCCGCGCGCCTTACACGGGGCCTGCGTTCTACGCCGAATACATCGCTTACGCGGGCGTGGGGACGGCGGCGCTCGCCGCGCTCGCCTTCGTGCTCAGGCGCGACGCGCGGACGAAGTTCTGGACAATCGTGGCGCTCGCAGGTGCGGCGCTGGCGCTCGGTCGCTTCTGGCCTTTCGACCTCTATCAACTGATTTACCACGTCCCCGTCCTCAACCTGTTCCGCGTCCCCGCGCGACACCTGTTGGAAGTTGACTTCGCGCTGGCGGTGCTGGCTGGTCGCGGCGTGACGGTGATCGCGCGTGCGCGCAATCGTGCGAAGACGTTGAGATGGGTGCTTCTGGTCGGCGCGTGCGTGTTTTTACTAACGTGCATGGCGGTGACGGTGGGGCGTCCCGCAGAATTTCGTCTGGGGCGTGAAGCGCCATTGACGCTGCTTCGCGCGCCGGAACTTTTCCTGCCCATCGTCGTCGCGGCCCTGAGCATGTGGGCGCTCTGGGTCTTCGCGCGCCGGATGCGGGGCGGCGCTCTCGTGCTTCTGCTCGCGGTCGTCGCTTTAGACCTTGCGCTGTGGGGGCAGTCGAGCGGGTGGCGCGTCGCCAGCCCGGCGCGCGAAAGCGAGTTGTGGCGTGAGCCGCCGTCAGTTCGAGCCTTGCGAGAGATGCGGGGGGGCGACAACGCGCCGTACAGGATTCTGACCGTGCCGGGAGGGTTCGAGCCGGACAAGACCGTGGCAACTGCGGCGACTGCGAAGTCGAGCAAGTTCATGCTTGCGCTGCAACCGGACATCTACATGATGCACGGCATACAGAACGCCGCCGGTTACGACGGCTTCGGCCTGCGTCGCTACAGCCGTCTCGCGGGCGACATGAAAGTCTGGGGCGACCTCGAAGACCCCGCGCGGAGCCTGCACGGTGAGAGTCGCGAGCTTGACCTGCTCAACGTGCGTTACGTTCTGACGATGCAGCCATCAACGGGGGAATCAGCCGCGCTCTCATCTTCCATTCCTTCCATCTCCACACTTCCCGCCACGCAAACTTTCGGCGGCTACCTCTTCGCCGAAGAGAATCTGAACGTGCCGTCGCTTCAACAGGGCGAGCGTCTGTCATTCAACGCGCAGCGCGTGGAGGCCGATCACCTCGCGCTGTTGACGAGCCTCTCCTGGTCTGCCGAAGTGCCGGACGGCGCGGTCGTCGGGCGCGTGCGATTGCGCGCGGAGGACGGGCGCGCATTCGAGTTCGAGTTGCGCGCGGGCGCGCACACCTCCGAGTGGGCTTACGACCGCGCCGACATCCGCCGCCGCATCCGCCACAAACGCGCGCCCGTGGCGACGAGCTACAGCGTAGAGGACGCGCAGGGCAACTACGAGGCGCATACATACGTCGCGTCGTTTGCGCTTCCCGGAAAAGCGATCATCGCAGGCGGCGAGATTGAAGTCGCCGCGCCCGCGCAAGCGCCGAAGCTGGAATTGAGCGTGCTCCGCGCGTCGCTCGTGGACGCGGGCGGCGGCAAGACCGTTCCGTTGAGCCGTGCGTGGATACGGAAAGAGTCCGCGCCCGCGCCGGAGCAGACGCCCACAGACGCGCTTGGCGAAGCGGGCGGCGCGCGTTGGCGGCGCGTGGGCGAAGCGGGCGGCGTGTTGATTTACGAGAACACACACGCGCTCCCGCGCGCATGGCTCGCGACTGATGCGCTCGTCGCGACGGAGCAGGCGACGCTCGAAGTGATCCGCACAGGCAAGCTGCCGGATGGGCGTCAGTGGGAGCCGCGCCGCACGGCGCTCGTCGAATCGCCGCTCGCCGTGAGCCTCGCGGCTGAAGGAGCGACAGCAGCAGCAGTAGCAGCGTCGCCGCCTTCGCGCGCCGAAATCACGAGATACGAGCCTAATCGTATCGAGGTGAAGACCGCCGCCGTCGCGCCTTCGATACTCGTGCTGGCCGAGAATCATTATCCCGGCTGGCGCGCTTATCTCGACAACCGGGCGGTGGGGATTCTGCGCGTCAACTACAACCAGCGCGGTGTGCTGCTTCCGCCCGGCGAGCACGAGTTGAAGTTTGTCTATCATCCGAAGTCGGCGCTGATCGGATTGCTGGTGTCGTTGCTGTCGGCTGTGGCTCTCGTGCTCTGGTGTTGGCGACTCGTGACGGTCGAGAAAGCGCGTCGCGTCGTGCTTGCCGTAGCGAGGCGCGGGTGAGGGCGCACGCGAGTTGAGGTGGAAATGAAGAGGGCCGGCTTCCTTCGTGGAAACCGGCCCTGTGGATGTTTGAATTAACTCGCTGCTTAGAATCTGCCGCGATATTCGCCGGAGACGATGAAGGCTCTGACCATTTCGGCGTTGACGAAGTTGCCGTTGAACTCGTTGAGCTTGCCGAGCCAGAAATTGTAGCCGTCGAAGTTATTGTCGGGCGCAGCGTCCGGGTCTCTTTGCAGGTAGCCGAAGTATTGCATCAGCACGAACGCCTTGTTGGACTCGACCTGCTGTAACGTCTGGCTCTCGGCGACGCTACGCAACGCGGCGGCTCTTCCTGCGTTGTCGCCCGCGCCGTAAGCCGTGATGGCGTTTTGGCGCTCCGTCGCCGTCGGCGTCACACCTGCTTTGGCGAACAGTGTGTCAACGTAAGTCGCTGCCGCCATGCCTTGCGGGTAGAGGTTGGTGAACTGCGGGCGCGTGACGAACCCGTTGATGAACGACACCTTGTTCGCCTCAAGGAGCGCGTCCGCGCCGGGCGTGCCGACGACCACGCCCTGCCCGATCTGTCGCGTGTCGGGCATGAAGCTGGCGCGCACGACGGGGACGGGCTTGCCCGGCAGGTTGCCGAACGCGGCCTTGTTGAGACGATAGACGAGATAGCCCGTCTGCTGAAATTCTATCGAGAGGAAGAAAGCCGCCGAGACGTTGACGCGCTTGTTGTCAATGCAGCCGGCGTTCGTGCCGCAGACGACAATCTCGTTGTTCCAGAAGCCGAAGCCGGACTGGTCGGGGAAGCGGCTGAGGAAATCAACGTACTGCTGCTGGACGAAGAAGTCGGAGTCGTCAATCGTGATCGGCTGGTTGGTGCCGGGCCGGAGGCGCAGCGGCTTCACTTTCGTGTTGCCGTACAACAACTCCGACGGCAGCGTGTTGCCGTTCTCCGAAACGATGCGGAGAGTGGGCGCGCTCTGACTTTGCCCCAGTGCGCCGGCAGCCGAGAAGGCCACGAAGAGGACTGCAATGATAAGCTTTCGCATGACGGTGCTCCCAAAAGTATTTCTGAAGGGCAGGAAGTTTCCTGAATTTTAAGCGAGACGCCTGTAACTTTCGTCGGGAGCGGGGCTGCTCCCGTCACGACCGTAAAGCAGTTTAGACACCGCCCGCCGCGTTTGTCAACTTAAGCGCCCGCGACACTTTAGCGCCGGAGAGCGTCGCGCCGGGCGAACTCGAAGAGGCTTGCGCCTGCCCGTGTCCGGCGTCCAAGACCTGAAGGCTTTGGACGCGGGGCGGGCGCGGAAAGTTTGAGTTTCTGCGCCTGCCTTCCTGTCAGAACCGCCTGCGGTAGCGGGCGGGTCGTGCGTGGTGAGAGAGACCCGCATGGCTTAAGCAAGGCGGTAGCGGACGGAGCATGCTCCCCGTGTAGTCGCATCCAATCGCAAACCACTATAAAACTTTTGCGTCCCCGCTACTCGACGGCGATTTCGTGCCGCAACGTGCCGGAGCCGTGGTCTTCAAACCAAGTGATGTGTTCGGCCACCATGTCGAATTCCACGATGTAGCTGCCGGGCGTTTCGGGAGCGCGCAAGCGGATGTCGAGGCTGGCCGTCTCGCCCGGCGGCACGTCGCGCGGCAGACGCCCGCGCCCGTAGTCCCATGAAATTTCCTCTTCGTCGCTCTTCAACAGGTGCGCGCCGAGGAGCACGGCTCCCTTGTCCGTGCCCGCCTCGCCGCGCGCGTGCCAAGTCGCCAGCCCGGTGTTCTCCACGCGCAGGCGGAAGGTGAGTTCGGAAGCGGCGGGGCAGGCATGTACGCCGTCTTCGAGCGTGAGCCGTGCGTTGAAATGGCTGAACACATCGCCCGCCTTCGTCGCCTGCTTCGTCTTGCGACAGACGACGAACGCGCGCTCGTCCTTTGCCTCGACCACCTCGACCTCGTCGAAGCCCACGTTACCGAGCAGCGCCTTGAGCGCCTCGACGCCCGGCAGGAACCAGTTGAAGACCTGCTCTTTCGCGTCGGGCGGGTTCTCGACGTAGACGAGCGGGTGAACCATCCTCTGCACAGGGCCGAACGCCTGCACGAACGACGGAGGCGTCCGCTCCGGCGGCATGATCGCGGTCTCGACGATGAGCAGTTCTCAAAACGCAAAACAAATTAACAGGGATGGACAGGATACAAACAGAAATGATGAGTGATGAATGCGAAATGATGAATGAAGAAAAAGCATGTGCCTGCTATTCCGCATTCCGCATTGCTTTTCATCCTGTCCATCCTGTCTATCCCTATTGAATTTCTTCTCCCTTGCTAACCTCGAACTTGAACACGAGCGGTTCGGAACCTCTGTCTTCAAACCAGCAGACGTGTTGATCCACGAGATCAATTTTGAGCGTGTACGCGCCAGCGACCGGCGGCACGGCGTACTCGATCCTGAGCGTGACGGTTTCGCCGGGCGCCACGGCGCGCGGCAGCATCGGCTGGCCGTGAAACTCCTGAATTAAATTCCCGCGCGCGTCGGAGACCCTGACGCCGGGCATGACGACTCCGGCGCGCACGGTCTGCCCGTTGAGCCAGAGCGTGTCGCCCGTGTTTTTGACGGCAAGCTGCGCTTCGAGCCGCGCGCCCGGCGCGAAGCTTTCGGGCAGAGGTGCGCGGAGCGTGATTTGCGCGCAGAGCACGCCGGGCGCGCGGCTGTCGGGCACGACCGAGGCACGCGCGTTCTCTGCGACTTTCTTGCAGGTCAGGTAGTGGTAATCAGTCGCGACCGTCGTCAGGGGCAGGCGATTGTGTTCGAGCATCTCGCGCTCGAAGAGACCGTTGACGCTGACGTAGTCGCCGACGACGGCGAAGCCGTTCGCGTCGAGCAGTTCGCGCAGGTACTCGTAGCTGTAGGGCGATTCGAGCGTCTCGTAGAGGCGCATCACGTCCGTCAATTCCTCTTCGGTGGCGGAGCCTGCGGGCGGCTTGTGGCCTTCGAGGATGAAGAGGAGGCCGCCCACTTCGAGCATCGCGGAGAAGTGACGAAAGACCGCGCGCTCGTCCACGAAGTGATGCAGCGAGTCGTAGCAGATAACGGCGTCGAACTTTTCCGGGAGCGGCGCGCTCTCGATGTCGTGCGTCTCGAAGCGGCAGCGCAGGGGCGTCTCGTGATCCACGTCGTAGGGCACGCGCGCGACGCGCTCGCTCGCCATCTCGATGAGATCGTCGCTGATGTCAATGCCGGTTACGTCGTAGCCGAGGCGCGCGAAGTATTCGCCGAGCCAACCGGAGCCGCAGCCAACGTCGAGTAGTCGCGCGCCGGCAGGCAACGCGAGCGCGACGGCGACGTTGGCGAAGTCGCAGAAGTGGCGGTGGGTTTCGGCGTCCATGCCGTCGCCCGCGTGCTTGTCGGGCTTGTGCGCAAGGTTGTAGAACGGTTTGGTTCTCAGGTAGTAGCTGCGCTCGGCGTCGAGCTTGCGCGGGTACTCGACCGCCGCGCGTTTGTAGTCCACGCCTTCGATCTTCGGCAGGCGACCCGTCATCGCGACATCAAACGCGGCATTAACTCCGTTCGCTTCAGTTTCAACCTTCAACGCTTCGACGCGGGTTGCCGCCGATTGACACGCCGCCGCGTGGTGTCCGTTGGCGTTCAAAGTCGTTTTGGTTTGCGCGGCGTGAGTTTCAACAGCGACTTGGTGAGCGTGAGCGTCCGTCTCGAACAACACGGCGGGCGCGAGCGCGGCGACCTCTGAGGCCACCGAGCGCATGAGCGTCTCGTCGTCGGGGCGCACGCCGAGCAAAGACAGCTCGTCCGAGATGCCGACGACGAAGAGCCGTCGTGTGCGGCGCGCGATCACGTCGTGTATGAAGGCGGCGTAGCGCGCGGCGCTCTGCTCGATGCTGTGTTCGGCCAGCATGTGCCGTCGCGCGTTCGCGCCGATGCGCCGCCGCAGGCCGGCGTCTTCGAGAAGCTTTCGGAGGTACGCCCAAAGCAGCGCGTCGGCGTATTCGTCCGTGTCAATCTTGACGACCGTATCATTGGGCAGTTCCGCGAAAGACCCGACGTTGGAGACGATGGCGGGAACTCCGGCGGCCATGATGCGGCAGAGACTCCCCGAAGTCGCGCCGATGAATCGCTCGCGCAAGTTGATGGCGATGTCTGTCCCGGCGATGCGCCGCTCGAACTCTGCGAGCGAGACGTGCCCTGTGATCGTCACGCGGTCTGAGAGGCCGTGCGCGTGGATGAGTGCGCGCACGTCGAAGTAGGAATTGTCCGCGCCGACGAGCGTGTAGTGAAAGTCGTGTTCGTCGCGCAGGGCGGAGAGGGCGCGGAGCGCGCTTTCGATGCCCTTGTCCGGTGTGATGAGGCCGAAGGATGCGAAACGCACGCACGCGCCTTCGTCGCCGCGCTCGACGCCAGCCGGCTCTGTCGCTGCGGCGCGCGTCGTGATGTGGTGGTTGATGTGCGCGGAGGGGACGCCGGGCGCGATTTTGTCGAAGCGTTCGCGGCTCCAAGCGGAATGCACGATGATGCCTTCGGCCTCGCGCGCGAGGCGACAGTTGAGCGGAAAGGCCAGAGGGGCGGCGACGTGCGGCGGCACGCTCCCGCGCAGGAGATGTTCCCCGGCTCTGTCGCGCTCGCGCTCGCCGTGACAGGCCGCCATCTCCAAGAGATAAAGCTCCGCGTTTGCGCGCTGGCGCGAGAGGCCGAGAAAGAAGTCCTGCAAGGCAAAGTCGTGGAAGACGACGACGCCGGGATGCTGGCGCATGGCGTCGAAGATGCCGGAGTGATAGCGATGGTCGTTGCCCATGTGATAGACGACGGCGTCGTAGTCGCCGAGACGCGCGAGGGCGGACGGGTCGCGGCGATAGTCGAACAAACGAAAGCGCGCGAGCAGTTCCTGATTGCCGGGACGGAAGCCGTCAACGAACAGTTCGATGTCGGCGTGCGCGGCGAGATGCGGGAGCAGTTCTTCGCTGTAGTCGGAGATGCCGGAGGGCTGCGGGTTGAGCGGGCTGAAGTAAGCGAGTTTCATAAAAGCAATCGGCAGTCGAGCAAAGGGCGTTGTTTTCTCGTAAGCAATCGGGCAACGTCAAGGCCGTTGACTCTCTGTATAGAGAGAAAGCTGGCTGCTGACGCGCTGGCCGCTTCTTCAAGACATCGCGATGGTGAAGCGTGCGGCGAAGAGCGCCGTCATCAGAGAGAGCAGCGCGAGCGAGACGGCGCGGATCACGTCGTCAACGCGCGGGCGCTCGCCCGCCACGGCTAGCGCGAAGAAGGCCGGGAAGAGAACCATCGCGTAGCGCGCCTGAGATTGTAGTACAAGCGATGAGAGCGCCACCAATACGGCGACGAGCGTGTAGGCGGCGAGCGCCCATTGCCGCCACTTGAGCAGCATCACGCCGCCGCCGAGCGCGACGCACGCGCCCGCGAAGTTGATGATGCGGAAGTCCCACGGGACGACGACGAGCAGTGGGTCGCGCAGGTACTCGTAGAGCGTGACGACGAAGAAACCCGTGCCGCGTCCCCACGTCACGAGGATGTCCTTGAAGGCGAGCGGATTGCCCGTGATGGCGTAGAGATACCACATGAAGGACGCGATGCCTGCGGGCACGAGGCAGAGGCTGAGAAACTCTCTGCGCCAAATTGCCGCGCGCCACGCCGCTTTGCTTCGCCAGTCGCCCCCGTAAGTTTGCCAGTAGAGCACGAGGAGCGCGGGCAGGATGAGCACGCCGGTCACGCGCGTCGCAGAGGCCAGCGCACCGAGCACGCCCGCCGTCCACCAGCGTCCGCGCTTGGCCGCGTAGATGCAGCCCGTTGTCAGGAGGAGGAAGAAAGACTCCGTCAGCGGGATCGAAAAGAAGTAGCTCACGGGAAAAATGGCGAGGTAATAAATCGAGCGGTCGGCCACGCGCTCCGCGAAGCCGAAGGCGAGCGCGATGCGGTGCGCGAGAAAGAGGCCGAAGAAAAAGAAGACGTGCGAGAGCATCATCCCCGTGATGACGAAGTCGCCCGTCAAGGATGCGCCGAGCCGCCACACCAGCGGGAAGAGCGGGAAGAATGCCCAGTTGTGAGGGTTGTCGGCGATGAAGGGCATCTTCTCGTAGCCGTTGGCGGCGATGCCCTGATACCAGTTAACGTCTGCGACCATCACGGTCTCGTGCAGGATGCGCGAGACGGGCAGTTTATTGAGCGGGAGGGCGACGCTGCGCGTGCCTTCGCGGTTGCCCCAGAGGCTCCGGTCTGTCTG